>DYWZ01000055.1 GCA_020742395.1 Enterococcus columbae
CATACCGTCCTCTCTTGGGTTATTTGTGGTGATTTAATCATATCAGAGAACGGTATGTTTTTTTATACCTAAAATGAAAAATTGGACTGAAGAATCGATTTTGATTCATCAGTCCAATTTATTATAGAGCCAAATTTCCTAAGCTAGCTATTATACCAAAAAAGCGATGACTTATCCTAAAATCAGGATAAATCACCGCTGTTAAATAGACTAATCTCTGGCAAAGATACGAACAAATGCCAAGAATAAGTTAATAAAATCTAAATACAATTGTAAAGCCATGAAGCTAGCTAAACCAAAATCGTTTTCTGCTTGATGCTCAAAATACAATGTACGGATGCGTTGATTATCATAAGCGGTTAGGCCACTAAAAATTAAAATCAACACAAATGAGATAAAGTAATCTAGCGTACTACTTGCCATAAATAGATTGACAATCATCAACACTAAAACACCAATCAAAAAGGACATCGCAGTACGACCCACTGCCGATAAATCTTTCTTGATAAACACACCGATAGCTGCCATAGAAAGAAAAGTTACCGCACTACTTACAAAGGCTGTGGTTACTGTGCCAAAATCATAGGTTAATAACGTAACACTTAACGTCACACCATTAAGTAATGAATAAACTAAAAATCCGGCCAATGTCAATGCTGGATTTTTAAATGCTTGTCGACTCATCACTAAAACTAAAACAATCTCAAAAATCCATAAAACTATAAAGGTCATCTGATTAATTAAACCTAAAAATTGGTTTAAAAAGACAGTTGAACATAAATACGCTGCTAGCGCACTAATTGCTAGACCAATTCCAAAAATACCATAAACTTTTGCATAAAAACGGTTTAACCCATTTGTTAAATACGTTTCTTGGTTCATTTAAACTACCACTCCTATAACATACATTTTTATTTCTTGTTAGTAATTATTCTTCTACTAGCTCATCAGAATGAATCATCGGTGGTTGTACCATCACTACTGCATCCAATACACGATTTTCTTCTTGATTAACTGCTTCCACAGAAATTGTAATAACCCCTTTCATTTTATCTACTTTGATTACTTCAAACATAAAAGTAAGGGTTTCGTAGTGATAAACAGGCTCGACAAAATTCATCGAAAAGTTCACAACATGCGATCCTGGTCCAGGCAAATGTTTAGAGATTGCACTAGTAATGAGCCCCATCAACATTACACTAGGAACAATTGGACGCTCATATTCAGTTTGTTTTGCATAATCGTGTTGAATATAAAGTGGATTTGCATCGTTTGTTAGGCCTAAATACAATAACAATTGCTGATCTTCAATTGATTCTGTTAACGATAACGAATCTCCTTCTTCAATTTCTCCAATGGTTCTGCCAAGCTTTCTGGGTTTGCCAATATTCAAATTACATTCCTCCATATAATTACTTAACTATATTTTAACTTAAACTATACTCAATATGCAAGTTTATTAACTAACAAAACGTTTTATATACTAGCTTTCAATTAAGTTGGAATATATTTACATGCTAACTTTTCGATTGGTCGATGAGTAACTAATAGAATAATGCAATGCCTACTTAATTCTTCAAATAGATCAGGTAAATAATGATCAATAAAAGCAGCTATATTGGAAAATGATTCTTCTAAAATAAGCAAACTTGTATCAGGTTTTGTGATAGTCACAAAAAACTGAATAATTTGTCTTTCGCCACCAGATAATTCATTTAGTTTATTTTCATAAAATTTTTTCAGATTAAATTTTTCACCGTTAAAAATTGGCTGAAAACTAGGGATATCTAAAATCGATTCAACCTCAGTTAAACTTAAATAAGTAGTCACATATTCTTTTATTGTAATTTCTTGTAAATATTCATTTTGCATCATACAAGAAACACACTGCTTTCTTAATTCAAGTGTATTTATATCTCTCAACTCATAGCCATTAACTAAAATTTTTCCTGTATAGTTTCCTTTATATACCCCTGTTAACGTCAATAATAAACTTGTTTTACCAGAACCATTTTTTCCGGTTATTTGATATATATTCCCTTTTTGCAACGAAAAATTGATTGGTTTTTCATGTAATATCTTATCTTCTATATTGACCTTTACATTATGAATAGCAACATTGTCTATTTTTCTAATCAAAATATTTCCTTCAAGACTATTAGGTAAATCGCAAAGCTCTAACAATCTTTTTTTAGCAATCAGCATTTTACGATATTCATCGCCAAATTCTAACATATTATCTAAACTATTTAATAAACGCAAAAAATATTGCATGACAATAATGAAAAAACCTACTGTTAGCTTACCAGCAAAAATCATCCCCCCACCTATTACAAAAAACATTACCTGTATGATAAAAGAAAATTTTTGAGCTTGAAATAAAATATTTACTAATAAAATTTTTATTGATTAGAACATTTAATTTTATCGATAAATGATTCAATCGCTGATATTCCACGCGCATATTCTCTTTACTTTTAATTTCAATCAACCTATGATATAGATTGTTTCTTTGTGGAAACAAACGATTTCCCAGTTCTATTGAACGATATTCTAGATCAATTAGTCTAAACTGACTAAAACGATGAATTAATAGGTAGATTATCATCAACACAACAAAAATAACAAAAAATATAAAACTTAATCCATATACGAAAACGCTGACATAAATAATTAATGTACATTCACCTATAATAAAAGGAATAGTAGAATAATAGTATTTTATATATTCTTCAATATCATTATTTACTCGATCATGTAGATAGGATGGAGCATTTTTTAGTAGGACAAAAGTACCTTTTAAATAAAAATCTTTTACAAACTCATTTTGAGCATAAATACTTTTTTGCGGAATATAAGAATAATTGATTTTAGATGAAAAATAAGACACAACCATTCGTGCAATAAAAGCAATAACTAAAACAAATAATAATTGATACAATAAAATACGATTTCTAGCAATTAGTTGATTAATTATTGTTCCTTCTAAATATGGTGATACTAACTCCAGTATAATAACAAGTTATGATAAAAATATTTGAAAAAATAATATTTTTCTATCTTTAATCTTTTGATTTATCCAATCCATCCAGTAACCTCTACTTTCTAAAAAAGATTAGCAAAAACTTTTTTCTATAGTATCATGGACCTTTCTATCAAGCAACTTTAATTAAAAAAACAATGTGTGAATAAAAATTTAAACACACATTGTTTATATCAATAATTAATTACTATTCAACCATTAAGAAAAGCGACATTCTTTATGATTGGTTAAAGCTTCCCAGTGCCAATTTTCAACCTCAGGAATATCTTGGCCGTGTTCACGAATATATTGATGATGATATTGAATAGTATCGTCCATTTTTTGAGCAAAAACAGCAGCATCTGAACCATATACAGCTAAAGCCGCATCCTTAGCTAAATGGAAACGATCCATTTCTGACAATACACGCATATCAAAAGGTGTCGTAATATCCCCATTTTCACGATAGCCATGAATGTAAAGGTTATGATTACTACGATCAAAGAAGATATCACGAACCAACCCTTCATAACCATGGAAGGCAAAGATTACCGGTACATCCTTAGTAAAGTAAGCATCGAAAGCTTCATCAGATAATCCTCTTGCATCATGTTTTGGATGACGAAGTTTTAATAGATCAACTACATTGATAAAACGGATTTTCAAGCTTGGGAAGGCTTTGTGCAAAATACTAATAGCAGCTAGAGCCTCTAAGTTTGGTTCTGTACCAGCAGCCGCAATAACTACATCAGGTTTTTCATTTTTAGCAGTTGAAGCCCAATCAATAATCCGTAAACCATCGCGCACTAACTCTTCTGCTTCTGTCACAGAATAAAATTGTGGACGTGGATGTTTGGAAGAAACAATTAAGTTAATTTTTTCTTTTGAGGCTAGGGCTTTTTCCATCACTGCCATCAAAGTATTGGTATCAGCTGGCAAGTATTCTCGAATGAATTCTGGTTTCTTTTCCGCTAAATGGGTCAATAAGCCTGGATCTTGGTGCGTATAACCATTATGATCTTGTTGGAATACGGTAGAAGTAGCAATTAAATTCAATGATGGATATTCATTACGCCAAGTTTGTTCTTTGGCTTTACGTAACCATTTGAAATGTTGGGTAATCATTGAATCCACCACTCGTAAAAAGGCTTCATAGCTAGCGAAGAAACCATGTCGACCAGTTAAAACATAGCCCTCTAAGAACCCTTCTGCTTGATGTTCAGATAATTGTGAATCAATCACACGACCAACTGGTGAAATCCATTCATCATAAGCATTATCTTTGGCTTCAAGCCATTGACGATTGGTTACCTCAAATACTTTATTTAGACGATTTGATTTAGATTCATCTGGGCCAAAAATACGGAAGTTGGTTGGATTTTCAACGACTAAATCACGAGCAAATTTACCAAACTCTATCATATCTTGGGCAATGACTTGGCCAGGTATTGTTGTGTCAATGGCATGCTTACGCCAATCAGTAATCGATAATGGTTTTGGATTTATACCCCCATTTGTAATTGGATTGACTGACATCCGCTTGAAGCCTTTAGGTGAAATAGCTCTATATTCATCTTTAAAGGTCCCATTTTCATCAAACAATTCATCTGGATTGTAAGATTTCAACCAATTAATTAATTGATCCACATGCTCCATATGATCAGCATCGACTGGAATTGGTACTTGATGGGCTCTAAAACCACCTTCAATTGGTTCATCTGCCCATTGTTTCGGACCGGTCCAACCCTTTGGCGTACGAATGATCAGCACTGGCCAACGTGGCATTACAGCATCTTCTGCACGTTTTGCACGCGCTTTTCTTTGAATTGCTTGAATCATTTCAATTGCTTCATCCACTTTTGCTGCCATGATTTCATGCGCTTTTGGTAACTGGCTTTCAGTCATAAAGATTGGGGTCCAGCCTAAGCCTTCAAAGTAAGCTTTTAATTCTTCATCTGTCTTTCTTGCTAAAATAGTAGGGTTAGAAATCTTACCGCCATTTAAATATAAAATTGGTAAAACTGCCCCGTCATTTACTGGGTTAATAAAAGTATTTGAAAACCATCCAGCAGCCAATGGACCCGTTTCAGATTCACCATCACCCACTACTGCAGCTGCAATGACATCTGGATTATCTAAGATTGCTCCTGTTGCATGAGATAAAGAATACCCTAATTCGCCCCCTTCATGAATAGAACCAGGTGTTTCTGGTGCAGCATGTGAAGCGATTCCACCAGGGAATGAGAAAATTTTGAATAATTTCTTCAAACCTGCAGCATCTTGTGTGATTTCAGGATAGATTTCCGTATAGCTTCCATCTAAATAAGAATTAGAAACCATTACCTGTCCACCATGACCAGGACCTTCAATATAAAACATATTTAAATCATATTTATTAATTGCACGATTTAAATGCGCATAAATAAAGTTTTGACCAGCAATGGTACCCCAGTGACCAATTGGGTGAATTTTTAAATCTTCTCGTTTTACTTCATTTCTTAAAAGTGGATTATCCTTTAAATACATTTGACCAACTGAAATATAATTGGCTGCTCTCCACCACGCGTCAATTTTTGCTAAATAATCTGATGAGTTATAATTTGTCGTCATCTTCTCATTCTCCTGTTCGTTTATCTTCTCACATAAAATACTTATTAGAGTTGTTTTGTAAATAAAGCAGCTGAAATATTGATTTTATAAGCAGAATTATTTTGGTAAAAAATACTTTTAAAAAATAAAAAAATAAAATACGCACATGTTTATTTTGGTATTATTTACTATAATAGTTATAGTCCTTTTTACTATATTTGTCAAGCGCTCACCAAAATTTTCTCACAAAAAATCATCTCAACATTTATGACACATATTAATCTATAAATACAAAAATAATACACATATTCCGTTGATTGTTTTCTTTTTTGTAGTATAATAAAGTCAAATTTGCAATAATTAACTAATAAAGGAGGGAGTTTTTATGGAATTAAGTGCACGTCAACAAAAAATTATCGACATAGTAAAAGACAGTCAACCGGTTAGCGGTGAAAAAATCGCTGAACTCGTCGGTATTTCTCGGGCGACACTGCGAGCAGATTTATCGTTTTTAACCTTGGCTGGTATCTTACAGGCATCGCCCAAAATTGGCTATACTTATTCAGGTACACAAATCGAACCATTTTTATTCGATCAAATATTTAAAAATACGGTTAAGGAATTAATGGTCTCACCACTATTAATTGATCAATCCACTTCCATTAGAGATGCCATTACAAATTTATTTATGTATAATGTACGTTCAATCTTTGTCATTGATGAACAAGGCTTATTAATGGGAGCGCTTAATCAAAAAGATTTATTACGAGGTGCTTTGACTACGGATAATCATCAAACACCCGTTGCAATTTGCATGACGCGTTTAGCCAATGCACTAACTTGCACACCTGATGACACCTTATTAGAGGTGGCTAATCAAATGTTACAACATGATTTAGAAGCACTTCCAGTTGTTGAAGCGCCAAATAGTCGTAAAATAGTTGGTAAAATTACCAAAACACGTATTTTATCGCATATTATACAAGCCGCAACAAACACTGAAATGAATAGATAATAAAGAGTTATGAATAATGAAAAAAGAAGTTCTGATTTATACTGTCTCAGATTCCATTGGTGAAACCTCACAAAAGCTGATTGCCGCCGTTACCGTACAATACCCAGATATTATCTTTCATAATAATTATCGATTTCCCTTTGTAAACCATGAAGAACAATTAATTGAAATCTTGCGCGATGCAGTTAAGGATAAAGCCATTGTAGTTAGCACACTTGTGAATGCACAGCTAGCAATGTCGGCGCGTAGCTTTGCTGAAAAAACTGGTTTACAATATATCGATTTGATGAATCCATTCTTTGAAATCCTGCAATCCAAAACAGGCACCGCTCCTATTCAACAGCCTGGGATTGTGCATAAATTAAATGCAGATTATTTTAATCGAATCAGTGCGATTGAATTTGCTGTTAAATATGATGACGGGAAGGATCCTCATGGATTTGCATAGGCTGATGTTGTTCTATTAGGAATTTCCAGAACTTCTAAAACACCATTGTCGATGTATTTGGCCAATAAATCGGTTAAAACAGCGAACTTACCTTTAATTCCAGAAGTTCCTATTCCTGAAATAATCTATCAACTACCGAAAGAAAAAATGTTTGGTTTAATTTGTGCACCTGAAGCCTTGGTTAAAATCCGTCAAAATCGTTTACAAGCACTCGGATTAAATCAAGACTCCAACTATAGCGATATTCATCGAATTGAAAAAGAGTTAGCTTATGCGAATGAATTATTTAAAAAACTAGAAATTCCGGTAATTGATGTAACTGAAAAATCGATTGAAGAATCTGCTTTTGTCATTCAAGAGCATCTAAAAAAGCAAAGTAATTAATGTATAATTGAGAGTAGCACCTTGAAATTCATCCTTTGACTTGATTACCAAACTGATGAACCTTCTATTAGCTACTCTTTTCCTATCTGAACGAAAAGGATGATTGCATGACTACCCATTTAACCCACCAAGAAATGCTTACCGAATTGATTAATCTTGAAGCTATTTTAAATTTACCGAAAGGAACGGAATTATATATTAGCGATATTCATGGCGAATTTTCTGCCTTTGACTATATTCTTAGAACGTGTGCTGGAAATTTAAAAGAAAAGATTAGTGATTGTTTTACAACCTCACTCACTGAATCTCAAATAAATTCTTTAACTTTGCTAATTGCCTATCCAGAAAAAATTGAAGTCAATCCACAATTATTTGACTTTCAACAGCTTACTTGGCAGGAGCATACGATTAAGCAACTGTTAAAACTTATCTCCTTTGTATCTAGCAAATATACGCGCTCTAAAGTTCGCAAAAAGCTCCCCAAAGAATATTGCTATATCATTGAAGAATTGATTTATACGGATACGCATTTTGCTGATAAAGCGCATTATCGACAAAATATGATTGACTACCTCCTGCAATTAAAAGAAGGCATGCCCTTTATTAAGGCCCTAGCCCAATCCATTCGGACATTAGTGATTGATCATATTCATATTGTCGGTGATATTTTTGATCGTGGCCCAGAGGCTGAAAAAATAATGGATACCATAATTGATCTTCCTGCTGTTGATATTCAATGGGGCAATCACGATATACTGTGGATGGGGGCATATTTCGGTTCAGAAGCTTGCTTATTAAATCTCTTAAGAATTGCTACAAGATATCAATATTTGTACGAAATTGAAGCCGCCTATGGGATTAATCTTCGTCCGTTATTTTTATTTGCTGAAAAAATCTATCAAGACAATCCCGCTTTTCAACCAAAGGAAAGTAAAGCTTCCGTCTATCGCTTACAATCAGAAAAAGAAATCCTAGTCCGTGTGCATCAAGCATTAGCCATCATTCAATTTAAAATTGAGCAACAACTGATTAAACGCCGACCAGAGTTTCAAATGCAAGAGCAAAATTATCTACAACAAATTGATTATCCGAACCAAACCATCCATCTAGCCGGCAAGCAATATAAGCTAACACATACTTGTTTTCAAACCATTGATCCCAAAAATCCGTTAGCACTAACTGTCGAGGAACGTTTTGTATTGGATAGCTTGATGCAATCCTTTCAAAATTCACCAAAAATGAAAAAGCATATTGACTTTTTGTTACAAAAAGGATCGATGTATTTAATTTATAATCAACAGCTACTCTATCATGGTTGTATGCCATTAGCTGAATCGGGTGAATTTTTAGCATTTCAGGTGCATGATTGTAGTTATCGTGGAAAAGAGCTTTTTGATTTCTTTGAATATCATATTCGTAAAAGCAGCCAAAACCAATATAGTCGTGAAGATTTTTCAACCGATTTGATTTGGTATTGCTGGTGTGGTGCATTTTCTCCCCTCTTTGGTAAGAAAAAAATGACCACCTTTGAGCGTTATTTCATTCAAGATAACACCACCCATTATGAAGAAAAAAATGCCTACTATACTTATCGGAATTCAGCTAAAATTTGTGAGATGATTCTGGAGGAATTTCAATTAAGTCCGTTAAAATCGAGAATTATCAATGGACATACCCCAGTTAAAACGCTTAAGGGGGAATCACCTATTCGTGGAGAAGGCTTATTGTTTGTTATCGATGGAGGGTTATCTAAGGCTTATCAAAAACAAACCGGTATTGCTGGCTATTCATTGTTGAATAATTCTTATGGCTTTCAGCTAGTGACGCACCAAGCTTTTCCAGGTGCTGATCAATTATTAGCGACTGGCGAGATCATTACCTCTGTAAAACGTGTCATTGATCAGGTTAATGACCGAACCTTAATTAAAGAAACAACGATTGGTGAACAAATTTTAGCCCAAAAACAATCCTTGATTACACAATTAAGGTTCTATGATATTTAGTGTTGTTACTCAAATTGAGGATAACACTGAATATCTTTTTTGTTTGAAACGATAGAAAAAGACATCTGTTTCCTCTATAATTAAGTCGACCAAAACCATTAAGGAGTGAAAC
>DYWZ01000056.1 GCA_020742395.1 Enterococcus columbae
AGCAATATCTTTAAAAGGTATTGCTTATTTTTTATGCATTTTAAGCATTTTTAACTAAAAATATTAGAAATTATGAATAAAATTCCAAAAAATATTCAATTAACGCTTGAAATATCTTGGGTAAAGTTGTATATTTATACACATAATAACGAAGGGGTGTTGGTTATGACCTTTTTATTTCAAAATTACCAAAGAAAGCCAATTGAATTAGTTAATGGAGAGGGTTGTAATGTCACTGATCAATTGGGTAAACAATATTTAGATTTAACTAGTGGGATAGGTGTATCCAGTCTTGGTCATCATCATCCAGTATTAACAAAAGCCTTGAAAGATCAAGTGGACAAAATTTGGCATACATCTAATTTATATACAAATAGTCTACAAGAATCTGTAGCAGAAAAATTAGCTGATAACAAAGATTATGTTGCCTTTTTTTGTAATAGCGGAACTGAAGCGAATGAGGCGGCTTTGAAGCTAGCGAAAAAAGCTACTGGTCGCAACAAAGTGTTTAGTTTTCAACAATCATTTCACGGTCGAACTTATGGAGCGATGAGTTTAACTGGCCAAAGTAGTATTCAACAAGGTTTTGGTCCAATGTTAGATGATGTTTCGTATTTTCCTTTTAATGATATTGAAGAAATTGCAGAAAGTTTAAATCATGAAGTAGCTGCTGTAATTGTTGAATTAATTCAAGGCGAAAGTGGCATTCATGTTGCCTATAAAGGTTGGATTAAGGAATTGTTTAAACTATGCCAAAAGCAGGGGATTTTATTTATTGTTGATGAAGTACAAACGGGAATTGGCCGTACAGGTACATTATTTGCTTATGAACAATATGATATTGAACCAGATATTATTACTAGCGCCAAAGCTTTGGCAAATGGTTTACCACTAGGCGCGATGCTTGGAAAAACATATTTGGCAGCATCATTTGGACCAGGTAGTCATGGTAGTACATTCGGTGGAAATCCACTAGCCTTAAGTGTAGCGGACAAGGTTTTAGATTTAGTGAAACAGCCAGAATTGATGGAAAATGTTTGTCAACGTAGTACTCAATTTTTCAATGGGTTAAAGCAGATTTCTTCAAAAAAAATCATTGATATTCGTGGAAAAGGGTTGATGATAGGCATTGAATTAAGTGATTCTTTAGTTTTAGCATCGGTAATGAACACCTTAGAAAAACAAGGATTACTAACCTTAAAAGCAGGTAAAAATGTATTAAGATTGTTACCACCATTAACCATTAGTCAAGAAGAAGTAGCTTTAGCATTAGCAATTTTAGAAAAAGTCTTGGCAGGATAGAAAGTAGTGAAGTATTTATGAAAGCAGCAATTGTTGGGGTAACTGGTTATACCGGTATTGAATTAATTCGACTAATCCAACAACATCCGTATCTAACTTTGGGAACCATCCATCGCAGTGAAGAAGAACCAATTTCTATTGCTACAATGTATCCACATTTAAAAGGATTAGAAGCGACCATTGAAGCATTTAATGCGCAAAAAATTATGCAAGAAAATGATTTAGTGTTTTTTGCAACACCAGCTGGGGTTACTAAAGAGTTGGTAGCGCCATTTGTAGAAAATAATTTTTTAGTGATTGATTTATCCGGGGATTTACGATTAAAAGAACCGAGTCAATATGAAAGTTGGTATCAGCGCTCTGCTTGTGATCAAGAAATTTTAAAGCAGGCTATTTATGCTCTGCCAGAATTTTCAATCAAAAAAGGCAATTTGCTTTCTAATCCCGGGTGTTATGCAACCGCTTGTAATCTTTTATTGGCACCATTAGTTAAAAATCAAGTAATTGATTTGGATTCAATAATTATTGATGCTAAATCAGGATTATCCGGCGCAGGAAAAAACTTAACGCAAAGTAGCCATTTTGTCAATGTGGATGAAAATATGACGATGTATAAATTAAACCGACATCAACATATTCCAGAGATTATCCAGTTTTTGCAACAATGGGCACCAAAATTACAACATTTACATTTTACCACTTCTTTAATTCCGGTAAAACGTGGAATTTTCGTTTCGGCATATTTACGTTTAGCAGCTAATCAGACTGTCGAATTAGTAACAAATGCTTATCGTAAATGTTATATAGACCAACCTTTTGTTCGCATTCAACCAATTAATCAACTACCGCAACTCCAACAAGTCATTGGTTCGAATTATTGTGATATTGGTTTTGGTTATAACAAAGCAACAAAAATTTTAACGGCCGTTGCTGTGATTGATAATTTAATCAAAGGTGCCAGTGGACAAGCCATTCAAAACTTTAATATCTGGGCAGGTTTGCCACAAACAACCGGACTTATGCAGATGCCGATTTTCCCATAAGTAAGTTAAAAGGAGTGTTGTTCAATGAAAAAAATAGATGGTACTATTGCAAGTCCCAAGGGCTTTGTAGCTGATGGCTTGCATTGTGGTTTAAAAAGAAAGAAAAAAGATATTGGTTGGTTATATTCTAAAAAAATAGCTAGTGTTGCGGGAGTTTTTACAACGAATCAAGTGAAGGCTGCCCCGGTTATTTTAACTAAAGAAAAGCTTGCCCTGCAAAAATTACAAGCGATTATTATCAATTCAGGCAATGCCAATGCTTGTACGGGTGAAAAAGGCAGAATGGATGCTAAGGAAATGTGTAAGTTAACCGCTCAAGCATTAAATATCCCTGCAGAATATGTTGCGGTAGCTTCTACAGGAATTATCGGCAAAACTTTACCAATGGTTCAAATAAAAGCCGGCATTGAATTGCTCGAAGCAAAACCAATAAAAGAAGCTCAAGCCTTTCAAGAAGCGATTCTAACTACGGATACGACACAAAAAGTGAGTGTTTATCAAGATGATTTTGATCAATATCAAGTAACCGTAGCTGGTTGCGCTAAAGGTTCAGGTATGATTCATCCAAATATGGCAACCATGCTAGGTTTCATCACTACTGATGCAAATATTTCTAGTAGTTTATTACAAGAACTACTAAGTGAGTTAACTGAAGTTACATTTAATCAAATTACGATTGATGGGGATACTTCAACCAATGATATGGTATTAGTTATGGCAAATGGTATGTCAGGGATGCCTGAAATTCAAAAGGATACGCCTGAATTTGCTAAGTTCAAAGCAATGTTTACGCAAGTATTGACTGATTTAGCCAAGATGATTGCTAAAGATGGTGAAGGGGCGACTAAATTAATCGAAACGATTGTCACCGGAGCAAAAAATGTTTCTGATGCTAGAATGTTGGCTAAATCTGTCGTAGGCTCAAGTTTAGTAAAAAGTGCCATTTTTGGTCAAGATCCAAATTGGGGGCGGATCTTATGCGCTTTAGGTTATAGTGGTGTTGTATTTGATCCAGAAACGATTCAAATCTATTTAGCGGATACTTTGGTATTTGAAAATGGGCAACCAACGATTTTTGATGCTAATCAATTAAGTGAATCTTTAAAAACAGATGAAGTCGTAATTCAGGTGGTATTATCTGATGGCTCGGCCATTTCTCGTGCTTGGGGCTGTGATTTAACTTATGAATATGTCAAAATCAACGCTTTGTATCACACATAAAAAAGGGGTAGCGATATGAAAAAAATAGTAATAAAAATGGGTGGCATTGCTTCTAAAAACCTAGATGACTCCTTTTTTAAGACTCTTAGAAAATGGCAACAAGAAGGAAATCAAGTCTATATTGTCCATGGTGGAGGACAATACATCACTACGATGATGGAGCATTTTGGTTTACATAAAAAAGTATGCGAAGGGTTACGAGTGACTGATTTAAAAACTTTAGAAATTACTCGAATGGTTTTACTAGGACAAGTTCAGCCGATGTTAACAAGTGTTTTTCAAAAAGAAGGTTTTCATCCGGTTTGTTTACATGCAGGCTTTGATCGCTTAATTGAAGGTAAAATGATTGATGAAAAAAAATTTGGTTTTGTTGGTCAGGTAACACATGTAAATAGTCAATTATTAGAATCATTTGTTCAAAAAAATCAACTGCCCATTATTGCGCCATTAGGTGTAACGTCAAATGGTCAATGGTTAAACATTAATGCCGATGAAGCTGCCTGTCAGATTGCGGCAAGTTTACAAGCAGATCAATTGTTTTTATTAACAGATGTTCCGGGAATAAAAAAAGATAAAGATTGGTTAAAAGAAGTTTCTATTCAACAAATTGAGCAATTAAAAATGGAACAAGTGATTACAGGTGGCATGATTCCTAAATTAAATAGCGCCAAAAAAGCCATTTTATCTGGTGTAGCACAAGTGAATATTAATAATCAAATTCAATCGATAGGTACAAAAATTACAGCATAAAAAGCGATAAAAATGCTATCTATAGAAAAAGCCAAAAAAAAAGTTAGCAAGTTACTAACTTTTTTGGCTTAGATAGTCTGATATCGCTTATTTTTGTTGCTGTAAAATTTGTTCTTGTAATTTTTTACCGGTTGGACTAACGGCTAAACCACCTTCAGCAGTTTCTTTAAAAATAGATGGCATTTGACGTCCTACGCGATACATTGTAGCAACTACTTCATCTGGCGGAATGACACTTTGAATACCTGCTAATGCCATATCCGCTGAAATCATCGCTTGTGAAGCACCCAAAGCATTGCGTTTAACACAAGGAACTTCCACTAATCCGGCAACCGGATCACAAATTAGCCCGAGCATGTTTTTTAAAGTAATGGCAACAGCATGAGCTGCTTGTATGGCAGAGCCGCCTTTTGCACAGACTAACGCCGCACTTGCCATTGCGCTAGCAGAACCTACTTCTGCTTGACAGCCACCTTCAGCTCCAGCAATTGAAGCATTGTTAGCAATCACTAAGCCAAATGCACCAGCCGTAAATAAAAAGTCTAATTGGCCTTTTTCATCTAGTTGCAAATGATCAATCACCGCCATTAAAACACCAGGTACAATACCAGCACTACCAGCAGTGGGTGTAGCACAAATTAGGCCCATTTTGGCATTGACTTCATTGACTGCAATTGCATTACGTACAGCTTGTAAGATGGTTTTTCCTGAATAGAAATCTGCTTTTTCAATATAATCATTTAATTTAGTAGCATCATAACCAGTTAGGCCGGTTACTGATTGTACTCCAGCATTTCCTTGTTTAATTGATTGTTTCATAACGGTTAAATTTTTTTGCATTAAACTTAAAATCTGTTCTCTTGATCGCCCAGTTAATTCGATTTCAGTATGAATCATTAATTCTGCGACTGAAGGATACTGCGCACTTTGATCAATAATATCTTGAATGGTATAAAACATAATTTTTTTCTCCTAGTCAAAGTATGTTACAGAATCAATATGAGCCAGTTGCTTTAATTGCTGACAAATTTCTGGTTGTCTTTCATCGATTTCAATAATCATAATCGCTTTTTCACCTTTTGATTCCCTAGTTACTGTCATCGTTCCAATATTGACATTTAGATTTGAAAGTAGTGTACTGACTTGTGCTACAATACCAGGAACGTCTTGATGTACAGTGATAATGGTTGGGGTACCCATTGTCAGCGAAATTTTAAAACCATTGAGTTCAGAAATTTGGATGTTCCCACCACCGATTGAAATACCCGTGACACTCATTGTTCGTTTGCCTTTTTTTAAAATCATTTTTACAAGATTTGGATGTTCGGCTTTTTCTTTTTTTGGCACAAAAAGTACTTCCATATTATTTTCATAGGCAATTTTTAAAGAATCAGCTAAACGTTCGTCATCAGGCTCCATCCCTAATAATCCACCGACAAGCGCGATGTCAGTACCATGTCCTCGGTAGGTTTTGGCAAATGATTCAAAAAGTAAGATATCTACACTATCAGGTTGTTCACCAAAGATGGTCCGGACAATTTTACCAATTCTAGCTGCTCCTGCAGTATGGGAACTGCTAGGGCCGACCATGACCGGTCCGATTATATCAAAAACACTACGGTATTTTAAATGTTCCATTGTTTGCGCCCCTTATCCTTTATTCGAAAAGACATTATAACACTATTTTTAAAGATGCTAAATAGTTGGATAATTGTAAAAACAATAAATTAATCTTTATTTAATCGAAATCTCAAAATGTAAGAAAAATTGCGGATTTTGTCTATATTTAAAAAATGAATAGACCAAAGCTATTAATGCCCCTAAAGTATTGACCAATAAATCACCCATCGTATCCATTAAGGCTTGTCTACCAACTAATAAGGTGCCATTACTTAAAGAGAAACGTTGCAAATTCATTTTGAATAACGCATCACAGCTATATTCCCAAAATTCCCAGAAAACACCGCACATTTCAGCAAATGCCATACCAAAAATCAAAAATAACCATGGGGATACACTAGTAATGATTTGTTTAGGAATAAAGGCGGCGATTAACCCATAACCGATAAAAGTTAATAAGATAGGGCTTGATGCATGTAATATTTTATCGTAGAAAGGAATATGAGTAATCAGATGTAAACAAGTTCCTAAAAAAACCGATATAAAAATAAAAAACAAATATATTATGATTAGTTCTTTGGGAAAAGATATACTGAATATTTTGGATAAGATATTCGGGAGAAATAGACAGGCAATCCCTAGAATGCCTTCAATTATTAAAATTATGCCACCTTTAACTGATCTAGTGTGATTAAGTATGCATAAAAGATTATAAGCAATTGTAAATAGACCAAAGTAAGTTAGATAATATTGTATTTTTGACATATAATCACGCTCCTATCGAAATTATAGCAAGACTATCCACTTTTAGACTAATGATAACTAATAATGATAAAAAAATGTTATATGTTATATGTTATATCAAATAATTTTATAAAATCTTGAATGCAATTCTTGTCTATCTGGATGTTTATTAGTATAATTACAAAGTGGGAATAATTTTGACATCGCTGTTATTTTTAGATGTTGTTAAACATAAATAGGAATAAAAATCAATATTGGATTGTGGGGTGTGGATAATGGTTACGATAAATCAAATTGCCAAAGAGGCAAAAGTATCTAAAAGTACTGTATCTAGGTATTTGAATCAAGGCTATGTCAGCCAAGAAACAGCTAAAAAAATAGAAAAAATTATTCAGAAATATAATTATACCCCTAATGAGTTTGCTCGGAATCTTAAATCTCAAAAGAGTAATTTTACTGGTGTAATCATACCACGGTTAGATTCGCCTTCAGTTGTTCGGATGCTTTCAGGATTAGAAAAAAGTGAGCGTGAATACGGTCGACAAATTATGATGGTCAATTCTGAACTAACTATCGAGCGAGAAATTGAAAGTTTATACAATTTACAACAAAATAAAATTGCCGCAATTGTTTTAATGGCAGTTGCTATTACTGATGAACATATTAAGGTGATTAATCAATTAAAGACACCAGTATTAGTCTTAGGGCAAAAAGATCGTCGACTGATGACCTTAACTCAAGACAATTATTTTGCCGGTCGACAAATGGCGTTGGGTTTACAGCGTTATGGACATAAAAAAATTGCTTATGTTGGGGTTAGTGAAAATGACGTAGAAGTGGGGATTCATCGCAAACGTGGAGTGATAGACGGGTTTAATGAGATTGGTATCGATACCATTAAGACCTATGAATCAACCTTTATGGTAGAGGATGCTTACAAGTTAGGGTTAGAGATTTTACCATCAGCTGATGAAACGCTTTATGTAGGTGCAACGGATAATATTGCGATTGGTTTAATGAAAGCAGCGCATCATTTGAACTTAAAAATCGGTAATGAAGTTTCTTTTGCAGGATTTGGTGGCCATTCAACCGGGGAGTTTGTTTATCCATCTTTAACTACCATCGATTTACATCATGAAAAATTAGGAATTATGGCATCTAAATATGTTGAATTAATGTTGAAAAAACAACCAATTCCTGAGACTACCACGATTGCAACTGAAATGATTCATCGTGAAAGTGTAGGTTATCTAGCAAATTAGGCAAATTTAGTTAGCTATAAAATTAGGTATCATGTAATAAGCAAATAGATGTTGAAGATGAATGTCTATTTGCTTATTTTTTTGAGCCGTAAAAGATAAATATTGTGTAATAAACAGCCAAATCAACATTGAGCTAGCAAAAAAGTAAAAAAATTGTAAAAAATATATTGACAACGATTTCAAGTGGATGATATACTCAAGACGCAATAAGGGAACGGTTCCACAAACGAGAAAATCGCTCTTATTTATTTTTTAGTCGATGTGGGAACGGTACCGCAAAGAAAGGAAGAATAATATGGAAAATCGCGAAATCGCAAAGGCAGTCATTGCAGCTGTTGGAGGAAAGGAAAATATTAATAGTGTAGCTCACTGTGCGACACGATTACGTTTAATGGTTAATGATCAATCAAAAATTGACACTAAAACTGTTGAAGGTATTGAGAAAGTTAAAGGTGCATTTTTTAACTCAGGTCAATATCAAATTATCTTTGGAACTGGTACGGTTAATAAAATTTATGAAGAAGTGGTTGCTTTAGGGATTAATGAATCTTCAAAAGGTGAAATGAAAGCGCAAGCAGCTAAATCTGGTAATGTTTTTCAACGTATGATTCGCACATTTGGTGATGTCTTTGTACCAATTATTCCTGTATTAGTAGCAACTGGGTTATTTATGGGCTTACGTGGGTTATTAACGCAACCACAAATTTTAAGTTTTTTTGGTATGACACCTAAGTCAATTGATCCAAATTTCTTATTATATACGCAAGTGTTAACGGATACAGCTTTTGCTTTTCTACCAGCTTTAGTTGCCTGGTCAACCTTTAGAGTATTTGGTGGTAGCCCAGTTATCGGTATTGTATTAGGTTTGATGTTAGTTAACCCTTCATTACCAAATGCCTATGCTGTAGCAGCAGGTACAGCTAAGCCAATTATGTTAATGGGCTTCATTCCTATCGTTGGTTACCAAGGTACTGTTTTACCAGCTTTCTTTGCTTCATTACTAGGAGCAAAATTAGAACAACGTTTGCGTAAAGTGATTCCTGATACTTTTGATTTGTTATTAACACCGTTCTTAACTTTATTAATTATGAGTTTATTAGGTTTATTAGCAATTGGTCCAGTATTCCACTCACTTGAAACCGTTGTTTTAAACGCTACTGAATTTGTTTTAGATTTACCATTTGGTTTAGCCGGAATTATTATCGGTTTCTTAAACCAATTAATCGTGGTAACTGGTGTGCATCACATCTTTAATTTCTTAGAAGTACAATTATTAGCCAATACGGGTAAAAATGCCTTTAACGCAATTATCACATGTGCGATTGCTGCTCAAGGTGCGGCTTGTTTAGCTGTTGGGGTAAAAACTAAATCTGCTAAATTAAAAGCATTATGCTTCCCATCAGCGTTATCAGCCTTTTTAGGAATTACTGAACCAGCTATTTTTGGGGTAAACTTGCGCTATGTGAAACCATTTGTAATGGGCTTAATCGGTGGTGCTGCTGGTGGTTTTGTCGCTAATCTTTTAGGCTTGGCTGGTACAGGTATGTCAATCACAGTTATTCCTGGTACGTTATTATATCTAAATGGTCAATTATTCCAATATTTATTGGCTAATTTGGTAGCAATTGGGGTAGCCTTTGCATTAACCTATACAATTGGCTATAGCGATAAAATGCAAGAAAACGCGTAAAAAACAAAATTAGAAAGGGAATATCAGATGTTAGATGGAAAAGTAAAGGATTCAAAATATCCTGTTGGTTTTCATATTACACCTTTGGCAGGCTTGCTAAATGATCCAAATGGTTTAGTAAAATATGAAGGAATCTATCATGTATTTTATCAATTAAATCCAGCTGATACGATCCATAAAAATAAACACTGGGGGCACATCTACTCTGAAGACCTTATAACTTGGCATCGGGCGCCAATCGCTTTGGCTCCTGATGCTTGGTATGATAAAGATGGGGTTTATTCAGGCAGTGCAATCATTATAGAGAATCAACTACATCTCTATTATACCGGTAATGTAATTGATGAAGCCGGAGAAAAACATAGCTATCAATGCTTGGCTGTTTCAAATGATGGCTTTACCTTTGAAAAGAAAGGGCCAATTTTTGAGCATCCAAAAGGCTTTACCCGCCATGTTCGTGATCCCAAAGTATGGTATGACGAAAAAGACGCATGCTATTATCTGGTTCTAGGTGCTCAGCGTGAAAATTTGACAGGAACGACCTTGCTTTATCGTTCTAAAGATGCAATTGTATGGGAAAGTATGGGCGATTTGATCACAGATACAAGCAAGCTTTCGCAAATTGGTTATATGTGGGAATGTCCAGATTTGATTGTTCAAAAGGATCAAGCATTGTTTATTTATTCGCCACAGGGTATAGAAGCCACTGGTGATAATTATCAAAATATTTATCAGACTGTTTATTTAACTGGTGATTTTCAAGAAAATCATTTCACGCCCAATATGGATATGCGTGAGGTGGATTGGGGCTTTGAATATTATGCACCTCAAAGCTTTTATGATGAAAATCGAGTTATATCTTATGGTTGGATGGGGATTACTCAGCCTGAGTTTGAATCATCAATGCCAACAGTTACTGAAGGTTGGCTGCATTGTTTAACCATTCCGCGCACCCTTCATCTAAAAGACAATCAGTTGTTTCAAAAGCCGGTAGAGGAATTGACTGCTTTGCGTAAGCAAAAACAGGTGTTTACTGTTGATCAAGCTTTAAATACAGTCATTCATTCTTCTCAGCTGGAAATACTCATTAGTCAGCCGACAGGATTAGCTAGTTTTGATTTGACTATTGACGAAAATCTTACTTTATCTTATGATGCTACAGATTTTTCTTTAAAATTGACTCGACTTAATTGGTATACGAATCAGCTAGAAGAACGTAAAACGCAACTAACTTCGGCATTAAAGAATCTCCAATGGTTTATTGATGGCTCAGTTAGTGAATTATTCTTAAATGATGGTCAATCAGTAGCTTCAGCTAGATTTTTTAGCTCATTTGTAGAACAAAAACAGCTAGAAGTGACTTTTGCTGCTCAATCCACTCAAGAAATGGTTGTTTATGAGTTAAAGCCATTGACTATTGAGGATTAATATAGTAAATAGAAGTGAAGGAACTATTTGTAATCAGTTCTTTAGCTTCTTTTTTTATTTAAGGATATCTCGAAAGGATGATTGGTTTGCAATTACGCTTGGCACGAATGAATGATTTACAGGAAATTATGACAATTTTTAATGCGGCGATTGCCTATATCGGAAAACAAGGCTCACCTCAGTGGCAAAATGGCTATGGACCGCAAGTAGAGCAAATCAAGCAGGACATCAACAAGCAACAGCTCTACGTATTTGTCGATGAGCTTGGAAAAATTTTAGCTGTGGCAGCGCTAGTTGAAGGAGTTGATCCAGTTTATACAGCAATCGATGGTACTTGGCAAGGAAATGAAGCGTATATTTCGATTCACCGGGTTGCTGTTAGTGCGGAAACTATGGGAAAAGGCATCGCCAAGCTGTTCTTGAAGCACCTAGTTGAACAATGTCAACAGCTCGATTACCAAGATATTCGTATTGATACCCATGAATTGAATATTGGTATGCAAAAAGTTATTTTAGCTAATGGTTTTCAATATCGTGGACAAGTAGTTTTTCCCATTCCATTTGGGGAACGCTTGGCTTATCAATTATATCTTGGATAAGCTAAAAAACGATTGAGATATTGAGATAGAATTGTTAATATAGTGTTGAAGGACGGTGTCATATGAAAAAGAGATTAAAGAAGAAAAAAGCTTATAAAAAATATATCCAGGATATATTTAATGGTTATGAGCAAATGTTAGAAAATCCAGAGCTTGATGAATTACGTTTTAGTTATTTGAAAGAAGAAACGTTATTACATCGTGATCAAGAAAGACGAATTCGTTTTACAACTAAAGACAAATAAAAATATTATGTAAACTAAAATGTATGGGAGTTAGGGATGAGTCCTTAACTCTTTTTTAATAGGATCAATATTGTTAAGTTTTTAGCCATGTAAATCTGGATGAAAAATGTTAAAATGAAAGAATACTAGAATAGGGAGGGATAGTTATGTTCAATGAAAATGAGACCATGCAAGAAGAACTTAGTTTTGTTGAAGCCAAAGCAACTGCCTCAAAAAATATTAGTCAATTACTTGAAGATTTAAAATCTTTTGAAAAGGCTATTCAAACAGAAGATGTAGCTGAAATTTATCGCATTTATCAAGGAAAATTGCATAAAGAATTAAAAGAAACCTCTAATCAAAATCATGAAATTGATGATTTGTTGGCAAAAAAATTGCATCATGGCTTTCTTGCACGATTCCCGTATATGCAATTGATTCAGAAAGTCTCACCGACTATCTATTATTACAAGATTGATCAGTATTATCGTCAACGCCCAACTATTGTAATGGATGTAAGTGTTCCTAAAATCTACATTCAATCGACCGTTTTAAATGAATGGCGAAATTTTGATGAAAACGATCAGTCTGAATTGTTAAAACTCGAAAATAAAATGAATCAACTCGACGTGCAAAATCTAACTTGGCAATCTGAAGTAGCGGAATTAGAAACTACTTTGCAACAATTAAATAGACAAATTGAACAGACTGCACAACAAAAAACGATTTTTAATCGAGTAAAAAACGAAGAGGAATATCAACAATTACTACATTCAAAAGAAAAGTTAGTTCAAAGGATTGAACAAACCAAAGGCAAGATCACCAATAAATCGCAGCAAGATCAAATGAAACAAGCAATGGAAAATGAGTATTTTGAATTACAATTACATCGTGCTTTAATTAAAAAGGAATTACGTCTTTTGAAAAAACATGCCCAATCAATCGAGCATCTTGAAGCGGAGCTAATGCAATTTATTGCTGATTACCTACAACCAGTAAAGGAGGAAATTTGATATGGATGAGCAAACATCAAAAGTTGAAGTGACTACCAAAGAAGTTGTTCATTTTAATGCTGAACGCACAGTAGAATCGAATAATCCGACTAACTTGGTTGAAATTGAAGTTCCTTCTGAAACTATCTATGATGAAACAAAATCACGCGATCATCAAAAGATTTTGACACTTATTGAAGCAGCAGAAGCTGAATTACGTGATTTGAAATTGCGTAAGGAGATAATGGAAGCTAACTTTTCTCAGTTAACTCAGCTATTTCATAATTATTTAATAAACGCACAAGTAATTTCGGCTTTGGCTAAACAAACATTAGTCGAATATTTAAGTTATGAATTACTCCGGCCATTAGCTAATCAAAAATTAAATAAAGGAAATAATTTCAACTTATGGACAGCTAAACATTTCCAAGTATTGCATCATTTAGATGAAAAAAATCGGATTATTTTTGAATTTCAAATGAATGTCTTGGATCAGCGAATTGTTCCCGATTTCATTCCGTTATTGGCCTTTGATATTGAAGATTTTTCTGTAGAGATTTTTGATCATCAAATAGCGGTCTTTATTCGTTTATGGTATGAAGAAGGCATTTATTCGCGTAATCAATTAGCTTTGTTTAATCACGATTTAAATCAACTATTAAATTATGCTCGACAGTTAGGTTTTGTGGTTGAACGTAGCTTATTAGATAATACCTATCAGTTAGATGCGCATTTTACTAGTCAAAATCCATTAAGCGCTAAGATAATTGATCAACTATTTATTGATACAATGGAAAATGACAGCTATGATTTTAATTTACTTTCAGAGCAGGCTTATCAGGTATTATTAGACCATCAACAAGCCGTTGAGATTTCACTTGATGAAAAAAATCATGCGCAATTGGAAATCAAGACTGCTACGCAAAAAAGGTCTATCTTGGACTTTTTAACGAGCTATCCATTTTTAGTACCACTTTTAATTGGGGAAAAATAATATGACAACACCTGATATCAAAATTAGGTATCAGGTTGTCTTTTTGAATCTTTTTATCTAATGGTATTTTTCTATAAATACTTAAAGAATTATGAAAGCGTTTTAATTTTTTGTTGTAAGTTATTGACATTGAGAATTTGAAACAATAAATGATAATTTTTAAGTATTAAATTAGAATTATGTCTATTTTTCAATGTTTTATATATTTTTTATTTATAATAATTATAAAATAGTTGACCAATTCCATAAATTTAGATATAGTGATAACGAGATAACAAAATCTCTTTAGAAAAAATAATTATTTGGAGGAATAGCAATATGTCATTAATTGGAAAAGAAATTATCGAATTTAAAGCAAACGCCTTTCATAATGGTGAATTTATCGAAGTTTCATCAGAAGATTTTAAAGGTCAGTGGAGTATTGTGTGTTTCTACCCAGCAGACTTTACCTTTGTATGTCCAACTGAGTTAGAAGATTTACAAGAGCAATACGCAACATTAAAACAATTAGGTGTAGAAGTATATTCTGTATCTACAGACACTCATTTCACGCACAAAGCATGGCATGATCATTCAGAGGCTATTTCAAAATTAGAATATATTATGATCGGTGATCCATCTCATCAAATTTCAGCAGGTTTTGAAGTATTAGGAGAAGACGGCTTAGCGCAACGTGGTACATTTATCATTGATCCAGAAGGCATTGTTCAAGCTGTTGAAATTAATGCAGACGGTATTGGTCGTGATGCAAGTACATTAATTGATAAAATTAAGGCCGCGCAATATGTACGCACCCATCCAGGTGAAGTATGTCCAGCTAAATGGAAAGAAGGCACTGAAACTTTAAAACCAAGTTTAGATTTAGTAGGTAAAATTTAATAGGTAGGAGTTTAGTTAAATGGCTTTAGATGTTGAAATAAAATCACAATTAGCTCAGTATCTTGAGCTATTAGAATCCGATGTTGAGTTTGTGGCCAGTTTAAATAATGATGAAAATAGTCAAAAAGTAAAAGACTTTTTACTTGAAATTGCTGAGATGTCACCAAAACTTTCGCTAGTTGAGCGTACTTTAGATCGTACGCCTTCTTTTCAAGTTAACCGTAAAAACCAAGAACCTAGTGGCATTGCTTTTGCTGGTTTGCCATTAGGGCATGAGTTTACTTCTTTTATTTTAGCACTATTACAAGTAGCTGGTCGCAAACCTAAAATTGAAGAAGCACTAATCGAACAGATTCAAGCAATTCAAGGTGAATTACATTTTGAAACGTATGTTAGTCTAACTTGTCATAATTGTCCAGATGTTGTTCAAGCTTTGAATATTCTTGCAGTTTTAAATCCAGGTATTTCACATACCATGATTGAAGGTGGGATGTTTAAAGCTGAAGTAGACAACAAGAAGATTATGGCAGTTCCAACCGTTTATCTAAATGGGGAAGAATTTGCTAGTGGACGCATGAGTATTGAGCAGTTAGTTGAAAAAATTAGCGGTCCACAAGATGCTAATGTGTTTGCTAAAAAAGATTTATTTGATGTATTAGTTGTTGGTGGTGGTCCTGCTGGAGCTAGTGCTGCAATCTACGCAGCACGCAAGGGTATTAAAACTGGTATGTTAGTAGAAACTTTTGGTGGACAAGTCAATGAAACTGTTGGAATCGAAAACATGATTGGTACACCTTACACTGAAGGTCCACAATTGATGGCACAAGTCGAACAACATGTCAAAGAATACCCAGTCGACATCATGAAAGGTCAGCGCGCTGTTGACATTCGTAAAGAGGATGTTTTAGAAGTTGAACTAGCCAATGGTGGTATTTTACGTGCGAAATCTGTAGTACTTGCATTAGGAGCAAAATGGCGCAATATCAATGTTCCAGGGGAAGAAGCCTTTAAGAATAAAGGAGTTACTTACTGCCCGCATTGTGACGGCCCGTTATTTACGAATAAAAAAGTAGCGGTTATTGGTGGTGGTAATTCTGGGATCGAAGCGGCTATTGATTTAGCTGGTTTAGCTGAACATGTTTATGTTTTAGAATTTTTACCAGAACTTAAAGCCGATCAAGTGTTGCAAGATCGCTTAGCTCAATTAACTAATGTAACCGTGCTTAAGAATGTAGCAACTAAAGAAATTGTAGGTCAAGATGAAGTCGAAGGTATTGTTTATGTTAATCGAGAAGATAACAGCGAACATAGAGTTGACTTGTCTGGTGTATTCGTTCAAATTGGTTTAGTACCTAATACACAATGGTTACCAGAAACCATTCAAAGAACTGATCGTGGCGAAATTATTGTTGATAAGAATGGTCAAACAAGTTTAGCAGGTGTATTTGCTGCTGGAGACTGTACAGATAGTGCTTATAAGCAAATTATTATCTCAATGGGTTCAGGTGCCACAGCAGCACTAGGAGCATTTGATTATTTGATTAGAAATTAATATAAAGTAAATAAAAAAGGGCTGAATAATACGTTGTCCCAGTAAAAAACGAGAGGTCTTTCCTTCAGAATATGGGAAGACCTCTCGTTTGCTTTAATTAAATAGAAGTTTGGGCTAAATCCTTTTTTGTTAATAGTGTCTATAAATAAGATTTTCATCCTCAGTCGAATAAAGTGAATAGTAGTGATTTTGTTGAATAGTGCTATGTTGGCGACGAATCTTTTTCTTTAAGCGCTTATTTCTACGATCATCCCAAGCCATGATCCATAAAATTAATAAAGGTGTGTAAAAAAGAAAGTTATTGTAATCACTTGATGTCCCTAAAAATAAACCAACAAAGAAAATAATTATTAGTAAAGCTAATCTTCTCATATATTTCATATTAATCCCTCTTTATGCGAATATTTGTTCGTATTTATATTATACGAATGTTTGTTCGCATTGTAAAGAGAAAATAAAAAAATCTTCTCAAAAAGAGAAGATTTAATAATTACGATATAAACCAACAACAATTCCTAAAATACTGACATTTCTTAGTAAGATTGGTTCCATATAATCATTTTCTGGTTGTAATCTAATATGATCGATTTCCTTATAGAAAGTTTTACAAGTCACTTCGTCTTCATCAGTCATAGCAATTACGATATCGCCGTTTTTAGCTGTACTTTGTTTTCTGACAATGACTTGATCACCATCTAAAATCCCAGCGTTAATCATACTTTCACCGCGGATTGTTAACATAAATAATGGTTCACTTTCATGTTTTAATTCAGGTGGGAGTGGAAAATAATCGGTTGTTTCCTCAATTGCTAATATCGGACTACCTGCTGTAACAGTCCCTACCATTGGGATTTGCGCTAGCGAAGCGCCAATTTTACTTAGACCTGATTTGGTTAATTCAATAGCTCTAGGTTTACTTGGATCACGGTGAATATAACCTTTTTTTTCCAATCTAGATAAATGTCCATGTACAGTTGAAGAAGAGGCTAAATCAACAGCCTGAGCAATTTCTCTAACTGTGGGTGGATAATTTTTTTCGGTTAAAAAAGAATGGATATATTTTAAGATGTTAATTTGTCTATCTTCATTACGTTTCGGCAATTTAAACACCGTCCTTTAGATTAATTTTAGCATAATTAACTATAGATATCAAACGAACGTTCGCTTAAAAATGAATAATTATCGAATTGTTGTTCGCTAAAAATAGAGTATTGTTTGGTTTTTTTTATAATTTGTATTAATATAGATAAAGAACGAAACTATTAAGAAAGGACTTAGTCAAATGCTTTCTAAAGAAAAAATTGCTCGTATTAACGAATTAGCAAAAAAGAAAAAAACAGAAGGATTAACTTCTGAAGAAACAGCAGAACAACACGCTTTACGTCAAGAATATTTGGCGGCATTTCGTGGAGGGATGCGTCATCATATTGAAGGGATGAAGGTTGTAGATTTAAACGGTAATGATGTAACTCCAGATAAATTGAAAAAAATTCAAAAGCAAAAAGGGCTGCACAATCGATAGTTGTCTAAATTTGGGATTGAAAAGCAACTTGTTTTGTTGATTTGAGATGAAGTAAAAAAAGTAAGTATTGCTATTTTATCAATAGTTCGCTATAATTAAAGCGTAATTAAAGTAAAAATAACTATAATTGTTTAGGAGGCATTTCGATGTTTGACACAATTGATCAACTAGGCGTAAATACATTACGTACACTAAGTATGGATGCAATTCAAAAAGCTAATTCAGGTCACCCTGGTTTACCAATGGGGGCTGCACCGATGGCATACGCACTATGGACAAAGCACTTAAAAATTAATCCAACTACTTCTCGTAATTGGGTCGATCGCGATCGGTTTATTTTATCTGCAGGTCATGGTTCTGCTTTGCTTTATAGCTTATTACACTGTGCCGGATATCAAGTTACTATTGAGGATTTAAAACAATTCCGCCAATGGGAAAGTAAAACTCCTGGACATCCTGAAGTTCATCATACAGATGGTGTGGAAGCTACAACTGGCCCACTAGGTCAAGGAATTGCGATGGCAGTAGGGATGGCGATGGCCGAAGCACATTTAGCTGCTAAATATAACCGTGAAGGCTTTGAAGTAATGAATCACTATACTTATGCGTTATGTGGCGATGGTGATTTAATGGAAGGTGTGTCTCAAGAAGCTTGTTCAATGGCTGGCCACATGAAACTTGGTAAATTGATTGTTTTATACGATTCAAACGATATTTCATTAGATGGACCAACTAGTAAAGCATTTACTGAAAAGGTGGGTCAACGTTTTGAAGCTTATGGCTGGCAACATTTATTAGTTGAAGATGGTAATGATTTAGCGGCTATCTCACAAGCGATTGAAACAGCTAAAGCCAACACTACGCAACCAACTTTAATTGAAGTAAAAACTATTATTGGTTTTGGTGCACCAAAACAAGGTACTTCAGCTGTGCACGGGGCACCTTTAGGAGCAGAGGGCATTCAAGCTGCTAAAGCAAGCTATGGTTGGGATTATCCTGAATTTACTGTTCCAAGTGAAGTACAAGCTCGTTTCCATGAGTCTATTGTTGAAAAAGGTCAAAAAGCTGAAGCTGAATGGGAAAACTTGTTTGCCCAATACGAACAAGCTTATCCAGAATTAGCCAAAGAATTTAAACAAGCCTTTGCTGGTGAATTACCAACTGATTGGGAGGCAGATTTACCACATTATGAAGTCGGTACCGCTCAGGCAAGTCGTGTCTCAAGCAAAGAAATGATTCAAGCATTATCGAAAGCTATTCCAAGTTTATGGGGTGGTTCAGCTGATTTATCTGCATCAAACAATACGATGGTCGCTGCAGAAAAAGATTTTGAACCAGGACAATATGAAGGACGCAATATTTGGTTTGGTGTACGTGAATTTGCAATGGCCGCAGCAATGAACGGAATTCAATTACATGGAGGAACTAAAATCTACGGTGGGACATTCTTTGTCTTTGTCGATTACTTACGTCCAGCAATTCGTTTGGCTGCTATCCAAAAAGCGCCAGTTATCTATGTCTTAACGCATGATTCAGTGGCAGTTGGTGAAGATGGCCCAACACATGAACCAATCGAACAATTATCAAGTTTACGTAGTATGCCAAACTTGCAAGTCATTCGTCCAGCAGACGGTAATGAAACACGTGCCGCTTGGAAATTAGCCTTAACCTCTAAAGAAACACCAACTATTTTAGTGTTAAGTCGTCAAAACTTACCTGTGATTGAAGGAACCAAAGAACATGCCGATGAAAATGTTGCTAAAGGCGCTTATGTGATTTCTGCACAAAAAGGTGACCAACCTGAAGGGATCTTAATTGCGACAGGTTCAGAAGTAAACTTAGCAATCAAAGCACAAGAAGCTTTAGCAAAAGAAGGTATGGATGTTTCTGTTGTATCAATGCCAAGCATGGAATTATTTGAGCAACAATCTGCAGCATACAAAGAAGCTGTTTTACCACGTGGCGTGAAAAAACGTGTAGCTATTGAAGCAGGCTCTTCATTTGGCTGGCAAAAATATGTCAAATGTAAAGGTAAAACAATTACCATTGATAGTTTTGGCGCTTCAGCACCAGGTGATAAGGTATTAGCTTCATTTGGTTTTACTGTGGAAAATGTTGTTGAAACGTATAAATCTATTAAGTAATAGCTAAATTTGATACATTTCTTTTATAACAGATTCAAATAAATTCTATAAAAAGAGTGATAAACGTAGTATAAATTATGGTTTATCACTCTTTTTAATATCGTTCGGCTAAAATTCGTGATAAAAGATGTTTATCACTTTAGTAGATGCTAAAAAATATCGTTTGTGTTTTTTTTGATAGTTATTGTAAAATATAAACAAATCAGAAAAAGGGGTAATGAAAGATGACAAAGATTTATCAATCAATTACAGAATTAGTCGGAAATACACCAATTGTTAAATTAAATAAATTCTCACCCGAAGATGGTGCAACTATTTATGCAAAGGTTGAATCCTTTAATCCAGGTAGTAGTGTAAAAGATCGCATCGCTTTAAGTATGATTGAAGCTGCTGAAAAATCTGGTGAACTAAAACCAGGAGATACTATTATCGAGCCAACATCAGGTAATACTGGGATTGGCTTATCAATGATTGGTGCAGCCAAAGGTTATCAAGTGATTATCGTTATGCCTGATACTATGAGTATTGAACGTCGTAAATTAATGCAGGCGTATGGTGCAAAATTAATTTTAACACCAGGAAGCGAAGGGATTAAAGGTTCAATCAATAAAGCGACTGAATTAGCCAAAGAAAATGGCTATTTTATGCCTTTACAATTTGAAAATCCTGAAAATCCAAAAATCCATGAATTAACTACAGGTAAGGAAATTGTTGAAGCATTTGGTGAAGATGCTTTAGCAGCGTTTGTTGCTGGTGTTGGTACTGGTGGTACTGTCAGTGGAGTGGGTAAAGCATTAAAAGCTGCTTATGATGATGTTAAAGTGTATGCCGTAGAACCAAAAGAATCGGCTGTTTTAAGCGGCGGTAATCCTGGATCGCATAAAATTCAAGGTATTGGTACAGGTTTTGTTCCAAAAACATTAAATACTGAAATTTATGATGAAGTCATTCCAGTCGCAAGTGATGATGCTATTTCAACTGCCCGTAATTTTGGTCAAAAAGAAGGAATTTTAGTAGGTATTTCTTCAGGAGCTGCTTTAAAAGCTGCTTATGATGTTGCGAAAGGCTTATCTAAAGATCAAAAGGTATTAGTTCTTTTACCAGATAATGGTGAACGTTACTTATCTACAGCGCTGTATCAATTTGAAGATTAATATTTTAGTCTAGAACACATAGAAATTTCAAGAACAAATCTTATTAATTTTTACCTTTTAAATTAATAATTTTTGTTCTTTTTTGATATATTACATAGAAGAATAGATACATTTTAAAAGTTATTTTATAGAAAGTGTTTTTTTAAAACAAAATATTTATTATAAATATAAGAATTAAATATTGAATTCCTTAAGGATAATCTGCTAGCATTATTGCTAAAATAATAGTAGAATAGGCTTATCAAGAAAATTGGGGGTATTTAATTGAGTGTGACGCTAGATGAAGCTATCTCAAAATTAGAAGCAGAAAATATTCGCTTAACTTCACAACGAATCGCTATTTTAGAATATTTATCTGCACATCATATACATCCTACAGCAGAAGAAATTTATCATGGGATTAAGGAAAATTTCCCTGGTATTAGTGTTGCAACTGTATATAATAATCTACGTTTATTTACAGATTTAGGTTTTTTAAAAGAAATGAAATATGGCGATGCCTCAAGTCGTTTTGATTTTAGTACAAAGCCACATTATCATGTTATTTGCGAACGTTGTGGGAAAATTACGGATTTTTATTATCCAGGATTAGAAGACGTAGAGATGGCTGCTGGTAAAATTACAAATCATGAAATTCATAATCATCGTTTAGAAGTATATGGTATTTGTGCGCAATGTCAACAAGAGGAAGGGAAAAAGTCTTGATTATTCATACTGAGAAGGCACCTAAAGCAATTGGCCCTTATGTTCAAGCTAGAATAGCTAATGGTTTTTTGTTCGCCTCAGGTCAAATAGCTTTAGATCCGCAAACGGGTGAAATTGTTGGAACAACTATTCAAGAGCAAACTGAGCAAGTTTTAAAAAATATTCAGGCAATTCTAAAAGCTGCTGAATTAACTGCAGACTCCATTGTTAAAACAACTTGTTTCTTAAAAAATATGGATGATTTTGTGGCTTTTAACGAAGTATATGGTACTTTATTTAAAAATCAATTGCCGGCTCGCTCAGCTGTTGAAGTGGCACGTCTACCTAAAGATGTATTGGTTGAAATTGAAATTATTGCAGCAGTGGCAAAATAATTAAGAAAAGATGGCATGTGTTTAGTGAACTAAACCTCCATCTTTTTTTATCGAAAGAGTGAAATAAATGTTAAAAAAATATTTATCAATGGGACATACTACTATTAGTAATTTGATGATCGATTATTATCAAGAATTAGGAATGACCAATGAAGAATTCTTGCTTTGGTTACAATTGACGCGTTTTGAACAAAAAGGTGAGCGATTTCCTAATTTAGAACGATTAGCTAAGCGTTTAAATTGGACAACAAATCAGCTATATAATCAATTGAATTTATTAATTGAAAAACAGATGATGCAAATTGTTCAACATACAGACGAACAAGGAAAGAAAACTGACGTCTATGATTTCTCACCATTATATTCTAAGATAGAACAATTTCTTACGCAAAAAGAACAAAAACAGCTTAGTCAAAATAAACAACAAAAAGCCCAAACGTTATTTCGTCATTTCGAAGAAGAATTTGGGCGACCATTATCACCAATTGAATATCAAAGAATCAATCAATGGATTGGTGAAGACCATTATCAAACTGAGATAATCTATTTAGCCTTACAAGAGGCAGTTATTAATCAAGTATATAGTTTAAATTATATTGACCGGATATTATTAAGTTGGGAAAGAAAAAATATTCGTACCCCTCAGCAAGTATCTGAGGAACAAAAAAATAGAAAACAACGTTATACAGAAAATAAATCAATACCAACTACAACCAAAACACTGCCTAAAATTCCTTTACATAATTGGCTGGATGAAAATTAGTTATCAAATAAATTTTGTCCAAGCGTTATTAGGAGGTGAAAGACTATCGACATTGTCGAAAGTCAAAGGAATGCTAAGTAAACAAAAAACACAAGAAGTTTTATCGATTATGTATGAGATGTTTCCAAATGCAAAATGTGAATTGAATTACCAAACGCCTTTTCAATTATTAATTGCAGTTATTTTAAGTGCTCAGACTACCGATATTGCTGTTAATAAAGTAACACCAAAATTATTTGAAAATTACCCTACGGCCCAAGCTTTGGCGCAAGCTAAGTTGGATGATATTATTTTGCATATAAAATCGATTGGGTGATAGCCCTTTATATCAAGTAATTGGTATAAACGCTACGTTAATTGCTTTGAATCCCTAAAGCTTAGCGACCGAAACAGTAGTTGGAAACGACAAGCTGGCTGGTGTGAAAACAGAAAAAATAGCTAAGATGATATATGGCAAATTGCCTAAGTATTGTTACAATGGGTCTTTAGCAGGGAAAGCCCTAAGTGTGTTTACATAAGGGATACCTTCAACGACTATTCTCTCGAGGAGAAGTAAAGCCACAAGCCGATGGTGGAAGAAAAATGTAGCCCCAATGAAATATAGTCGATTGGGTGAAGAAATAGTCTCAACTAATATGAAAGTATTAGAGGTCTGCTTTTTGGGAGTAAGACTGCATCAAAGTTGCGATTTGATGTGAAGAATTTGTTATATCGTAATAAAGCGAAAAATATCAAGGCTTGTGCCCAGATGTTGTTAGACAAATATAATGGTGAAGTACCTAAAGATAAAGCGTTATTGGTTGAATTGCCAGGAGTTGGTCGTAAAACTGCAAATGTGGTTTTAGGTGAGGCGTTTCATGTTCCTGCTATTGCTGTAGATACGCATGTAGAACGTGTAACAAAACGTTTAAATATTGTTCCGGCAGATGCTTCGGTAACTAAGGTCGAAGAAATATTGATGAAAAAAATTGAAGCAGATAAATGGGTTCAATCACATCATACTTTGATTTTCTTTGGACGCTATCATTGTATGGCTCGTAGTCCAAAGTGTGAACAGTGTCCTGTTTTGCAATATTGCAAAGAAGGAAAAAGTCGCTTAAATTTAAAAAGTTAAATCAAAAAATCCCTTTAGCATTGTACTAAAGGGATTTTTTTGTGCTAATTTTGAGGTGGGGTACCACCATTGTTGTTAGTTTGATTATTAGCATTTCCGTTACCATTTCCGTTATTGCCAGTATTTTGCTGATTACCACCAGTTTGATTATTAGGTGGGGTAACGATTGGCGTTTCTTCGCTAGAAGTGGTTGTCTGTTCTTCGTTATTAGGATTATCGTCTAAAGAACTACTACTTGAACTTTCTATAGTACTACTACTTGAACTTTCTATAGTACTACTACTTGTTTCGGTACTGCTAGCTTCAGTGTAACTATTTTTCTTTATACTACTATAACTTTTTGAATTACTTAGATATAGCTCTCTGCCATAGCGAACTAAGCCGCTTGGCATTTTCCAATCCTTATTTTCACCATTTTGAGTTAGATAAGTCATCAATTCACGATAGACATCGGTAGCTACATGTGTTGAATCATCAGTAATTGGTGTTTTGCGATCATTATATCCAGTCCATACCGCTAATGAGTAGTTTGGTGTATAGCCGACAAAGGAAACATCTGGATAGGCACCATTTGAATCGTCAATATTAGCAAGCTCTTCTGTTGTGTAGTTAGAAGTTCCGGTTTTTCCAGCTTGATACAAGCCTTCAATTGCCGCGTTTGTTCCTGTTCCATATGTGATTACATCTTTTAAAATATCAGTTATCATATAGGCAGTAGTGGCTTCCATAGCTTTTGTACCTTCAGCTTCAAATGTTTGTTCTGAACCATCTTGATAAGTAATTTTATTGACATATTGCGGTTCGTAGTATGTTCCGCCATTAGCAAAGGCTGAATATGCAGCAGCCATTTTTAAACTAGAGACACCATACTTGGTTCCGTCTTGTGTGCCACTATTACTTGAAATAGCGTTAAATTGTTGTAATTCCGGATATTCAATATTTAGTCCACTTAAGAATTTTTTGACATTTTTTACACCAACATCGGCAAACAGTTTAGCAGCAGGTACATTTCTGGATAAATACAATGCTTTTCGTAATGTTATATATCCGTAATATTGGTTATCCCAGTTTTTCAGTTGGATATTGGTTCCTGCATAAGTATATGGTGCATCATCAATCATCTTACCTGTAGAATATTTTAAATATTCAAAGGCAGGACCATAATCAGTAATTGGTTTAACCGTCGAGCCAAAATCACGAGCAGTACTTACGGCTAAATTGTAACCTAAAATCGTACCTTCTGGGATATTTCGGCCACCAATTTGGGCTAGAACTTTACCGGTGTTAACATCCATCAAAGTAGCAGCAACTTGCATATTACTATCAGGGTAGTTAACATATTGGTCGGAATTTACGATATCATATAATTTTTTCTGAGCATCTATATTTAAATTCGTGTAAACCTTAAGTCCGTCTGTATAGATATTTTTACCAGTTTTTTCTTTTACTTCTTCAATAACTTGTTTGATATAGTTATCATAATATTTCCAATCTTGATTCTGATTAGCTGGAGTAGCTAATAAACCATCGTTAATTGGCGTAGCAATTGCTTGTTCGTATTCCGATTTAGATATTTTTTTATTTTGTAACATAGTTAATAATACAATATCTCGACGTTGTTTCGCTGCATCAGGATGTGCATAAGGATCATATAAAGTTGGAGCATTTGGTAAACCGGCAAGTAAAGCTGTTTGTGGTAAATTTAGTTCATTTAATGGTTTACCAAAAAAAGCTTTAGCAGCAGTTTGCATTCCATAAACACCGTTTGACATATAAACTTTATTAATATAATAGGTCAAAATCTCTTGTTTTGATTTTTCTCGTTCTAATTTCACCGCTAACCAAGCTTCTTGAGCTTTCCGTTTTAAGGTTTGGTCAGAAGCTTTAGTCGAGAAATAAGATAATTTAATTAACTGTTGGGTTAAAGTACTCCCACCTTGTAGACCACCGGAACGAACATTCGATATTACTGAACCAACGATTCGAATTGGATCGATACCGATATGGCGATAAAAACGTTTGTCTTCTACAGATACAATAGCGTCTTCTAATAATTGGGGAATTTCAGTTGAAGAAATTTTTTCCCGATTTTCAGAACCAATATCTGTAATAACATCGCCATTGGCAGCGTATATTTTTGAAGAAACTGTTGCATCTAATGAAAGTTCATTTAGCGCAGGAGCATCCTTTGCATAGAAAATGAATAGACCTAAACCACAAAGAAAGGCAAGAATGCCTATACCAAAGACAATGCCGAAAAGTTTACCAAAAAAATGTCCACTTTTTTTCTTTGGCGTAACAGGTCTTTTTCGATGGCTAGTTTGTTGATGTCGCCCTCTTCTAGAAGGTTGATTATTGGCCATGACTGATACCTCCTTTATTTGTAATAAATTGATCCACAGCAATTAGATAAGGAACTCTAGGTGCAATACCTAAAGTAATCTCTATTGCTAATTTTTCTAGTTCATCTAGTCTGATGGATTTTTTTTCTTGATTTTCCCAAAAAGTAACTAGTTGTTCACTGTCTAAATAAAAACAACGCTTCAATGAACTGAAATATAGTAAAACAAAACAAAGTCCATTTTGTTTTAAACAATTTTTCATGTGGTCAATTTGATGTTGATGAAAATTCTTTAATGGAAAAGAAGTTTTATTTTGTGTTACTTTAGCTTCAAAATCTAAATAGTAGCCACGATAAACACCGTTATAATCAGTTGTTGATGCTTCTTTAAAATAGGCTTCTTTGATTACCGCTGCGCTACGTCTAGGATAGTCAACCTGTACAATTTGGACAGGAGTTGGTTTTTTGTGAACCACAGCGATATTGTGATTGAGATAGTAACGATTGCTTTCATTAATAGCTTCTTCAAACTTCATACCACGATTGGCAAATGTTGAAGTTTGTTGAAGTGGGTTAGCTGCATTTACTTGAGATTTATGATAGACTTTTCCATTAGGATAATGAAAAATCATTTTGATCACACTCCTAGGTACCATTATATCAAAAAATAAAATAGAAAGAAAAGTCTAGATGGAAAATCAAAAAATAATTACTATCACTGGATATCGTAGTTTTGAATTAGGAATTTTTCAAGCAAAAGATCCAAAATTATCACTGCTTTATAAATTTATTAAACAATCTTTAATAGAATGGGTAGAAAATGGTGTAGAATGGGTAGTTATCGGTGGAAATTTAGGGGTCGAATTATGGGCAGCAGAAATGGTTGTTGAATTAAGACAAGAAGGTTACGCCATTCAATTAGCGGTTATTTTACCATTTGTAGATTATGGCAAGCAGTGGAACGAAAAAAATAAAGACTTGTTAAACAAAATTTTAGCGGTTGCAGATTATGTGAATTATGTAAGTCAAAGACCTTATGAACATCCAAGGCAATTATCTAATCATACGCGTTTTTTAGCGCAGCATACTGATATGCTTTGGGCGATATATGATACTCTTTATCCTGGAAAATCACAATTTTTTATTAAAGAATTTACAAAAATAAAAGGTGAAGTAAACGTATACCTAGTAGGTATGGATGAGTTACAAGATTTTAGTTACAACCAGTTATCTGATTGAGATTCCTATTTAGTAACAAGTTTTTTGTTTTCGTTAAAATTTTATGAAAAATTATGAAAAATTCCATGATTCTATTTGCTTTTATTGCTTTTTTTATATAGAATGAAAAAGAAGTGTGGATATTTTTATAGAGGTGAAAATCATGGCAACATATAATTATAAAGCAATCGATATTTTTAACAAAGAATTTAAAGTAAAAATGCGTGGGTTCGATCCTGATGAAGTAGATGAATTTTTAGATAACATTATGAAAGATTATGAAACTTTTAATAAAGAAATTTTAGCTTTGCAGGAAGAAAATGATCGTTTGAATGCTAAAATTAATCAGTTGAATAAAAGTCAAGCGGTAATGTCACGTATCCAACCGGAAACACAAAAGAGTCAGACTGTTACTAATTTTGATATTTTAAAACGTCTGTCTAACCTTGAAAAAGAAGTTTTTGGTAAAAAATTAGATCAAGAAGTGTCACTTGATAGTGCAACTAGCCTAAATCGTTTGAGCCAAAATTATACGCAAGCAAATCAAGAAGATGATTTAGATAAAACACGTTTATTTTAATTATTAATTGAATAATAAAATTGTGGTTTTCGGATAATCGCGGAGTATAAATATATTCTGAGGAAAGTCCATGCTCGCACAAGCTGCGATGCTTGTAGTGTTCGTGCTTAGCGAAACAATAAGCTAAGGTATAGTTCATCAACTATAACGGCAGAAAAAATAGCTAAGGAGTATTCTATGCTAAAGTATTCTTGAAAGTGCCACAGTGACGAAGCAGTTAAAGAAATTTAACTGGTGGAACGCGGTAAACCCCTCGAGCGAGCAACCCAAACAATGGTAGGGGCGCCTTTTGAACGGAAATGAACGGGTCAAAGGGGCAATCAAATTGCAGATAGATGATTATCCAAATCTTTTTACCCTGGGGAAGATTGGACAAAACATGGCTTATAGAAAATCACAATAAGCAGGGATGTGGCTGATCAATGATTCGTTCAGCCTTTTTTTCGTTTATCTTTAGAATATCGGATAGTGTATTTAATGAAATTTTTAATTTAAAATAAAAGGAGTGAATAGTGTGAAACAAGATCAAGTATTTAATTTGGTTGCTACAGCCGCTAGTGGTTTAGAAGCGCTTGTGGGAAAAGAATTACGCGAATTAGGTATAGATTGTCAAGTCGAAAACGGTCGTGCGCGATTTAAAGGAACAATGACAACCATCGCCAAGACGAATTTATGGTTGAGAACAGCTGATCGAATTAAAATTGTAGTAGGAGAATTTAAGGCAACCACTTTTGAAGAATTATTCCAGCAAGTTAAGGCTTTACCTTGGGAAGATTACTTACCATTAGATGCACAATTTCCTGTGGCAGGTAAATCGATTAAATCCAAATTATTTAGTGTATCAGATTGTCAAGCAATCACTAAAAAAGCGATTGTCAATCGTTTACGTGAATATTATCATCGTCCAAGTCATGTTCCATTAGCAGAAACCGGTGCACTGTTTCAGTTAGAAGTTGCTTTGTTAAAAGATCACGTGATGATTACACTTGATACAACTGGTCCAAGTTTATTTAAGCGCGGTTATCGGGTGGAAAAAGGTGGCGCACCTTTAAAAGAAAATATGGCTGCAGCATTAGTGATGTTAACTAATTGGCGTAAAGATCGTCCTTTTGTAGATCCAGTTTGTGGTTCAGGTACCTTATGTATTGAAGCTGCGTTAATTGGACATAACATCGCACCTGGCTTTAATCGTTCTTTTGCTTGTGAAGATTGGGATTGGTTTTATCCAGAAATTTTTGAGAAAGTCAGAAATGAAGCTGAGGCTGCTGCTGATTACGATGTTGAATTAGATATTCAAGGTATGGATATTAATGGTAAAATGGTTGAAATTGCTCAAGCCAATGCTGAGGAAGTAGGGCTTGCTCATTCGATTACATTTAAACAACAGGCAGTCAAAGATTTTAAAACGGACAAAGAATATGGTGTAATTGTCGCTAATCCACCTTATGGAGAACGTTTAGGTGAACAAGACAGCGTACGTCAACTGTATCAAGAAATGGGAAATGTGTTTCGTCCATTAGATACTTGGAGTAAGTACATTCTAACGAGTGATTTGGCGTTTGAAGAATTCTATGGTCAAAAAGCAACTAAAAAGCGCAAATTATATAATGGGGCATTACGTACTGATTTATTCCAATATTGGGGTAAACGCCCACCGCGTGATCAAGAAATATCAAAAGAGGTGAGAATATGACATTTGAACAATTCCAATTAGCTCCTTACTTATTAAAAGCCATAGCTGATAAAAATTTTAAAGAGCCTACATTAGTACAAGAGTGTTTAATCCCTGTAATTCAAAAAGGGAGAAGTGTTGTTGGGCAATCGCAAACTGGTACAGGCAAAACACATACATTTTTATTACCAATTTTTAATCAACTAGACTTAAAAGCAGCAGAAGTTCAGGCGGTGATTACGGCACCGAGTCGTGAATTAGCAACCCAAATTTATCAGGCGGCTAAACATTTGGCTGATTTTTCTGATAGCGAAATATCGATTATGAATTTCGTTGGTGGAACTGATAAACAGCGCCAAATTGAACGTTTGAAAACTAAACAACCGCATATTGTAATCGGTACTCCTGGAAGAATTCTAGATTTAATTCAGTCTCAAGATTTACTTGTCTATACTGCAAAAGTGATGGTTGTCGATGAAGCGGATATGACACTTGATTTAGGATTTCTAGCTGATGTAGATCAGATTGCTGGTAGATTACCGGAAAAATTACAAATGCTTGTTTTTTCTGCTACAATTCCGGAAAAATTACGACCATTTTTAAGAAAATATATGGATAATCCATTAATTGAAGAAATTCAGCCTAAAACGATTATTTCTGAGACAATTGATAATTGGTTGATTTCAACTAAAGGGAAAAATGTGAATCAATTGGTGTATCAACTTTTAACTTATGGTCATCCATATTTGGCTATAGTGTTTGCTAATACTAAACAAAAAGTTGATGAAATTACCCAATTTTTAAGAGAGCAAGGCTTGCAAGTTGCCAAAATCCATGGGGATGTGTTACCTAGAGAGCGCAAACGTATCATGAAACAAATTCAAAATCTAGAATTTCAATATGTCGTAGCTACTGATTTAGCTGCTCGTGGTATTGATATCGAAGGCGTTTCTCACGTTATTAATGTAGAGATTCCGGATGATTTAGAATTTTTTATTCACCGAGTCGGACGTACTGGTCGAAATAAATTGCAAGGTACAGCTATTACGCTTTATGAGCCAAATGATGAACAAAAAATTGCGGCTATCGAGCAATTAGGTATTCAATTTGTACCAAAAGAAATAAAAAATGGTGAAGTAATTGATTCATATGATCGAAATCGCCGCCAAAAACGTGAAAAGAAAGCTGATGAGCTCGATACAACATTAATCGGTTTAGTTAAAAAGAAGAAGAAAAAAATTAAACCTGGATACAAGAAAAAAATTCAATGGGAAATTGAGAAAACGAATAAGCAAAAGCGTAAAATGGAACGTCGTCAAAAAACACGTAGCGCTAGAAAACATAAGAAAAATTCAAGTATCTAAAATATATGGCTTATCGATAGATTGTAGCTAATCTATTGATAAGCATTTTTTATCAATTCCCCTCCTCTTGTGAAAATATTCTTTTTTCTAAAAAATATTTTCAGAATTTTTTTAAAACATGTTATACTGTAAAAAAAGTATTGTTGGTTGGAGGGATAAGTTTGAATGTATTAGAATCGTTAGAATGGACCAATTGGAAAAATTATTCTTCAAAAACGAAACGCGATTTATTCAGTCAGGTTTTATTATATTTTGTAAGTCCATTGCGCAGAGTGAGTAACATTACTTTAAGCCAATTTGAACTGGCTGGTGTGAAATGTGAGACGTTTGAAGTCGACTTAGATGATGAGACTTTTGTATTTTTACCTGGAAAAAAAGGCGCAATTTTAGGCTGGGATTCAGGCACCCAACCATTACCAGCATTTTACTGGGATAAAAAAAATTTAATTACCAATCCAAGAGTAGAGGATTATATCAAAAATTATGGTTTAAATACTACTCAAGAATGGGATACATTTGTGAATGAATCTACCTCTAGTTTGCGTCAAGTGGATATTGCCCCAATGCTTGTTCAAAAATATCCAATCCCAACAGGTTGTAGATTTATTGGGCATTTAAATGCGGTAACTGGTGAATTTATTGGGACGGTTGAAGCTTATTCGATTGTAGAAAAAGATATTTTAAGTTATCTTGAAGCACCACAAACTTTTGAAGCAACCTTAAATTTTGAATTTCCAAGTGAAATTTTTCAAGAAAATCAATTTTATACCGTCTTAAATCCAGAAAAAGAACGTTATACGATTTATACTCATCAAGTCTGTTCGCAAGAAGAATTAATCAAAGAATTAAATAGTCAAGTCTATGATTTACTAAGTGAAGATCAATGGGAATATGCAGTTGGGGCAACTACTAGACGTCTTTTTAGATGGGGCAATGAATTGGTTGAAGACCATAGTTTTTGGCAAAATCAAACACATCGCTTAGTTAGTAAACCGAATATGTTCGGCTTATCTTTTGCTGGTAACAATCGTCGTTATGAAATTACTTGTGGTAATCAATTAAAACAAGATAAATGGACTAATTGTCGCGTACCGCTATTAGATTATTTGCCTTTATCAACCTATTATCGCGCAAGAAAAATCTTGTCTAAACAAGAAAGACTATCACCAAAAGACTACTTATATCGAAAAGCGATTATTATTGATCAATTATCTTGAAAATTTTATTCTACTTGAATTGACAATTGCGAGGGAATTTTCTATACTGTTTAGAGTAAAGGATTATGGTTTATCTCCGCTTCATCACAGAAATTTCTACAATGCTGAGAGTAGAAAATGAATGGGCTAGGCTGCTCCCTTTCGATTATCGATAGAAATATCGACGTCTTCCTAGCGTTAATAGGCTTAAAGAGGTAATGATCAGACATCATTGCAAGCAAGGTGGTACCGCGGTTTCGTCCTTGTATGCAGTGGTGTCTTTTTATGTAATTTGAAGAAAGTAGGTTGAAGAATGAAACAATTAACTAGCGCACAAGTTCGTCAAATGTTTTTAGATTTCTTTAAATCTAAAGGACATTCCATTGAACCAAGTGCCTCATTAATCCCTGTAAATGATCCAACATTATTATGGATTAACTCAGGGGTGGCTACCTTGAAAAAATATTTTGATGGTTCTATCGTTCCGGAAAATCCTCGCATTACTAATGCACAAAAATCAATTCGTACTAATGATATTGAAAATGTAGGGAAAACAGCGCGCCATCATACAATGTTTGAAATGTTAGGAAATTTCTCAATTGGTGATTACTTTAAACCAGAAGCGATTCATTGGGCTTGGGAATTTTTAACTTCTCCAGAATGGATGGCTTTTGATCCTGAAAAATTATATGTGACTGTCTATCCAAAAGATACAGAAGCAAAACGCATCTGGCATGAAGAAGTTGGATTGCCATTAGATCACATTGTTGAAATTGAAGATAACTTCTGGGATATCGGTGCTGGCCCAAGTGGTCCAGATACTGAAATTTTTTATGATCGCGGTCAAGAGTTTAATAATGTGGCTGAAGATGATCCAGAAAATTATCCAGGTGGCGAAAATGAACGTTATTTAGAAATTTGGAACTTAGTTTTCTCTGAATTTAACCATAAACCAGATGATACTTATGAACCACTACCACATAAAAATATTGATACTGGTATGGGCTTAGAACGGATGGTTTCAATTGTGCAAAATGCACCAACTAATTTTGAAACTGATTTATTTATGCCAATTATTGAAGAAGTTGAAAAATTAAGTGGACAAGTGAAATATCGCGAAAATGCATTAACTGATATCTCATTTAAAGTGATTGCGGACCATATCCGTGCGTTATCATTTGCGATTGGTGATGGTGCTTTACCTTCTAATGAAGGACGTGGCTATGTTTTACGTCGTCTATTACGTCGTGCTGTGATGCATGGTCAAAAATTAGGCATCAAACAAGCCTTTTTATACCGTTTAGTGCCAGTAGTTGGCCATATTATGGAAAGTTATTATCCTGAAGTTTTAGCTAAACAAGCATTCATTGAAAAAGTTATTCGCACTGAAGAAGAACGCTTCCACGAAACCATTAATGAAGGTTTGGCTATCTTAAATCAATTAATGGCTGATTTAAAAGCAGAAGGTAAAGATACTCTGCCAGGTTCTGATATTTTCCGTTTATATGATACGTATGGTTTCCCAGTAGAATTAACTGAAGAAATCGCAATGGATGAAGGCTTTAAGATTGATCATCAAGGCTTTGAAACTCAAATGCAAGCACAACGCGATCGTGCACGTGCTGCTCGTAGCAAAGAACTTTCAATGGGCGTTCAATCTTCTTTATTAACGGATATTAAAGTTGAAAGTAAGTACGTTGGATATGAAACATTAACTAGCGATGCTGAATTATTAATTATTATTAAAGATGATCGTTTAGTTGATGGTGCTGATGAAGGCCAAGCTCAGTTAATTTTTGATCAAACACCATTTTATGCTGAAATGGGCGGACAAGTAGCGGATACTGGAGAAATCATTGATGCACATGGTCAACTTGTTGCTGAAGTAACCGATGTGAAAAAAGCACCAAATGGTCAATTCTTACACACCGTTAACTTAAGACAAGCGCTATCTGTTGGAATGCAATATCACTTAGTAGTGGATGTTTTAAGACATCAGCGCATTATCAAAAATCATACAGCTACGCACCTTCTACACAAAGCCTTAAAAGAAGTACTAGGCAGCCACGCAAACCAAGCAGGTTCATTAGTTACTCCAGATCATTTACGTTTTGACTTTACGCATTTTGGTCAAGTAACGCCAGAAGAATTGGCTCAGATGGAACGCATTGTTAATGAAAAGATTTGGGAAGCATTACCTGTTGTAACTATTGAAACCGATATTGATTCTGCTAAAGCAATGGGAGCAATGGCTTTATTTGGTGAAAAATATGGTCAATTTGTGCGCGTGGTCAATGTTGCTGACTGGTCAATTGAATTATGTGGGGGAAATCATGTTGAAAATACTGAAAATATCGGTATCTTCAAGATTATTTCTGAATCAGGGATTGGTGCAGGTGTCCGTCGTATCGAAGCCGTTACAAGTAAGGCAGCTTATGAATTACTAGATGCACAAGAACAATTACTAAAAGAAGTCGCTCATTTAGTGAAAGCACCACAAGTCAAAAATGCTGTAACTAAAGTTGAACAACTACAACAACAATTACGTGAATTGCAAAAAGAAAATGAATCACTAGCAAGTAAGTTGGCTAATCAACAAGCTGCAGATATCTTTAACGAGGTCAAAGAAAGCAATGGTTATAGTTATATCGCTAGCCAGGTTCAAGTCAAAGATATGAATCAATTGCGTCAATTAGCGGACCAATGGAAACAAAAAGTAACTTCAGATGTGTTAGTTTTAGCTACTGCTAATGATGGAAAGGTTTCATTGCTAGCAGCAATTAGTGAAGCTGGACTTGCTAAAGGCTTAAAAGCAGGTGATTTAATCAAAGCCATCGCACCTAAAGTAGGTGGTGGTGGCGGTGGCCGTGCTGATATGGCACAAGCTGGTGGTAAAAACCCTGAAGGTATTAAAGCAGCACTAGAAGCAGTGGCTGAATATTTAGCAAACGCCTAATATAAAAAAATTGGCTATTCAACAATTTTGTTGAATAGCCAGTTTTTTTATACGCAAGTTACTAATTTGTAGACCAAGTTAGTTTACTGCATCTTATCTAGTGCTTTTTTGTACTTGTAACGATAAATACTTTGACTAAATGCTAACCAAACAAATAAAAGTACAATCCAGTAGATTGAAAGAAAATCAAAATGTTTGCTCAAAAAGGCAACACAAAATGCCCCAGCAAAAAACGCTAATACAACATAAAAGTAATGGAAGAATAGTTGTAGCTTTTGTTTATCGTTTGTTTCTAAGTAATCAAAAAGGTTGGTCGCCATTGACTTAAGATTACCTGTAGTCATAATACTCGTGTAAGCAATCCCATTGATTTTTTCAAAGCTACACCATTGCATGGCTGTGCAAAATGAAATAATAATAGTAATGATAGTTACTGGCAATAAATGGATGAATAAAGCCAGCAGTAAAAAGGCAATGCATTCAAAATAAATAATACCTAAACGCCAAAATGGATGATGTTGCTTTCGAAAATAAGTAATAAGATATTTTGTTATAACAATACCTAAGAAGAAAAATAAGGTAGAAAGTAGTTTTTCGCCAACAAGCGTATATTCTCCCTTAACTCCATTGATGATCGCTAAAACTAAGTTTCCGGTCTGAGTAGCTGCAAATGTATTAAAATGAAAGTAAGTAAATGCATCGATACCACCACCGATAAAGGTAAGTAATAAGCCGACAAAACGATGTTCGTGGAAATCGCTATGCATGATTGATTACATCTCCTTAAACTAAAAGTAATTACATGGATAAGCATAGGTTATTTTCATAAAAATTTCAATATTTATTGAAAAAATAAAATGACTCCTAAAACTTGTATAAAAACAAATTTCAAGAGTCATTTTAAGTTACATCAATTTAAAAGACTTTCCGATTACGCATTTGGAAATAATTAATAATATTTTGGATTCCTAAAACAATTAGAATTAAACCACCAAATTGTAAAATAGCTAGGACACTACTGAAAGGATTTAATAAAATAATCAATCCACCAATAATAATCAAAACACTAATCGTAATGCCAAACCATTGGTTTTGTTGAACACTACGTTGGTTTAATCGCAGCATTAACTGGCTAACTCCAGAGATTAAAATACCAATCCCAACAATAATTGGAAAAATAGATAATAAAGCTCTAGCTAAAAAGAAAACAATCGCTGCGGCAATTAATAAAGATACCCCAATCATCATTCGACTATCATAATAGCCCATTTTACGCTTAAATTGATAAGAAGATATGATGGCTTTTAATCCATATATGAATAAAATTAAGGAAAGGGTAGAGATAAAAAGATTAAATGATTGATTTGGTTTTAAGGCAATTGGCAATCCTAATATGATATAAATAATGCCTAAAATTAATTGATTGGTTTGGATAGTACGAAATAATTGATTCATAATGATACTCCTTTGCTACGTATTTTAAATAAGAATATTTATAGGTTAAAAATAATTGATATCGAGTAAACTTCTTGTTTTCATTATAGCGTATTTATCTATAAAAGTGTAATGATTGTTATCATTACATACGCAACTTTCAATAATCTATGTTAGAATGAATATGCGTCAATTATTGGACTTTAGATGGGAGGAAAAAAGATGCCACTACAATTTCATTATGGTTTAGGTAGTGCTGATCATTTACCACATTTGTTACATGAAGCACATGCCTGGCTTGTAAATAAAGAACGCCAAGTCATTTTTATTGTTCCAAATTATAATAAATTTGAACGAGAAATGGAAATTTTACAAAGTTATCAAAAACAATATAACTATGGTAACTCTTTTGCCAGCATTCAACTACAAATTTTTAGTTTTCAACGTCTAAGTTGGTTTTACTTACAAAATCTTCCCATTGCATTTTCTCAACCATTAAATCTAGTGGGTAAAGAAATGATTTTACGCCAAGTATTACTTGAACAAAAAGAAAACCTAATCATGTACCGAGGAGAAGTTGAGAATAAAGGTTTTATTCAGCAGATATTAGATTTGTTTCAAGAGTTAGAAAACGGCCAATTAACTATGGAACAATTACTAATAGAAACTAGTGCTAATCTGAGTGATGATAGCGATTTATCTACAAAGATTCAGGAATTAACCTTGATTCACCAAGCATTTAATGAAAAACTTGCTTATTTAAATTATCCTAATCAATCCATCCATCAACATTTTTTAGATGTTTTAAATCGATTAGATTCTCCAAAGGCAACTGATGATTTCTTTGGATTCTATCAATCCAAATTACAGCAACAATTAAACGATACATTATTTATCGTGACTGGTTTTTCTGAGTTTTCAGGAGAAGAATACCAGATTTTAAGTCATTTAGTTAAACAAGCAACGGTTTACATAGATATTATACTTGATAATCCTAAAAAAAGTTATGCGCCTTTAGATGTATTTTATTCAAGTAGTCAAACTTATCAAAAACTACTAAGTATTGCCAAGGAAAATCAACTAACAGTTTATTTGGATAAAAAAATTCAAGGAGAAACAAAAGATTGGTTGCAAACTATCGAAAATATCTGGTTAAATGAAAAATTTCAAGTAGAACCGGTTAATCAACAACAGTTAAGTCAACATCTACATTTATGGAAAGTCGAAAATCCACAAGAAGAATTGCGGAAAGTGGCGGTTACTATTAAGCAATTATTACTTGAAAATACTCAATTGCGCTTACGTGATATTCAACTATTGATGCCAAATATCGAAAGTTATCGACCATATATCCAATATGTATTTGATGAAGCTCAACTACCATTTTATTTAGATACACCTAAACAAATGGCCAATCATCCTTTGATAGATTTACTAAAAAGTTTGTTTGCCTTTAAAAAGTATTATTTTCAGTCAAGCGATGTCATGTATTTTTTAAAGACAGAATTATACATTCCTAAAGAATTATTCACTGATGCAATAGATGATATTCTTTATCAAGATCTTTTCCGTAGACAAGTGGATCAGTTAGAAAATGTTGTTTTAAGTTATCAATTTCAAGGTGTTGATTGGGCAGTAGATCGTGAATGGGAATTGATTTATACGTCTGGTCTTAAAGAAAAAGATGAAGCCTTACGTAATAAAGAGTTACAGATGAATCGTATTCGTAAAGTTTTTTATGAGCAAGTAGTGACTTTTATTCAAAAAATCAATCAAATAAAAACGTTTGGTGAAATGATTGAGCAATTATATGATTGGCTAGTTACTTGCGGAATTGAAAGTGAACTAAAAAATTGGCGTGATCAAGCGATTAAAGAGAATGATTTAATCAAAGCCCGTTTACACGAACAATCATGGCAAGCCTTAATGGATATTTTTGATCAATTTTATGATATATATGCTAAGGAACCTTTTGATTTTGCGTTGTTTGAGGCTATTTTATTTAGTGCAATTGATAATTATCAATTTAGTCAGATTCCCTCAACGATTGATCAAATTCAAATCAATCGTTTGGAATTAGTTCGTCCAAGACAAGCAAAAATTACTTTTATTCTAGGGCTCACAGAAGGCGCTTTTCCTAGAAAGTTTGATAATCAGACACTTCTTTCAAATGAAGATCGGATAGTTTTACAAGGCTATTTACAAACAAATCAAGTATTAAAACATGCGACAACTTATCAAAGTTTGAAGGAAAATTTTATTGCATACAGTGCATGGCTAGCAGCTAGCGAGCAACTTTATCTATCTTATCCATTGAATATTGATGATAAACAAAATTTTAAACCTTCGCCATATTTACTTCGGATTGCCAAAACTAGTCAATTAGATTTTGAACTGCAGCAAAGTCTACAAGTAGACAGTTTACCCAATAATTACTTAGTCAGTATGCGTGGGCTAATTCGCCAATTAACATTATTAAAACGTTTATCACAAGAAGTAAGAGAAGGTATAGCGACTCAATGGTTATATTTAGAAAAAGAATTATTGCAATCTGATTTAGCGCCACTTGCTAAACAAATATTTGCTAGTTTATTCCATAAAAATACAACGGTTGATTTAATGCCACAATTAGCAGAAGACTTATATGGTAAGGAGTTATATAGTTCTATTTCTTCTTTGGAAACTTTTTATCAATGTCAATATCGCTATTATTTAAATTATGGCTTACATCTGAAAGAAAGAGAACGTTTAACTTTAGATGCCGCATTAACAGGAACGTATTTTCATGATGCGTTAGAGCGTGTAGTACAACAAGTAATTGATGAAAAAATTGATTTTCACGAATTAAGTGATGAAAAACGACAAGCTTTATTGGATAAGATTTTAAAAGCGTTATTATCTGAATCGCGTTATCGTTTGTTAACTCGTTCTAAACGAATGGCCTTTATCCGGCAACAATTAGAAAAAACGATTAATCAAATGTTTTGGGTCATTCAACATCAAAGTAATCGTACAAAATTGGCACCAAAATTTACTGAAATTCTTTTTGGTAGTTTGGCAGGTAAAAAAGGGATTAGTAGTATAGATATCGAGTTAACAAATAACCATCAAATTCATTTACGTGGAAAAATCGACCGTTTGGATCTATTCCAGCATGAAAATCAACATTTTTTAAGTGTAGTGGATTATAAATCAGGGAATAAACAATTTGATTTAACTGATTTTTACGCAGGATTGACGATGCAATTGATTACCTATTTAGATGTTGCGATCAAATATGTTACTTCAACCATGTCTGCTAATCAAAAGGATGTTGTGCCATTAGGTGCTTATTATTTACATGTTTATCGACCAAATCTATCTAGTAATGATACTTTAGAAGATATTATCAAAAAATATCGTTATGCTGGTCTATTTTTAAATGATCCTAAGTATTTCGATATTATGGATCCGACTTTATCTGAAAAACAACAATCTTTAGTTTTCCCGGTACAGGTAAATAAAGATGGTAATTATAAAATAGCTACTCGTAGTGATAATAAGTTCTATACCGAACAAGAAATCCAAGAATTAATTGAAATCAATACAAACAATATGCGTAAAGCAGGTGAAAAACTTTATCAAGGCGAAGTAAAAATCAACCCATACTACAAACCAAGTAGTGAAATGCGGGCTTGTAGTACTTGTCCGTTTAGAAGTGTTTGTCAATTCGATGTCTTATTGCCAGAAAATCAATATCGTCGAATTGAAAAAATCAATAAAACAGATATTTTAGCAAGTAGAGGTGAGTGAATTGGGAAAAGAAATACCATTAAAACCAGCAAATGAACGCTTTACTGATACACAGTGGCAAGCGATTTTTGATGGTGGGGATAATTTGTTAGTTTCAGCATCGGCTGGTTCGGGGAAAACAACGGTATTAGTTCGACGAGTGATTGAAGCATTAAATCGTGGCCAAGAAATCGATCGTCTGTTAATCGTGACTTTTACTGAGGCTGCGGCTAACGAGATGAAAGAACGAATTCATGAAGCTTTACAAAAGGCAATCAATCATGAAACTGATGAAATAAGACGTCAACATTTCTTACAACAATTAATTAAGCTACCATCTGCACAAATCTCAACTTTACATTCATTTTGCTTAGCAGTGATTCGCAAGTATTATTATTTGATTGATTTAGATCCTAATTTCCGCTTACTAAGTGATGAAACGGAACAAGCATTATTAATGGAAGAAGTTTGGCAAAACTTGATTGAAGAAAAATATGCAAGTGAAGATCAGCAGTTTTATCTGTTAGCAGAAGCATTTGCTAATGATCGCTCTGATGAAGGGTTAACACAGTTAATTATGGGTTTATATCGTTTCTCAAGAGCCAATGCTAAGCCTAATCAGTGGCTAAATGAGTTAGTGAATAGTTATGATACAACTCTAACTTTAGCCGAGCAACCAATTTTTAAAGCCTATTTACAACCGATGCTATTGGATGTTTTAAATGAAATAAAAAATTACTTAACATTGGCTCAATCCATTGTGCAACCAACAGCTTTAACTAAGGTACAACAGTGTTTAGTAGATGATCAAGCCCAAATTGCTGCTATCATTAATGCATTAGACCAACAACAAGTTGAGCAAGCATATCAGCTAATCGATTCACTTAGCTTTAAACGTTATCCAGTAGTTCGTTCAGATAATGAAGACAGTGCGTTTTCTATCCAAGCAAAGCTTTATCGCGAATCAGCTAAGGAAACGAGTAAATTATTAAAAGATTTATGGCCATATGATCCCAACCAAACATTGACTTTGCTAACACAAAGTCAACCAATTGTCTGTGAAGCGGCTAAATTAACTCAAGCATTTATTCAGGCGTTTAATCAGGCAAAATTATCAAAAAGTGTATTGGATTTTAACGATTTAGAGCACTATGCCTTAGAAATTTTAGCTGGTAATAATGAAGGATCGATTGCTAGTCAATATTATCGCCAAACTTTTGATGAAGTGTTGGTCGATGAATATCAAGATGTCAATCGTTTGCAAGAAGCAATCATTTACTGGGTAAGCCAAGAAAATCAACCTGGTAATATGTTTATGGTAGGGGATGTGAAACAATCAATTTACGCGTTCAGACAGGCAGACCCTACACTATTTATTGAAAAATATCTAAAGTTTGGTCAAAACGAAGATGGTCGACGAATTATCTTGGCAGAAAATTTCCGTTCGCGAAAAGAAGTTTTGGATTTTACAAACTTTATTTTTGAACAATTAATGGACGAAAAAGTCGGTCAAATCGCTTATGATGAGGCGGCTAAATTAAAGTTTGGTTTTCCTAATTTTCCAGAAAGTGATCAATTTGACACGGAATTGTTACTATATTTAAATGAAAAAGCAGCAGAACGAGAGGAACTTGAATGGAATATCGATACGAAAGCACAAGGTGAATTGATGATTGTTGCGAAGAAAATTCGTGAGTTAATCGATAGCGATTATCAAATTTATGATAAAAAATTACAAACTAATCGTTCGGTAACTTATCGTGATTTTGTCATTCTAACCCCAACACGTAACAATCATTTAACCTTGATTGATTTATTTGCCCAACTTAAGATACCGGTTGAGCTTGCTGATGCTCAAAATTATTTTCAGGCTACCGAAGTTCAACAGATTTTGGCTTTATTACAGATTATTGATAATCCATTACAAGATATTCCATTGGTCGCTGTATTGAGATCGCCAATTGTTGGTCTTAACGAACAAGATTTGGCACAAATCCGCTTAGTTGCTAAGACAGAGTATTTTTATGAAGCGTTAATTGCTGCTTTGGATCATAGTTTTACTTTTAGTCAAAAAATCCAACGTTTTATTCAACAACTAAAGAATTGGCGCAAACTAGCACGAACTGATTCAATTGAAAAGTTACTTTGGACTATTTATGATGAAACTGGCTTTTTAGATTATGTCGGTGGTATGGCCTCGGGTAGACAACGTCAAACGAATTTATTAGCGTTTATTACTCGAGCACAAGCCTATGAACAAAGTAGTTTTAAAGGTGTCTATCAATTTGTTCGCTTTATTCAAAAAATGCAAGAAAAATCTAATGATCTTGCTAAACCTGTAAGTGAAATGCACGAAGATGCTGTTAGAGTCATGACTATTCATGCCAGTAAAGGACTAGAGTTTCCGATAGTTTTTGTAGTAGATTTAGCTAAGAGATTTAACTATAGCGATTTAAATGAACGCTATATACTTGACGAACATCTAGGGGCAGGAATAAAGTATCGTGATGACCATTATGTTCAGTATGATACTTTACCTTATTTAGCCATTAAACAAATAAAACTTAAAAAAATGTTGTCAGAAGAAATGCGTAAATTATATGTTGCTTTAACTCGTGCAGAACAAAAACTATTTTTAGTAGGGACCTATGCAAGTCAAGAACAAGCCATAAAGGAATGGCAAAAAGCTTTAGCACAAGACGAAATAATTTTAAGTAGTAATTTACGCTTAAGTAGAAGTGGTAATTTTCTAAATTGGTTAGGTTATTGTTTGATTCGTCATCCACAATGTGCGCAATATTTTGATGAATCCTATGAAAGACATAAAACAATCGATAGTCCAGCAAGGTTTAAAATTGCTTGGTTTACAGAAAATGATTTAGTCCCAATCATGGAGCAACAATCCTCTAGTAAGCCAGCCGAAATAGAGCAAATTTTTGATGTAAAAAATGAAAATCAAACAGTTGCTCAATTAAAAGAACGCCTTAAATATCAATATCCATATATTCGTTCGACGAAGACTGCCAATTATCAATCAGTTTCAGAACTAAAACGAATGTATGAAGATCCTGATGAACAACATTTAAATAAATTAGTCTGGCAAGATCGTTGGCAACAAGAACAACGTCAAGCTTGGCGCTTTGTAAATGATGAATTGGCAAAGCCGAAATTCAGCCAAATGTCTGATAAAAAACTTTTAACAGGTGCACAGATTGGTATAGCTACTCACAAATTATTGCAATTATTACCGCTAAACCAGGAAATTAATGAGAGTTTTTTAAAAGATTTTTCACAGCATTTGATGGAACAAGGAATTTTTACGCCTGAAATGGTTACTCAATTACGCTTTCAATCTATTTTGTGGTTTTTAACTACGCCATTAGGTCAAAGGTTAATTAAACACGGTTATCATAAACGTGAAGTCCCTTTTGCAATGCTAAAGCAAGCAAATCAAATTTTTGAAGAGTTTGACGAAGAAGAGTCAGCAATTTTGATCCATGGAGTTATTGATGGTTATTTTATTGAAGAAGACGGCATTGTACTATTTGATTTTAAAACAGATTATTTTGCCGAGAAAGATAAAGTAGAACAATTAGCCAAAACACGATACTATGGGCAATTGCAACTATACGCACAAGCACTAAGTGAATCATATGAAATGCCTGTAAAAGAAAAATATTTGGTTTTATTAAATCATCAACAGATTATTGCTTGTTCGTAAATGACTACATACTTTTTATTAAGATTCTTTGAAAAATTAATTGAAAGATTGCCATTTCGATGAAAAGTCGAGTATAAATATACTAAATAAGGACGAAAGGTTAGTGAATCAATGAAAAAAATCTTAATACCAATAGTTTCTTTATTAGTATTAACTTGCTTTGTTGGTAAAATTGAAGCTAGCGAAAATAATACTGTACCTAAAAATATTAATGTCATTGCACTAGGAAATGCTCTAACCCAAGATCAAAAACAACAGACTTTGGCATCATTGGGACAAACAAAGGAAGTTCCGTTGTATACAACGGATGGTAATGATTTAATGAAGTATATTTCAAAAACCGACTTTAATGCAAATTGGCAAGTATACTCATCAGTCCATTTGGAAACAAAAGAGCAAGGTAGTGGCATTGATGTAGAAATTGCTACCCCAAGTAATATTACATCAATTACAGCGGATCAATATAAAAATGCAGCTCAAACAGCAGGGATTACTGATGCAAAAATTACAGTTGCTTCAGTGATTCCAATTGATGGTTCTGGAGCGTTAGCGGGTGTTTATAAAATTGTAGAAGAATCTGGTGGCCAAGTCGATGCTACAAGAACCCAAGCTGCTCAAGAAGAAATGAAAGTACTAAATGAAATTACTAGTGAAAATCAGAATGTAGAAGGTTATTCTGATGAAAAACTAAATGCAGCACAAGAAGAGGCAAAAGAAATGCTTGCCAAGGCAGCCAGTGAAGGACAAAAAATAAATAAAGAAGTGGTTACTGAAGCAGTTAATACCGCTTTAAAAAATCAAGGATTAGATCAAATTTTAACTAAAGATCAAGTCAATCAAATCATTGAGTTGTTGACCATGTTGAATAATAAAAATATTTTTGATCAATTAAGTAAAGAAATTAATTTGGATGATATCAAAAATCAATTAGAAGCCAAGTCTCAAGGCTTATGGGGAAAAATTCAACAATTTTTTAGCAATATTTGGCAGTCTATCCAATCACTATTTGGTAAAGATAGTACCCAAGCAACCAATGAAAGCAACTAAGTAGGAATAATACTGTATTATTAAATAAAATGCGGTAGATTAAAAGGAATGATTGTATGCAAGTGTTAGTCTTAGTTGATATGGAACAAGGTTTTTTAGAAAATAATCGGCCGCCTAGGAACAATCTTAGTGCAGAAACGAATATTTTGTCTTTACTTGAATTATTTAGAAAACAAAATAAGCCGGTTATCCATATTCAACATGTGAGTTTAGATAGACAATCTGCTTTTTCAAAACCAACTGGTTATGCCTTTATGCCATGCTTTGAACCATTGACAGATGAAGTAGTTTTTCAAAAGCATGTCAATAGTGCATTCATTGGAACAGATTTAGAAAAATACTTGAAAGAGCAAGAAATTCATCAATTGGTTATGGTTGGGTTTACTTTACCTCATTGTGTCTCCACGACAGCTAGAATGGCTGGTAATTTAGGTTTTGATACCACTGTAATCAGTGACGCTACTGTTAGTTATGCTTTACCTGATATAGACGGTAAACTTTTAGCGGCCGATCTGATTCATCGTTGTCATTTGGCAGCATTAAATGAAGAATTTGCGCAAATTATGACTACTGAACAATTTTTATCAAACTAAGAAAAAGCAATGTCTAAATTTTTAGGCATTGCTTTTTTGTTGTGTGCCAAGTATGATACGATTCTAACTGGTGAAAGTCCAGTCACGGGTATTTACCGCCAAGTGTAGTGAACCGCAAGCCGACAGCAGTAATGCCTAGGGGGAGAAAGCGGTGTAGCAAAGTCAACGAGCCTACGAACAGAAACTGGATACAAGGCTAAATGGTGGATGAGATTGCTAAACAAATCGAAGTCCGAAAGGTAAACGTAAAACCAAGACTGTAAGAGAGGGTGCAGTCAGAAGAATTTATTCCACTATTTCAACAGGCAATTAATTCAGGAGAGCTAAATAAATTGAAGATGGTGTTTGATACTTATGAATCAAATTTGGAGACAGAAAAACAATTTTATCATTC
>DYWZ01000057.1 GCA_020742395.1 Enterococcus columbae
ACTCAAAGAAAATAGTGTGGTGGCGATAGCAATAAGGATACACCTGTTCCCATGCCGAACACAGAAGTTAAGCTTCTTAGCGCCGAGTGTAGTTGGGGGTTTCCCCCTGCAAGATTAGGACGTCGCCACGCTTGATTCCGGCATAGCTCAGTTGGTAGTAGCGCATGACTGTTAATCATGATGTCGTAGGTTCGAGTCCTACTGCCGGAGTTATTAAACACTTATCATTAGATAGGTGTTTTTTTATTATATAATTTGATTTGAAAGGTAAATTTTTTCAATGGAATGTTTAGAAAATAAAAAGTATTTATTATTTGATTTTGATGGCACTCTGGTCGATTCTAGTCAGGGAATTTTTGCATCAATTCAATATGCTTTAGCACAATTAGCTTTACCGAGTGTTGATCAAAAAATCCTAACTACTTTTATTGGTCCACCGTTATTGGATAGTTTTAAACAATTAGGCTTATCTGATGAAAATGCAAATCAAGCGGTAAAATATTATCGTGAATATTATGCTAAAACAGCAATCTATCAAGTACAACTGTATCCACAAATCAAAGAAGTTCTTAAAAGTCTTTCAAAACAATATGCCTTATATATTGCTAGTTCCAAGCCAGAAATTTTTGTTAAACAAATAGCTAAACATTTGACTATTGATCAATATTTTACAGGTATTTATGGTGCTGATTTAGAAGGGAAACGTGCTAAAAAAGCTGATGTTATTAATTATGCACTTGCCACATCTTATTTAACACCTAGTGCTGGATTAATGATAGGTGATCGCGCACATGATTGTCTAGGTGCTAAGGCTAACCAATTAGATGCAATTGGGGTTTTATATGGTTTTGGTAGCAAAAAAGAGTTATTAGCAGCAAAAGCCGAGTATCTATGTGATGAACCTGTTGATTTAGTCACTTTACTTACTTAAAAATAAGCGCATAAATAGTTAAAATTTTTATTTTCATTTTTAAATGAATCATTGTACGATCAGTTATTTATTTTTTATAAATTTTTTTGTAAAAATGAATTGACAAATAATCGTTTATCAGTTATTCTTATATTTGTGCTGATATGCCGCCTTAGCTCAGTTGGTAGAGCACCACCATGGTAAGGTGGGGGTCGCCGGTTCAAGCCCGGCAGGTGGCTTTCAAAAAAATTATTTTTTAAATGATTTTTTTGAAAAAAATACTTGCAAATTATTTGATAATCTGTTATATTTTAATCATCTCATTCCGGCATAGCTCAGTTGGTAGTAGCGCATGACTGTTAATCATGATGTCGTAGGTTCGAGTCCTACTGCCGGAGTTTGATAAGTAAATACTTATCATTATTTAATTTCATATTTTTCCGGCATAGCTCAGTTGGTAGTAGCGCATGACTGTTAATCATGATGTCGTAGGTTCGAGTCCTACTGCCGGAGTGGATGAACACTTATCGTTTGATAGGTGTTCTTTTTTTTAGTCTTTCTAACGACTTGTTTAGCCCATTTAAAAATTTGCATGGTAGTCGCTGTTTGAAAATGGCTGATTGAACATTTTTATGAAACGATGAGGTAAATTTTCTAAGTGGCTACTTGCCAAATGCGAATTATTTATTTCAAAAGGATGACGCAAGACAAAAAGAGATAAGATTGATATAATAACATACGAATAAAAGGAGGAATTATTTTGGCTCAAATATATAGTATTATGCATCAAGTCTCTTATTATGAGTGCGATATTAATCAACAAATGACTTTACCTTCATTGATTCAGGTAATGATTAAAGCTTCTGAAGAGCAAAGTGACAGCTTGAATCGTGGCTCTGCTTTTGTTAATCACTTAGGTTTAGGCTGGGTTATTACCAATTATGAATTAACCATTCAACGCTTACCTCGTTCAGGTGAAACTATCCGTTTTTCAACAAAGGCCACAGCGTATAATAAATTTTTCTGTTATCGCGACTTTTATATAGAGGATGAACAAGGCAATCGATTGGTGACAGTTGAATCGGTCTTTGTCTTGATGGATTTAGTGACACGCAAAATTAAAACAGTCGATGAGCAAGTGATCGCCCCATTTGAAAGTGAAAAAATTAATCGGATTAAACGTTTCGAGAAAATCCCCGAGTTAACCCATTCTACTAGCCAGCCCTATCGCGTTCGTTTCTATGATTTAGATGGCAATCAACATGTCAATAATGCTATCTATTTCCATTGGATGTTAGATGTGTTAGATTATGAATTTTTAACAAAGTATCAGCCAACGCATGTGCAAATTCGCTTTGATAAAGAAATTGAATATGGCAATATTGTGGATAGTGCCTATCAGGTAACCATTGATGCTGATGCACAGACGGCGCAAAGCATTCATCAGATGAAAGTTGCTGATCAATTGTGCTGTGAAGCTGTCTTTACTTGGCAAGTAATGCGCTAGCTTTCATTTTTACTTTAGCTACTTTTTTCTTTCCATATATATCTTTTGTATTTTTCACATAACGTTTTTTTTGGTAAAATATGACTAGCAAAAGTCATAGTTATTGATAACTCCAAGTGTGAAAGGAGGAAATATCCTGCTAGATAAATGACAGGATAGCCAATGATGAAAATTAAAGCAGTTTTTTTTGATATTGATGGTACGCTGTTAAATGATCATGGATCGATTCTGCCTAGCACTAAGCGCGCAATTGCCTTGGCTAGAGCGCAAGGAATCTATTGTGGAATTGCTACAGGACGAGGTTTGCCGAATGTTAAGCAGGTTATTTCTTCTTTACCAATGGATATGTTTGTGACTTATAATGGTCAATACGTTGTAAATCAAGATCGTGTCATCTATGCTCATCCATTTGATTTAGCTACACTTAAAGAAATCGTAGCGTATGCCCAAGAGCATAAACGACAAGCCCTTTTTGGTGGAGGGGAAAAGATGATGGGTAGTTTGACCATGCGGATTGGTCAATCGAAAATTTTTAGTCGTCTATTAAATCATCTGCCTAAAGGTGAACTTTTTCATCTTGGCTCACATGTTTTAAAAAGGCTGAGCCCTAATCAAAAAGAATTGCGTTACCAGCACTTAACACTTTTGCAAGAGCCGATTTATCAATGTGTCATGTTATGTTCAAATCGTGATTTATTAGATATTCAACAAAGTTTGCCTAATTGCGATTTTCAGCGTTCGAATCCTTATTCTGCTGATATTGTTCCTAAAGGTGGTTCAAAAATTAATGGCATTAAAGAATTTGCAAAATATTTGGAAATTGATATGAGTGAAATTATGGCTTTTGGTGATCATTTAAACGATTTAGAGATGTTAGCCGGTGTAGGTTTGGGGGTAGCGATGGGTAATGCGCAGCAAATAGTTAAAGATCAGGCCGATTTTGTGACTTTAGGTAATAATCATGATGGTATTTATTATGCCTTAAAGCACTTTGAAGTTATCTAGAATTTTTATTATAGAAAGTTGGATGTATGTGGAAGCTTATGAAATGGCAGCAGCTTTTCATCAAATATTTGATGATCGTAAGCCTAAAGAACCTACCCCGTTTATGTTACAAGAAGCAATTTTTCGCCAAGGCTTTAAACTTGAAGAATTAATTGAATTATTACATGTAACAGCTGATGGTGATAATCAAGCCTTTGAAGAAGCGTGTTTAGCGATGCATCAAGTGATTGAGCAAACAAAGGAAAAAATCTTAAAAAAAGAAGCGACGCAAAAAGTGTCTGTTCAAACAACTAGTAAAGAAGTAAATGCAACCGATGATTTGACGATACTTACGCAACAGGTGGATGCGTTGGTTGATTTACTTTATTTTACTTATGGATCATTCGTATTATTAGGAGTTGATCCAAAACCTATATTAGAAATTGTTCATCAAGCGAATTTAGGTAAACTATTTCCAGATGGTAAGCCACATTATGATCCAGTGACACATAAAGTATTAAAGCCAGCTGATTGGGCGCAAAGATATGCACCTGAGCCTAAGATTTTGGCTGAACTAAAGCGACAAATTGCCCTAGCACAAGAAAAGCAGCAAAGTGATCTCTTACAATAAATTGTAAAAAAAGACTAAATCAACGCAAGTTTAGATCGTTGATTTAGTCTTTTGTTTAGTCAAAAAAGGTGTAGTAAAGGGTGCGAATGGCTGTTTTTTCATCTTTTTCTGGGATACTAAACATGATGCTTACCTCAGAAGAGCCTTGATTAATCATAGCTAGATTAATTTTTTTACGAGCAAGGGCAGCAGAACTTTCAGCGGTAATCCCTACACGTTCACGCATCCCTTCCCCAACGACGACAACCATTGCCAAGCCGTGCTTAATCCGTAATTCATCCGGATCAATTTCATAGGCGATTTTTCTTAATAATTCTTCTTCTTTTTCCTCAGTTAGTTGATTTGAACGAATAATGATGGAAATGTCATCAATTCCAGATGGCATATGCTCATAATTAATATTAAAATCTTTTAGAATTTGTAAAACACGTAAAGTAAAGCCAACCTCACGATTCATGAGATATTTGCTGATATAAATCATGGTAAAGCCACGATCACAGGCAATTCCCACGACGGGTTTATCATTTTTTTGTTTTTCGTGAACAATGCGTGTGCCTGGATGATTTGGGTTATTCGTATTTTTTATGACAACAGGAATTTTTGCTTTAAACGATGGAATCAAGGCTTCATCATGGAAGACCGAAAAACCAGCATAAGCTAATTCGCGCATTTCACGATAGCTTAATTCTTCTACTAATTCTGGTTCATGAATGATTCCAGGATGAGCAGAATAAATCCCATCGACATCAGTGAAGTTTTCGTATAAATCTGCATTAACACCAGCTGCAACAATAGAACCAGTAATATCTGAACCACCTCTAGAGAAGGTACAGATTTTACCTTCTTCGGTAATGCCAAAGAAACCTGGAATGACTAGGATTTCTGGATTTTTACGCCATTTTCTAATTTTTGGATAGGCCTGGTTTAAAATCCGCGCATTTTGTGGCTCATCGGTGACTAAAATCCCTAGTTCTTGTGGACTAATATAGCAAGCTTGTAGTCCTTGGGCTTTTAAAACACCAGCAATTAGCTTAGCATTATTATTTTCACCACTAGCTAAAATAGTGTCATAAAGATGAGGATTATCTTTAATTGCTAGTGTAGTCAATGCTTGAATATCTTGGCGTATTTTTTCAAGTAATGCTGGATCAACTTGAAAAACTGAACCGATTTCTTCGTAGCGATGATAAATCGCTTCAACTAATCGCTGAGGATCTTTTTCGGCTACTAACTGCTCATATAATGAAATGAGTAAGTCTGTGACCTTGATGTCATCACTATGACGTTTTCCTGGAGCCGAAACAACCACGAATCGACGTTCAGGATCTGCTTTGATAATATCAACAACTTTTTTTACCTGGCTAGATGAAGCAAGAGAACTTCCGCCAAATTTTGCAACTTTCATTTGATTACTCCTTTACTTAAAGGGTTTAGATAATCAATCAAGCTAGGCGATGCATAAAGAGTTTTCCTTTTACTTGCGCTAATATGATTAATTATCATTTACTTCTTTCTTAATGTAATCTTAATATTATCACACAATCGGTTGTTTCAGAAAGTAAAATTCAAATTTTTTCAAACATAATGGAAGTTATCAAAGTAAATCAAGCTATTTTTTAAATTTGTCTTAATTTGATACATTTGCATCTAGTGATTAAAAATTGAAAATAAGGCATAAATGTAGTGAATTAGGTTAATATTTGCAAAAAAAGTTGAAAAAAATCGTTTATTTTCAGTGTTTTTAGTGATAGATTGCTCGCTTTGTGATATAATTCAATGCAGATGCCTTTTTGACCAGAAATATAATATATTTCAAAAGAGTATTCTTATAGTATCACCTGTAAATATAATACAAAATCTGTATTTTTCGAAAACTGGAGGAATCATCAGTGGGTAGTAATCTAATCATTGGAATCGTCATTGTGATTATTTTGGCTGTGGCTATTGTTTACTTTGTAGGTTATTTTGTTAGAAAGAAAACGTTGGCTAGATTAGACGAAATTGAAAGACGTAGAGAAGAATTATTTGATTTACCGGTGATTGAAGAGGTCGATGAAGTGAAGAAAATGCACCTTGTTGGCCAAAGTCAGAATACTTTTAGAGAATGGAATCAAAAATGGACGGATATTTCAACGACAGCTTTTGCTGATCTTGAAAGTCAAATTTTAGAGGTTGAATCATTAAATGAAACATTTCGTTTTATGAAAGCAAAGACAGCGGTAGAAGATGCCGAGATTACTTTGTTGAATATGGAACAAGATGTTGCTGAGATTCGTAATGGTCTAAAAGAATTACGTGAAAGTGAAGAAAGAAATTCTTTACAAGTACAAAAAGCTTTAGACATGTATCAAGAGTTGAAAAAACAGATGCGTGATGAATCTGATGCTTTTGGACCAGCCTATTCAGAATTACAAAAACAGTTAAAAAACATCGAGATTGAATTTACGCAATTTGTGACCTTAAATACTTCTGGTGATCCAGTGGAGGCACGTGAAGTATTGGCAACTGCGGAAGATCACACCTATCATTTACAAGATGTGATGGATCGTTTACCTGCTTTGTATGAAGAGCTAAATAAGACTTTCCCAGATCAGTTGAAGGAAATCGAAGAAGGGTATCAAAAATTACTTGATGATCATTTTGTATTCCCTGAAGAAAACTTCTTAGCGGATATTCAACGTGTGCGTGCTCGTGTCGAAAATTCTATGCGCGATTTAGCTAAAACAGAAGTGAATTTAGTTGAACCAGCTAATAGTGATACGGCTAATGATATTGATAATTTATACAGTATCATGGAACGCGAAATTGAAGCGAAGAAATATGTCTTGAAAAATCGTCAAATCATTGCGGATTATGTGGCTCATGCTACGAAAAACAATCGTCAATTATTGATTGAAATTGATCATACCGCCCAAAGTTATACATTAAATCATAATGAACTTGGACGAGTAAGAGGATTCCAAACAGAAGTTGATGAACTTGTTCGTCGTAATACTAGTTATATGGAAGCGATGGAAGCACATACGATTCCTTATTCTGAAGTACAAGAATTTTATAAGGATGCCTATAAAGTCTTAGACGATATTCAAAATCAACAAATCGAAATCGATAATGATTTACGTGAATTACGTCATGGTGAAAAAGTTGCTCAGGAAAAAGTTGAAAACTTTGAGTTTCAATTGCGTAATCTAAAACGTTTTGTTGAAAAACAACGTTTACCAGGATTACCAAATGATTATCTTGAGTTTTTCTTCATGGTGACTGATCATGTCGAAGGCTTAAATAAGGCGCTAAATAAAATTCGTATCAATATGGAAGACATCAATCGATACGTGGCAACTTGCCAAGAGGATCTAGAAAAACTTGAAGCAGAAACCCACGAATTGGTCGATGCTGCGGCACTTACGGAACAAATGATGCAATATGCTAATCGTTACCGTCATTCTCATCCAGATATCAAAGCTTCAATTGATCGAAGCTTAGATTTGTTTACGAATACTTATCAATATCAAGAGGCACTTGATGAGATTGGGACTGCATTAGAACGTGTAGAACCAGGTGCATTTAACCGTATTGAGAATTTTTACTTCAATCATCGTGAATTAGCTTAATTATAAAGTTGCTCTTTACATTTGTTTAGCAAATGCAAGGAGCGCTTTTTCTTTTTGGTACCTACGCCTTGAAACATTAGGCAAGAGTCGCTATAATGATTAAGGTTTAGAAGAATTATTTAAGAAATGAAAGGATTAGTTTCGTGATATATTTTGATAATAGTGCAACAACACCAATTCATCCACAAGCTTTAGATGCTTATGTCAAAACAAGCCAAAGAATTTTTGGTAATCCATCAAGTCTACATCGACTTGGTGTACAGGCCAATCGTTTATTACAACAAGCTCGTCAGCAAATTGCTGAGTTATTAACCGTTCAACCAAACGAAATTGTCTTTACAAGCGGAGGAACTGAGGGCAATAACTGGATTATTAAAGGGACTGCCTATGAAAAGCAAAATTACGGAAAGCATATCATTGTATCTTCTATTGAACATCCTTCAGTGAGTAATACTGTTGAACAATTAAAAAGCCAAGGTTTTGAAGTGACTGTTTTACCGGTTGATCATCAAGGTTTCGTGCAAGTCGATGCTTTAAAACAAGCTTTACGTAAGGACACCATTTTAGTATCTGTGATGGCGGTAAATAATGAGATTGGTTCAATACAACCAATTCAAGCTATCAGTGAAGTTTTACTTGATTATCCGAAAATTCATTTCCATGTCGATGCAGTGCAAGCAATTGGGCAAGTGCCTACTAGTGAATGGTTGACCAATCGTGTGGATTTTGCGACTTTTTCGGCACATAAATTTCATGGTCCAAGAGGAATTGGTTTTATTTATTGGAAACAAGGCCGCAAATTAACTCCATTAATGGCTGGCGGGGGTCAAGAAAATAATCAACGTAGTGGTACTGAAAATTTACCAGCGATTGTAGCGATGGCTAAAGCCTTGCGATTAAAATTTGATCAACATACGGCAAAGCAAAATCATGTTCACTCATTAAAAGTGGCTTTGATGGAAGCCTTAAAAAATTGTGAAAATGTAACGCTTTTTTCAGGCGATGAAAACTTTGCCGCACATATTTTGTGTTTTGCTTTAGTGGGGATTCGTGGAGAAGTATTAGTTCATGCCTTAGAAGAAAAAGAAATTTTTATCTCAACGACCAGTGCTTGCTCTAGCCGTAAACATCTAGCTAGCAGTACTCTTCATGCGATGAAAGTACCAAATATTGAAGCAACTAGTGCAGTTAGAATTAGTTTAGATGAAAGTAACACTATGGCTGAAGTAGAACAATTTATGATTGTGTTTCGTCAGCTACAGCAAAAATTTGCTAAAGTCCAAGGATAGTTTTAGAGAGTTCATTTAAGAAAGGATGAAAAGATTGAATTATAGCGAAATTATGGTTCGATATGGTGAATTATCCACCAAAGGTAAAAATCGTAAAGGGTTTATTATGCAGCTTGCCCAAAATGTGCGTAGTACCTTACAAGAATTTCCAATGATTAAAATAAAAGCTGATCGCGATCGGATGCATTTAATTTTAAATGGCGCTAATAGCCAAGCCGTAATTGAAAAATTACAAAAAGTATTTGGTATTCAGAATTTTTCACCAAGTATTCGTGTACCAAAAGAAATCCCAGCTTTAATTGAGGCTGTTCAAATGATGATGAAAGAAATTTATACTGGGGTTGAGAGTTTTAAAATTACTGCTAAACGGAGTGATCATGACTTTATTCAAACGAGTGAAGAACTAAATTTAACCTTAGGTAATGCAGTCATTGATATTTTTCCTGATATCAAAGTTCAAATGAAACGTCCCGATATTAATCTAAGAGTTGAGATTCGCTTAGATGCTGCTTATTTGTCTTATGAAACCATTCAAGGAGCCGGTGGTTTACCAGTAGGGACAAGTGGTCGTGGTATGTTAATGTTATCAGGTGGTATTGATTCACCAGTAGCAGGCTATTTTGCGATGAAACGGGGAGTAGAAATTGAAGCGGTTCATTTCGCTTCTCCACCATATACCAGTGAGCAAGCTTTACAAAAAGCAAAAGATTTAACAGCTAAATTAGCTCCTTACGTTGGTAGTATTCAATTTATTGAAGTACCATTTACCGAGGTTCAAGAAGAAATCAAAAAAGTGGTGCCCCAAGGTTATTGGATGACGATTACTAGACGGATGATGCTGCGTTTAACCGATGAAATTTGCAAATTGCGTAATGGATTAATTATTTTAAATGGTGAATCTTTAGGCCAGGTAGCTTCACAAACTTTACAAAGTATGGTAGCTATTAACGAGGTCACCAATCGTCCGGTTGTTCGACCAGTGGCAACGATGGATAAATTAGAAATTATCGAGGTAGCACAAGAAATTGATACTTTTGAATTAGCGATTCAACCATTTGAAGATTGCTGTACCATTTTTGCTCCCCCTCAGCCAAAAACTAGACCTAAATTAGAAAAAGTTCATTTATATGAAGAACGTCTAGATATTGAAGGAATGATGCAACGAGCATTAACTAATTTAAAGATTTCCACCATCACTGCACGGTCACTTTCACAAAATATCGAAGAATTTGAAGATTTATTATAAAATTTTAACTGAATTGTTGCTATTGTTTAAGATAGAGCAATTCAGTTTTTTTAATAAATAAAACACTTACATTAAAAATAAAAAAAGAACAATTGATACATTGCAATTTGTGAAAATAAATGTTAAACTCAAAATGTGAAAAGATGAACAAAATTGAAGGAGGAAATTCGCTTGTTAAAGGAAAATAAGAAGCATTTACCTAAAGCTACGGCCAAGCGGTTACCAGTATATCTACGTTACTTAAAAATGCTTCAAGATTCAAACGTAATGAGAATCAAATCAAAAGATTTTGCACAAATCACCCAGATTCCATCGGCAACCATTCGTCGAGATTTTTCCTATCTAGGAGAATTAGGGCGGAGTGGCTATGGTTATGATGTGCCCTATTTAATTGAAGTATTTAGCAATTTATTGGATACAGAAGAAGAAAAACGAATTGCTTTGATTGGTTTTGGAAACTTAGGTAAAGCTTTAGCGAATAATAATTTTCGTCGAAATGAAAATTTGAATATTGTTGCGGTATTTGATAATAATCCGGCATTAATTGATCAAGAAGTCGATGGTTTTGTGGTTCATGATTTAGCTAATTTCAAACAAATCGTAGCCAAAGAAGGAATTAGTGTCGCAATTTCAACTGTTCCGAGTAAATATTCCCAAGATGTAGTAGATATGATTGTGGAAGCTGGCATTACTGCAATTTTGAGTTTTGCTCCTGATCGTGTGAAGGTACCTAAAGGGGTTACTGTTCAATATATTGATTTAACCACAGAATTACAAACCTTGATTTATTTTGATCAAGAGTACAAAAAAGTCCTATAAAAAAGAGTCGCTAATAAATCTAATTAAGACTAATTATTTGAAAGTTGGTCAGCTGGATTTATTACGACTTTTTTATTTTTACTAATTCGTCTTATCCTAATAGCAATTATTTGTTTAAATAAAGTTTGCGTGCTAGACTAAACTTATTAAAAGCAATTATTCATAAAGGTGGAGTGAATCATGGAAATTACTAAACGTGATCAAAAATATCAATTAATTAAAGAACCACTAGCAGTTGGCCAGTTGGCTGCACCGTTTCATTTAAAAGATTTACATGAACAAATGTATCGTTTGGGTGATTTTATTGGTAAACCAACTTTAATCAGTGTAGTACCAGATATCAATACTTCTGTCTGTTCCTTACAAACACGAGTATTTAATCAAAAGCTAAGCCAAAACGAGCAGATTCATTTTATTACCATTTCAAACAATACCCTTAAGCAGCAAGAACACTGGTGTCAAGCTGAGGATTTAGATTTATTGATGTTACATGATCCAGAAAATACCTTTGGCCAAGCTTATGGGGTTTATATCCCAGAGTTACAAGTGTATGCACGGGCTATTTTTGTTCTAGACAAAGACGGCGTAATTAGATACGAAGAAATTGTTTCTGAAATGACGCATGAACCAAATTATGAACAAGCTTTAGCCGCTTTAACTAGCCTTATATAATTGAATTGACTTTGTTTGGTCTTCATTGTAAAATAAAAAAGACGTTGAACAAGAGGAGTAGTAAATCGGCTATTTTTAAGAGAGAAAATCATTTGCTGGAAGATTTTTATTAGTCATTTATGAAGGTAGCTTGTGAGTTTTAATCCTGAAATGATAGTAAGGATTAACGAGTCGTGATCGTTATCTCACGCAAAAGAGGTAGCTTAGGCTACAATTTAGGTGGTACCGCGTAATTTACGTCCTAAAGTGTCAAATTTTGATGCTTTAGGACTTTTTTATTATTTTGGTTCACTTAAGGAGAGTATTTTACTAAAGTAAACAAAGAATATCTATCAGGAGGCACTTATGGCAGAAAACACACTTTCAACTAAGTACAATCCACAAGAAGTGGAAGCAGGCCGCTATCAAGAATGGCTTGAAAAAGATTTGTTTAAACCAAGTGGTGATAAAAAAGCTAAACCTTATTCAATTGTAATTCCACCACCAAATGTTACTGGAAAACTGCATTTAGGTCATGCTTGGGATACTACTTTACAAGATATGATTATTCGTCAAAAACGCATGCAAGGTTATGATACTTTATGGTTACCTGGTATGGACCATGCCGGGATTGCCACCCAGGCGAAAGTAGAAGCCAAATTACAAGAACAAGGTATTTCTCGTTATGATTTAGGTCGCGAAAAGTTTGTCGAACAAGTTTGGGATTGGAAAGAAGAGTATGCAACACATATTCGCGAACAATGGGGAAAATTAGGTATCTCTGTTGATTACTCTCGCGAACGTTTCACTTTAGATGAAGGGTTATCTAAAGCTGTACGTAAAGTTTTCGTTTCATTGTATGAAAAAGGCTTAATCTATCGTGGAGAATATATTATTAACTGGGATCCTAAAGCTAGAACGGCTCTTTCTGATATTGAAGTTATTCACAAAGATGTGGAAGGCGCATTTTATCATATGACTTATGAACTAGCTGATGGTTCAGGTAGTGTAGAAATTGCCACCACTCGTCCAGAAACAATGCTTGGTGACACAGCGGTAGCCGTACATCCGGATGATCCACGCTATCAACATTTAATCGGTAAAATGGTGATTTTACCAATTGTTAACAAAGAAATTCCGGTTGTAGCTGATACTTATGTTGATATGGAATTTGGAACTGGTGTGGTAAAAATTACACCAGCACATGATCCAAACGACTTTGAGGTCGGTAACCGTCATGATTTACCGTGCGTAAATGTAATGAACGATGATGGAACAATGAATGAATTAGCTGGCAAATATGCAGACATGGATCGTTTTGCAGCTCGTAAAGCAATTGTAAAAGAATTGGAAGCACTTGGTCGTTTAGTTAAAATCGAAAAAATGATTCACAGTGTCGGACATTCTGAACGAACAGGGGTTGTTGTTGAACCACGTCTATCGACACAATGGTTTGTAAAAATGGCTCCGTTAGCCAAACGTGCGATTGAAAATCAAGAGACACAAGATGCTGTAGAATTTTATCCACCACGCTTTAATCAAACGTTCTTGCGTTGGATGGAAAATGTTCATGACTGGGTTATTTCTCGTCAATTGTGGTGGGGCCATCAAATCCCAGCTTGGTATCATAAAGAAACTGGGGAAATGTACGTTGGTATGGAAGAACCAGCGGATAGCCAAAACTGGGTACAAGATCCAGATGTATTAGATACTTGGTTTAGTTCTGCTTTATGGCCATTTTCAACAATGGGTTGGCCAGATGTAGAAAATGAAGACTTTAAACGCTATTTCCCAACTAATACGCTAGTTACTGGTTATGACATTATTTTCTTCTGGGTCAGTCGCATGATTTTCCAAAGTTTAGAATTTACTGATAGTCGTCCATTTAAGAACGTTTTAATTCATGGATTAATTCGTGACGAACAAGGTCGCAAGATGAGTAAATCTTTAGGTAACGGTATTGATCCAATGGAAGTTATTGAAAAATATGGTGCTGATGCTTTACGTTGGTTCTTATCAAATGGTTCAGCTCCTGGTCAAGATGTGCGTTTTAGCTATGAAAAAATGGATGCAGCTTGGAATTTCATCAATAAAATTTGGAATGCTTCACGATTTGTTTTAATGAATGTTGAAGGCATGACTGCTGAAGAATTACATTTAGAGGGGACTAAGAGCGTAGCAGATCGTTGGATTTTAACCCGTTTAAATGAAACGATTGAAAAAGTAACGCATTTATTTGATCGCTTTGAATTTGGAGAAGCTGGCCGTAATCTTTATAACTTTATTTGGGATGACTTTTGTGATTGGTATATCGAAATGAGTAAAGAAACGCTATACGGTGAAAATCCAGAAGCTAAACGTATGAATCAAGCAGTTTTGGTTTATGTTTTGGATAATATTGTTCGTTTATTACATCCAATTATGCCATTTGTAACAGAAGAAATTTTCTCTAAATTACCTACAACAACAGGTTCAATCGTTGTGGCAAGTTATCCACAAGTCAATACATTTAGTGATGAAACGGCCGCTGAGGGAATGGAAATCTTAAAAGAAGTGATTCGTGCAGTCAGCAACATTCGTGCAGAAGTGAATACACCATTATCTAAGGCAGTAACCTTACTCATTCAGGCTAACGATGAAAAAGTACAAGAATTTTTAACTACTAATCAAAATTATATTGTACGTTTCTGTAATCCAGAAGAATTAGTTATTGCGACAGGTTTAGCGGTTCCAGATATGGCAATGTCACAAGTAATTACAGGAGCAACAATTTACCTACCGTTGGCTAATTTAATTAATTTAAATGAAGAAATTGCTCGTTTAGAAAAAGAATTGGCTAAATTAGATGGTGAAGTTAAACGCGTACAAGGTAAGCTTTCAAATGAACGTTTTGTTAGCAAAGCACCACAAGCAGTAGTGGATCAAGAACGTCAAAAAGAAGCGGATTACCTTGAAAAACAACAAGCAGTTACTGAAAGAATTGAGCAATTAAAACAATTACAAAACTAATAAAAGAGGTGCATGCTTTAGTCATGATAAACAAGACAACCAAGTCAGAAGCGTTTATCAGCTAGAGCATGCTTTTTTTGAGGTGAATATGATGGAATTAACCGAACAAGAAGCGATAGAGTGGATTCATAGTCGACTAAAATTTGGTTCTAGACCGGGATTAGATCGTATTTTAGCTATATTGGCGGCTTTAGACCATCCAGAAAAGAAAATTACCACGATTCATATTGCCGGTACCAATGGTAAAGGTTCGACAGTAAGTTATTTGAAAAGTTTTTTGATGGAACTTGGTTTAAATGTCGGTACATTTACCTCTCCTTACATTGAATCTTTTAACGAACGGATGAGTATCAACCATCAAGCGATTCCTGGGGAAAAATTAAGTGCACTGACACAAAAAGTCAAAACGATAGTAGAAGAACTTGACAAAGATGAACATTTAGCCGGCGCAACTGAATTTGAAATTATTACAGCGATGGGCTTTTTATATTTTTATGAAGAAAATGTCGATGTAGCTGTTATTGAAGTGGGCTTGGGGGGGTTGCTTGATTGTACGAATGTCATTAATCCGATATTAACCGGTATTACCACTATTGGTTTAGATCATCAAGATATTTTAGGTGAGAGCTTAGCCGAAATCGCTTTTCAAAAAGCCGGTATTATTAAAGAAAAAGTACCTTTAGTTACGGGAGTAATCGATCCTGAGGCTTTAGTGGTTATTGAGCAGATTGCTAAAGAAAAACAAGCGCCGATTGAACATTACAATCAAGATTATCAGGCGCATTATTTACATCGTCAACAACCTTGGGGAGAATGTTTCAACTATCAAGATACAGATGGAGTACTTAAACATTTAGTCACGCCTTTATTAGGGCATCATCAAGTAGAAAATGCCGCAATGGCTATTCGTTTATTTAAAACTTATTGTCAATTACAACAAATTCCTTTCCAAGACAAGTGGATCATAAAAGGCTTAGCTCAGACTTTTTGGCCAGCTAGGATGGAAAAAATCAGTGATGAACCGTTAATTGTTTTAGATGGTGCGCATAATTTACATGCGATGAAACGATTAGTTGAGAATCTACAAGAATTTAAAAACTATCGTAAATATATTCTTTTTTCAGCTTTGCAAACCAAAGATGTTTTTGGCATGTTGGACGCTCTGTTAGCCGTACCAAATACGAAAATTATTGTTTCGTCTTTTGAACATCCCAAATCTATTTTAATGACCGAAAAAATTGAGCAATATGCACCAGATAAGTTGACGGTTGTTTCATTATGGCAATTTGGTCTAGCTGAAATTTTAGAAAATATGGAAGATAATGATATGTTGTTAATCACAGGATCTTTATATTTTGTCTCAGAAGTCAGACAATTACTATTAAATGAAATAGAAAATAAATAATGGAAGGTGCATATATGAAAGAAATTTATCAAGGCGTTATTTTCGATATGGATGGCTTATTATTTGATACCGAGATGCTGTATTATGAAGCCAATTTAAAAGCAGCCAAAGAGTTTGGAATTCCTTATGATTTTTCAACTTATAAGCGATATATCGGTATTTCCGATGAAGAAATGTTTCAAGGCTATCACCAAAGTTTTGATGCGGCTTTTGGTAAAGAGACAGTAGATCAGATGATTGATTTGAGTTATGTTTATATTAAACAAAATTTTCAATCTGCTAATGTTGAGCTAAAACCTGGTGCCAAAGAATTACTAGCTAAATTAAAAGAATTAGATATCAAAATAGCGCTAGCTTCAAGTAATACTCGTTTTTTTATTGATCTTTTATTAGCAAAAGCTGAGATTACCCATTATTTTGATGTAATCGTATCTGCCGAAGATGTTCATTTTGCTAAACCAGATCCTGAGATTTTTGAATTAGCAGCTAAATATTTAGGAACCCCAAAAAGTCAGACTTTAATTTTAGAGGATTCAAAAAATGGGGTACTCGCAGCTAAGGCAGCCAATATCGATGTGATTATGATTCCTGATTTGATTGAACCAACTGCCGATTTAAAGGCAAAAGCCAAAGCGGTTTATTCTTCGTTAAATGAAGTCATACAACAATTTAGCTAATGAATAATGATAAAAGATAGATGTAATCAAAAAAGCATCTATCTTTTTTTTCGTATTTATTGAATAGAAAGGAGGAAAATTTATGACAACCATTAGTAATATTCCTGCTAGTTCGATGCCTAGAGAGCGATTGATTACTTATGGGGTGCAAGCATTGTCCGATCAAGAATTACTAGCTATTTTATTAAGAACTGGTACCAAAGCGAAAAATGTTTTGGAATTAGCCGGACAAGTCTTAATGATTTTTCCCAATTTATATGAGTTAAAAAATGCGAATTTAGCTGAACTATGTAGTATTCATGGAATTGGTGAAACTAAGGTGATTGCCTTGCATATTTTGTGAAAAGTATGTACTCCACGTTAATTGCTTTGAAACCCTAAAGCCAACTCACCCAAACAGTGATTGGAAACAATGTGCTGCGTGGTATGAAAATAAAAAAAACGAGTTGGATAACATAAGGAAGAAGTTTCATTTTCCTAAGTGTGAGAGAAAATGGGTGTTTAGCAGGGAATTCCCTAAGTAAGTACTTTTACTTATAAGGGACACCTTCAACGACTATCTCCTTGTGGGAGAGTAAAACCGTAAGCCAATGACGGAAGAAAAATGTGGCACTTATTATTTTAGTAATAAGTTGAAGAAATAGTCTCAACTCTTATGAAAGTAAGAGAGGTCTAATGATAGACTGCATTCATGTTGCGAATGAATGTGAAGAATTGCAATTCAACTACAAGCAGCAATGGAATTAGGTTTTAGAATTCAAAAATCAACTCAGCCTAAGTTAGGGAAAATTTCAACTAGTTTTCAAGTTGCCCAGCAATTAATTAATGAGTGGAAGGATGTGCAACAAGAACATTTGGTTTGTTTGTATCTCAATACTAAAAACGAAATTATCCAAAAAAGAATTCTATTTATTGGTTCCTTGGACCAATCGATTGCCCATCCAAGAGAAATTTTTAGAGAAGCAGTTCGCTGTAGCGCAGCCAGGATTATTATCAGCCATAATCACCGTGAGACTTGTTCATCAGTGAAAAGCTGATGCAATATAATATATATTGAACGTTTAATCTGAAAATCAGTAATGATTTCTCTAATACTCCGCCGTGTGTAAGTAATTTAGGTAAGCTTAGATGCGAAACGCGGGAAAGTCGGTTGAACAGAACCGTCCTATCTTTTGATAGCGAAAGCAGTCAAGTTCTGTGTTCTGGATAGATCGGGAGTCGTAAAAAACATCATATGGTGAGAATGTATAAACAGACGAACAAGCGATTGACGATTTGTGGCAACATTTAGAAATGAATGAATCTAATAATTTTAGATTAGATTGAGTGGTTGAGTAGTTTGGTGGTTGCAAAAGGCCATATATTAATATCAATCTCAAATCTGAGCTTGCACTTAAGTGATGAAGTGATAAGATTAAATGAACCTGGAAAGCTATTAACGTAAGAGAAGCCTAAACTTTGTTGAAGCGGTATAAGGGAAAACAATAGTATAACCTTATTTAATAATAGTGAGAGCGGAGGCATGAGCGTTGAAGAATTTGTAATGAATTTGGAGCAATAGCCTCTAGCCAACAATAGTTGGTGGAACGCCGAGTACGGTGAAAGTCGTATGCTCGGTGTGGTGTGGGGGAAAAGTCGGCGAATTATTTCAAAAACTGACCTATCACAATCAAGTGGCAATCCTGAGCCTTCTGAAAATGATCGACGCTTTACATTACGTTTAATTAAATGTGGGGAATTAGTAGGAATTGAAGTATTAGACCACTTAATTATTGGTCAAAGTAGCTATGTGAGTTTAAGAGAACGTGGGCTGTGGCAACAACAGTGAAAAAAGGTCTTTCAGACACCAGTGTTAGTGTTTGAAAGACCTTTTTACTTTTTATGCTTTATCAGGTGTCATAATCATAGCTAAAATCATTGGATTACGACGTGTTTTTTCATAAAGGTAAGGCTCAATAGATGAAGTTAGTACTTCCCGTAACTTGTGTTCAGAAATATCTGGTTGTTGCAAAGCATCTAATAAGCTATGCTGTAAAATATTTTGCGCCTCATTAATCATTTCACCAGATTCACGCATATAGATAAAGCCTCGAGATAAAATATCTGGACCAGCTAATAATTCACGTTTTTCTAAATCTACGGTTACCACGACTAATACTAAGCCTTCTTCAGAAAGAATTTGGCGGTCACGCAAGACTACATTACCAATATCGCCAATACCACTACCATCAACATAGACATCACCAGCATGAAAATGACCAGCTAAACGAGCACTATCATGAGTTAATGCCAACATATCACCATTACTCATAATAAAACAATTTTCTTTTGGAATACCTGTATCTTGGGCAAGTTGGGTATGAATTTTTAACATTCTAAACTCACCATGAACAGGCATAAAGAATTTTGGTTTCATTAAACGCAACATTAATTTTTGTTCCTCTTGACCGCCGTGGCCAGAAGTATGAATGTTGTTTAGTTTCCCATGGATAACATTAGCACCAGCTTCTAAAAGTAAGTTAATCAAGTGATTCACACTAGTAGTATTTCCAGGAATTGGTGAACTTGAAAAGATAACGGTATCATCTGGTTGGATTTGAATTTGGCGATGTGTTCCATTAGCAATACGGCTTAAAGCAGCCATTGGTTCACCTTGAGATCCAGTACATAAAATCATCGTTTCACTAGCAGGCAGGCGATGTAACTCACTTGCTTCTACAAAAGTTCCTTTAGGTACTTTTATATACCCAAGCTTTTGCCCATTCACAATCGCATTTTCCATGCTGCGACCAAATACGGCTATTTTACGTCCAGTTGCTACTGCTGCATCAGCTGCCTGTTGTAGACGGAAAATATTTGAGGCAAAACTTGCGAAAATAATCCGGCCTTCAATTTTTTCAACAATCTTAATGATTGATTCACCAATCGTTTGTTCGGATTTAGTGAAGGTAGGAACCTCAGCGTTAGTACTATCAGATAGTAAACATAAGACGCCTTCTTCACCAATTTTAGCCATTTTATGCAAGTTAGCCGGCTCGCCTACAGGAGTGAAATCAAATTTAAAGTCACCGGTAGCTACGATATTTCCTGAAGGAGTCTTTACGACTACGCCTAGCGCATCAGGAATACTATGAGTTGTTCTAAAGAAACTTACTGAAGTTTTTCTAAAGCGAATAACGGTGTCTTCATTGATTTCATTTAAAGTGGCATCACGTAGTAAACCGTGTTCTTCTAATTTATTGGTAATTAGAGCTAAAGCCAAAGGTCCAGCGTAAATAGGAATGTTTGCTTGTCTTAAAAGATAAGGAATCCCACCGATATGGTCTTCATGACCATGGGTGATAATTAAACCTTTGACTTTTTGAAGATTCTGGACGATATAGCTGTAATCAGAAATCACATAGTCAATTCCAAGTAATTCATCTTCGGGGAATTTAATTCCGGCATCAATGAGAATAATTTCATCTTGGAATTGCACCCCATAACAGTTTTTTCCGATTTCACCTAAACCACCAATCGCAAAAACACCGGTTTCGTTGTTTTTTAGACTGACCTTCATCTTAAAACTCCGCTAACTTAAAGTCGGCATTTTCTTGCTCGTAGGCTAGATGATTGCCTTCAAGTAATTGAATATATTCAATATTATATGGGGTATTGTCTTCGATTAATTGACGAGCAGTTACTTCGCTATCTGCTTCGATATAAAGTGATTTGGTTTGTTCGCGTTTTGGATTACGCTCTTTTGTTGCTTGATAAAAAACTTTGTAAATCATAAAAAAATTCTCCTTTATCTTTTTGCCCAAGGGCAGATATTTATTTTGTCCGCAAGAAATAAATAGGTTCTTTTTTTAGCAACGGGGCTAGAAAAAAAGAGAAAGTCTCGCATTTACTTTCCGATTTACCTCTTACCATAAAACTTAAATTGGACGTATTACACTAATAGTCATTTTAACATATAAATAAGAATAAGTATAGAAAACAAGTACAAATAAATCAATAACTAATCGCTGAATAGTGCATAAAAAAGACCGAGAAAAAATTCTCGATCTTTAGAGTATTTGAAAGAATTATTTTAAATTTTTACTGCTGACCATAATTTCATCAATCAAACCATAAGCTTTAGCTTCTTCAGCAGACATGAAGTTATCACGATCAGTATCTTTTTCAATTACTTCGATTGGTTGACCTGTACGTTCAGATAAAATTTTATTTAATCTTTCACGAGTTTTTAGAATATGACGAGCAGCAATTTCGATTTCAGTCGCTTGACCTTGTGCACCGCCTAGTGGTTGGTGAATCATAATTTCAGCATTTGGTAAAGCAAAACGTTTTCCTTTAGCACCGGCAGTTAATAAGAAACTACCCATTGATGCCGCCATCCCCATAACGATTGTTTGAACATCTGCTTTTACAAAGTTCATTGTGTCATAAATTGCTAAACCGGCTGTAACACTGCCACCAGGGGAGTTGATGTATAAGTAAATATCTTTTTCAGAATCCTGAGCATCTAAAAATAGTAATTGTGAAATAATCGAATTAGCTAGTTCATCGGTTACAGGACCACTTAACATAATAATTCGATCTTTTAATAAACGTGAATAGATGTCGTAGGCGCGTTCACCTCGAGATGATTGTTCAATAACTGTAGGAATTAAATTCATTTCAGTTCCTCCTTTTAAAATAAACAGATAAACTACAAAGCTATTTTAGCAAATATCTAACTAAATTGCTATGACTAAGTATACGATTATGGTCAATAAAGGTCAAATATAATGTTTTGATTTTTGGGTACTTTACTTAGCTAAAATTGATTATTGATATCAATGAAATTCTCAACCAAAAAAATAGGTACTATGTTATAATAGTAAGTGATGTAGATTGATGAAGTTTGAAAGGGGATTAAGTTAGGAGTTTTCCTAGGAATAGAATGAAGATATTAGCATTGACAGAATTAATTTCGGGTTTTTTAGGGGTTATATTAGGAGCTGTAATCGTTATGATTACCAATAGTTTACGGGTTAGGTATGATGAACGCAAACGAGTTCAAAATCGTATGTTAGAACATAAAGTAAGAGAAATTGAATTATTAGTTTTATTGAACAAAAAGATCAGAGAGTTATTGGAAAAACGTGTAGTGATGATGGATAAATACGTGAGTTTTGATGCTTTTGATGATTGCTATATTACGATTGATGATTATGTGTACTTACAATCATTTGCTGCTCAAAATAGTTTCTATTTACCTAATCATCTATTAGATGAATTTTTTAAAAAAATAGCTACGCGAAAAGTGGTGCTTTCTCCAGAAGAAACGGTTCAATTTGGAGCCTATGCCTATAAAGGTGGACGTATGGTGTTAGAAGATTTTTCTGATGAAATTACTGAATTGATTTATGAACGTAAGATACAAATGCGTCAGTTGACTGATCGTCCGCTAGCTTATTTCTCAAAAGCATTATAAGGAAAATGTCTATGAAAAAAGTAATTGTAGTTGCCGGTCCAACCGCAGTAGGTAAAACAGCATTAAGTATTGAATTGGCGAAAAAATATCAGGGCGAAGTAATTAATGGCGATTCGATGCAAGTTTATCAACATCTTGATATTGGTACAGCCAAAATCACAACAGAAGAAATGCAAGGAGTTGTCCATCATTTATTAGATATTCGATCAATTAATGAAGGTTTTTCCGTAGCTGATTTTAAACAATTAGCCGGTGAGTGTATTGAACAAATTCATAATCGAAGTCATTTACCAATCATCGTTGGTGGAACAGGGCTGTATTTACAAGCTTTGTTAGAAGATTTTCAGTTAGGTCAAGCCAATGAATCTAGCGAACAATCGAATAAAATTCGTCAAGAATACCAATTATATAGTCAACAATATGGGAAAAAAGCTCTTTGGCAGTTATTGGCCTCAAAAGATCCTTTAGCAGCCGATAAGATTCATTTTAATAACGAACGAAAAGTGATTCGTGCATTAGAAGTTTGGCAATTAACTAATCGTAGTATTTTTGATCCAGCAGTTAAACCCCAAAAGAGTTATGATGATTTTTCAATCGCCTTAACTTGTGAACGTGAAAAACTATATGAAAGAATTAATCAACGTGTCTTGATGATGGTAGAACAAGGGTTACTGGAAGAAGCTAAATTTGTTTTGGATCATCCTGATACCCAAGCAGCAAAAGGAATTGGCTATAAAGAATTGGTACCTTATTTTGATGGCCAATGTAGTCTTGATGAAGCCATTTCCTCAATTCAACAAAACTCTCGACGTTATGCCAAGCGCCAATTAACTTGGTTTAGAAATCGAATGGAGATGCATTGGTACGACTTTTTTCAAGCGCCAGATCAAAAAGCGCAACTTTTTCAAGCACTAGATGATTGGCTTGAGCAATAATGATGAAAGGATATAAGTATTTTGGTGCAATGCTTATATAAAAGTAAAATAAATGAATGAAAAAGTAATTTTAGTTGGTGTCGAAACAGAGGAAAATTATCGCTATTTTGAATCATCAATGGATGAGTTACGTGGTTTAACCAAAACTGCAGATGGTGAAATTGTCTTTATTTTAAAACAAAAGCGTCCGCAAATTGATCGACAAACCATTTTAGGAAAAGGTAAATTAGAAGAGTTAAAGCAATTAGTTATCGCTCATGAAGCTGACTTAGTGATTTTTAATCATGAGCTTTCTCCTAGACAAGCCCAATTGCTCGCTGAAACGTTGGAAGTGAAGATGCTTGACCGTGTACAACTTATTTTAGATATTTTTGCTTTACGTGCACGTTCCAAAGAAGGAAAATTACAAGTCGAGTTGGCCCAGTTAGAATATTTATTGCCACGTTTAGCCGGTCAAGGTAGTCAACTTTCAAGGTTAGGTGGTGGAATTGGTACACGAGGTCCCGGAGAAACGAAATTAGAAACGGATCGTCGGCATATCAGAAACAAGATTACGCAAATTAAGCATGAATTAAAAGAAGTTGCTGCACATCGTTTACGTGCACGCAAACAAAGACAAAATAAAAATATTTTTCAGTTGGGGTTAATCGGCTATACTAATGCTGGTAAATCGACTATTTTAAATATTTTAACGAGTGCTCAGACTTATGAGCAAGATCAGTTATTTGCGACATTGGATCCATTAACCAAAAAATGGCGAATGCCTGAAGGCTTTGAAGTGACCGTAACCGATACAGTTGGTTTTATTCAAGATTTACCAACTCAATTGGTGGATGCGTTTCATTCTACTTTAGAAGAAAGTAAAGAAGTAGATATGCTTTTACATGTTGTCGATGCCCATGCTAAAGATCGCTTGCAGCATGAACAAACGGTGGCTGATTTAATGCAACAACTAGGTATTATCGATATTCCAATTTTGACGATTTATAATAAGGCAGATTTAATTGATGAAGAGCAATTTATCCCAACATTGTTCCCAAATGTTTGTATTTCGGCAAAGAGTAATAAAGGCAAAGAAGATTTAATTAGAGCGATTAAACAGCAATTAATGGAACAATTTGAGCCTTATCTTGTAGAAGTTAAAGCTGTTGATGCGAATCAATTATACGAAATCAAACGTCAGACGTTAGTGACGAATATTACCTTTGAAGAAGAGACACAAATCTATCAGGTTGCAGGTTTTGCGCCAACTTATCATCCCTTTGTTAGAATGATTACTGATCAAGAATTTGAATAATAAATATAATGAAAATCAATCAATTAGGCGAGATTTGTAGCTAGTTGATTGATTTTTTTTACATAGTAATAGTTGAATAATGAAATTGGTATAGATGTTTAATATTCGGAAGATAGTTTGGTTTAAAAAAATATTGAAAAAATTTTTTGATTGAAGAATGTTGATAAATCAATGTTTATAAATGAAAATCAAAAAAATTTTTCTTTCATGTTAGGTTTTCTTACATGGGAGCTTGACATAAGAATACGAACTTGGTATAGTAAAGGCAAGTTTTCAGAAAATACTAACAAAAGCGAGGGATAGCCATGAGCGAAAAAGAATTGCGAAGATCAATGTCAGTTTTTCCAATTGGAACGGTCATGAAGCTAACCGATTTAACCGCTAGACAAATTCGCTATTATGAAGAGCAAGAATTGATTAAACCCGAGCGTAGCGAAGGAAATCGACGGATGTATTCATTGAACGATATTGATGTCTTGTTAGAGATTAAAGATTATTTATCTGAAGGACTAAATATGGCGGGCATCAAACGAGTTTATCAGATGCGCCAAATGGAAAAACAAGTCAAAAAAGAAAAGCAACCGTTGACTGATAAAGATGTTCGTAGAATTTTTTATGACGAAATCATGTCACAAAGCGGGCTAAATCAACCAAATCCATATCAGCAAAAAGGTCGTATGATGTAATTGCTGTGGAAATAAAAAATGAGTAGAAAAATAAAGGCGGGATATTATGGCAAAAGAGAACTATACTGTAGAAGATATCAAACGAATCGCTAAAGAAGAAAATGTACGTTTCTTACGATTAATGTTTACTGACATTATGGGTACAATTAAAAATGTTGAAGTACCAGTGAGCCAATTAAACAAAGTTTTAGAAAATAAAATGATGTTTGATGGCTCTTCAATTGAAGGATTTGTACGTATTGAAGAAAGTGATATGTACTTATACCCAGATTTATCAACTTGGATGATTTTCCCATGGGAAAGTGAACATGGCAAGGTTGCTCGTTTAATTTGTGATATTTACAATCCAGATGGCACACCTTTTGCAGGGGATCCTCGCGGTAATTTAAAACGTGCTTTGAAACACATGAAAGAATTTGGTTTTACTTCATTTAACTTAGGACCAGAACCAGAATTCTTCTTATTCAAATTGAATGAAAAAGGTGAAATTACTTCTGATTTAAATGATAAAGGTGGCTACTTTGATTTCGCACCAACTGACCTTGGTGAAAACTGCCGTCGCGATATCGTATTAGAATTAGAAAGTTTAGGTTTTGAAGTGGAAGCTTCTCACCATGAAGTTGCACCAGGGCAACATGAAATTGACTTTAAATATGCTGATGTAATTGAAGCTTGTGATAACATCCAAACATTTAAATTAGTTGTTAAAACAATTGCTAGAAAACATGGTTTACACGCAACCTTTATGCCAAAACCATTATTTGGTATCAATGGTTCAGGTATGCATTGTAATATGTCTTTATTTAAAGGTGACGAAAATGTGTTCTTCGACCCAGCAGGTCCATTACAATTAAGTGAAACAGCTTATCATTTCTTAGGTGGTTTAATGGAACACGCTCGTGCATTTACAGCAGTATGTAACCCAACAGTTAACTCATACAAACGTCTAGTACCTGGTTATGAAGCGCCAGTTTATGTTGCATGGTCTGGACGCAACCGTTCACCATTGATTCGTGTGCCAGAATCACGTGGTTTATCTACTCGTTTAGAATTACGTTCTGTTGACCCTGCTGCTAATCCATATTTAGCAATGGCGGTATTATTAGAAGCTGGTTTAGATGGTATCAATCGTGGTTTAACACCACCACCAGCTGTTGATCGCAATATCTACATCATGAATGAAGAAGAACGTGCAGAAGCATTGATTAAAGATCTACCTTCAACTTTACACAATGCCATTAAAGAATTACGCACTGACCAAGTAATGATTGATGCATTAGGTCAACATATCTTCTCTAACTTTGTTGAAGCAAAACGTATGGAATGGGCTTCATTTAGACAAACTGTTTCTGAGTGGGAAAGAGAGCAATATTTAGAATTGTACTAAGAAAAACAGCAAACCGTTGGAAGATGAATCTTCCAACGGTTTTTTATATTTTGAACGATTTGAGGAAAACAAGCTAATTTTTTTATTATGCTATAAATCTAGCGTGCTATAATGAAATCAAAGATAAAATAAGGATGTTTGATATGAATACAGCAGAATTAATCAATGTATTAGCTAGATTTTGTGGTAAAAGAAATTTAGCCAATTTAACGCAAAAAAGTTTATATCATCAATATGGAATGAATCAAGTGGATGTATTTGTCTTATTTGGCGGTAGTATTCTTGAAGGTGGCGATGTATTGGCTCAAGCGATAAATGCCAAGCTTGCCAAAAAGTATATTATTGTGGGTGGTGCAGGTCACACGACTGAAACCTTGCGAAAAATAGTTAGTCAGCAGTTAGACGTTGGTGATATAGAAAAATTAAGTGAAGCTGAGATATTTAATGTAACCTACAGTGTAGACCAGCTCATTACAGAGGGAGAAAATACAAAGACCGTCCACTCTGCTTATATAGTGAGTGTCTATGTAGATGGTTCTGGAAATATGGTACTGGTTAAGAATCCGACCA
>DYWZ01000058.1 GCA_020742395.1 Enterococcus columbae
AATTAGAACAAAGTGTCGAACGTAAAGGAAATGTTGCTCAAATTAAGACAATTGAAGGAACAATTGTTGGGTATAATTTCTTCGAAGTATCTAGTTACTTAAATATCGAAGGTTGCGGTCAAGTAATATTAACAGATGAACAATTAGCAGTTTTAAATGAACAGTTAAAAGAAGCTGGCTTTACTGAACAATTACAAGCGGATCATACACCGAAATTTATGGTTGGTTTGGTTAAAGAATGTGAAGCCCATCCAGATAGTGATCATTTGTCTATTACACAAATTGATTTTGCCGATGCTCATGAACCATTACAAATCGTTTGTGGTGCACCGAATATTCGTCGAAATTTGAAAGTAGTCGTTGCTTTGCCAGGCGCGATGATGCCAGATGGTTTAATGATTTGGCCAGGTGAATTAAGAGGCGTTAAAAGTTATGGCATGATTTGTTCAGCGCGTGAGTTACACCTACCAAATGCACCAATGAAACGTGGCATTTTAGAATTAGGTGCTGATGCAGTAGTTGGTTCTAGTTTTACTCCAGGTAAATAAAAAAAATCCCTTTAGCACAATGCTAGAGGGATTTTTTATCATGAAAGTTTATTGATAATTAGGATAAGTTTTTGCTACAAGGGAAGATTATCAGTAAACTTTACAAAACTTTTTTAGCCCATAATATTATCATTTTGGATAGCAGAACGAATGGCAAGTAAATAATTTTCTTCTTCTAAGCGACGTTGATCTTCATGTGCTTCTAGTGTTTCTAAACGTTGATTGGTTTCATCTAATTTAGAAAGTACTTGTTTCATTAAAGTTAATAAATTTTCTGTATTATTCATTTGCTTTCCTCCTAAAGTAAATAAAGTATTATTTGCTTTGATTTGCACGTTGTAAACGTAATGCTTGTTCTTTTTTTTCATAACTTGGATGGTAGAATAATTTATAGACAATTGCACAAGCGATTGGTAACAGACCAGAAACAAAGTAAAGTTTAGGGAAACTCAAGAATTGATGTAATTCACCTAAGACATATGGTCCCACACCAAGACCTAAGTCTAAACCGATAAAGTAAGTAGATAAGGCGATACCGATATGATGACCATTACAGGTTTTCAAACATACGGCTTGACCATTGGACATAAATGTTCCGTAACCTAAACCGACAAATGCACCAGAAAGTAATAATAACCAACCACTATGTGTCACGCTTAAACAAAATAGTCCTAAAGTTAAGAAGAAATAACTAGGATACATTACATAGCGTTCACCTTTAGCATCAAAGATTCTACCGGTCATTGGTCTAGTAAAGGTAATGACCAAAGCATAAACGACAAAGAAAAATGAGCTAATTGCAACTAAATTTAATTCCTTAGCATAAGATGATAGGAATGATAAGACGCATGAATAAGCAATCCCAATGAAAAAAGCGATAGAAGAAATAAATGCTACTTGCTTTTCAAGGAAAGTATTTAATTTCCAAGATTTCAACATTGCTTTATGTTCAGCAGTGATTTGAATATTTTTCACTGGGAAAATAAAACAAGCAATGGTTGTTAATAAAATTAATACAATTGAAAAGACAATGATAAAGTAAAAACTTGTTGTATTAAGTAAAATCATACCGATAAATGGTCCGATAGCTGCAGCTAAACTTGTACTTAAACCATAGTAATTGATTCCTTCACCATGTTTTGAAGAAGGAATATAAGCAGTAACGATTGCATTAGTAGCGGTCGAAACTGTTCCATAACCGAATCCATTTAAAAAGCGTACTAAATAAAGTATTTGAATAGTTGGAATATAAAGATAAGCAATAGTTGTTAATAAATAAAATAATGCCCCGTAACGTAAAACAGCTTTTCTTCCGACCAATTCTAATTTTTTGCCGACAAATAATCTAGCCAATAATGTTCCAATAATATAAATTCCAGATGCTAAACCAGCTTGCCCTAAGCTAGCATGTAATTGATCTTGTGCGATAACAGCAATGATTACCATTAATAGATAATAAACCAAATAAACAACAAAATTGATAACGGTAATACTAATAAATCCTTTATTAAATAATTTTTCTACTGAATTTTCCACGATTTGACACACATTCTCCTTTTAATTAATTTTCATAAAATAAGCCGATTTTTTGAAAATAACTCCCTCTTTTCTATGAAAAAACTTAGTAGAAAAACAAGTGTATTTATTTGGATTGGTTAATGTAAAAAAGATTGTGATAGAAGGTTAAAAATAAAAATCAAAGAAAAAAATACACTTGTTTTTCACTATAAATTCGCTTGTGAGCCTAATATACTCGCATTTAGCAAAAGAAAAATGCCACTTTGTTAATTTTTTTTGATTAAAACAAAGTGAAAATACAAATTTCATCTACATTTGTTGTTGTATTTTGGGTTATAATCAGTTTAATAAAGAATGTAATGTTTTCAGAAAATATTTTGAAAATAATCGATATGGATAAGTGAGGAATACAATGATGGATGATCGGATTTTAGAAAAATATTTAGCAGATAGCGATTTCCCGGTAATTGTTAAGGAAAAAAAGAAATATTTGATGTATGAAGGTTTACAAGATCGCTATGTATATATTTTAAAAGATGGGATTATCAAGACGTCGGTTATTTCTAGAGATGGTCGGGAATTTAATTTGCGCTATATTACTGGGTTAGAAATTGTTTCCCTATTAAAGGATGAGTATTCTCAATTTATTGATGCGCCATTTAATATTCGAGTTGAGTCGGAAAAAGCAGAATTATACCAAATTGATCGGGTACAGTTCTGGAAAGATATTAATCAAAATCATCAACTACAGCTTTATGTTAAAGATTATTATCGTGTGCGTTTATTATATGCAATGAAAAAATTGCAACAGATGTTAATGAATGGAAAATTTGGTGCAGTTTGCACACAATTATATGATTTATATGAAAGCTTTGGTGTAGAAACTAAAGAGGGAATTTTGATTGACTTTGTGGTTACAAATGAGGAAATTGCCCATTTTTGTGGGATTGCATCGGCAAGTAGTGTCAATCGTATGATGCAACAATTAAAAGATTTGGGTGCAATTGAGTTGAAAAATCGTAAAATTTTAATAAAAAATCTAGAAATAATTAAAGAAAATATCATCTTCTAAAAACTTTGTTTATTGTGTTTAATTATTATGCAAACAATGAAAAAGCTTACTTGTCTTACATTAGACAGGTAAGCTTTTTTAGTTAATACTTAATTTTTTTCATTGATAGATTGATCAACCGTTAGTTGCACCGTAGTGGTTTTCTTATCATTGCCACGATAATAAGTGACTTTGATTGAATCACCAACTGATTTTTTATATAAAGCAGCTCGTAATTCTGTGCCTGTTTTTACTTCTTGTCCATCGATTGCGGTAATAACATCATATTGTTTTAAGCCAGCTTTTTCAGCAGGAGTAGCACTGTTGACTTGTGCTAACACAACACCATTAGTTAAAGAACTTGGTACTTTTAGAATTTGTTCTTTTTGTTGATCAGTTAAAGCATTTAAATCAACGGTTCTCACGCCTAATGCTGGTCGAGTAACTTTTCCATCTTTTTCCAATTGTGAAATGATAGTTGTTACATCATTACTTGGGATTGCAAAGCCCATTCCTTCAACGCTAACACCAGAAGTAGAAGCGGAGGTAGAGGCAATCTTACTTGAATTGATACCAATTACTTGACCAGCAATATTCACTAAAGCCCCACCTGAATTCCCTGGGTTAATCGCTGCGTCTGTTTGAATGGCGTTAATGTTGACCTCTTGACCAGAATCATTTTGGCTAACGACTTGACGATTTAATGAAGAAATAATTCCTTCAGTTACTGAGTTAGCATATTCCGTTCCTAATGGCGAACCAATCGCAATTGCTGGTTCACCTACTTTTAATTGACTAGAGTCACCGAAAGTAGCGACAGTAGTTACATTTTTTGCCGGAATTTTGACTACGGCTAAATCGGTATATGCATCTGTTCCGACTAATTCAGCATCTACTTTTTGCCCATCAGCCAATAATACTTGTAAGGCGTTTTGTCCTTCAACCACATGGTTATTGGTCACTACATAAGCGTAGTTACCTTCTTTTTTATAGATAACGCCACTACCTTCACTAGCAGTTTCTAAGTTATCACTTGATTGTGAAGAATTATCGCTTTGACTAGAGCCATCAAATAAACCTTCAAGGTCATTGGCAGTATTAGATTGACTTTGTAAATTAATGATAGATACAACTGCTCCTTGTACTTTTTGGACCGCTTCAGTCACATTACTATTTACATCATATTTTACATTAGAGACTTTAGTTGAAGTTTGAGCAGTTTGAGTATTAGAAGAACTTTGATTAGTTCCACCATTGATGGCATAAAGACCACCAAAAGCAATTGCCCCACCTAATAAGCCGCTGCACAAACCAATACCGAATCTAGTTAAAAGGTTATTTGTATTTTTTCGTTGTTTACTCATTTTTCAATTCCTCCTAATTGATAGTTATATACTATTTCTTTCACCTGTCAATCTTTTTATTGACTACTCTCAAGTACATCTTTATCTTACCGAATAGTTATGAAAAATATATGAAGATGTTTAGGTAAAATTTTTGCCTTTAAATGAATTTATTGTTGCTAACGCTCTTTTATGGATAACTGATCAAAATTTTTATCCACAACGATGTGGATAATGGGGATAACTGTGAGAAGAATAGGTGTTCGTATTAAAAATATTGCTAAATCAGTAATTTTTACAATTACTTTGTGGAAAAGGCTGTGCATAATGTGGATAAAGATGTGAAAAAACAACTAGAATTTTATCCACAATTGGGTATAACTATATTATTGCGAATCAATCGACCATTATTTAGAAAAAATAGTATAATAAACATAATGACAAATAGATTGGGGAAAAATAGTGAATATCAAAATTATTGCGGTCGGTAAATTAAAAGAAAAGTATTTAGTTCAAGCATTACAGGAGTATATCAAACGTTTAGGAGCGTATGCCAAAATTGAGGTGATTGAAGTACCGGATGAAAAAGCACCTGAAAATTTAAGTGAAGCTCAGATGATTCAAATTAAAGAAAAAGAAGGCGAACGTATTTTAGCCAAAATTAAAGATCAAGAATATGTATGGGCCTTAGCTATTGAAGGCAAAAATCTTTCAAGTGAAGCTTTTGCCAATCAAATGGAACAATTAGCGATTCAAGGAAAGAGTCAGTTAGTTTTTGTGATAGGTGGTTCATTAGGTTTAAGTTCAGCGGTGATGCAAAGAAGTAATGCTCAAATTTCATTTGGAAAAATGACTTTTCCACATCAACTCATGCGGGTGATGTTAGCGGAACAAATCTATCGTTGCTATCGTATTATCAATCATCAACCTTATCATAAATAGTCGGAAAGAAGGAATTTTTATGTCAGAAACACCACAAAATTATAAAGCAGAAAAAGCTATGCCAGAGTTATTTTCAGAATTACGGCAAAGTATTGTTCACTTACCAAAAGTGATTCGTAATGCTAGTGGGATTAGCATTTATGGTAAGCGAATCAAAAGTATTATTTATACGATGGATGTGGCGGTAATTGCTAATAACGATGCCGATGCAATTTTGGCAGTCTATCCTTGGACACCGAATACGCGAATTTTATCGGCTATTTCGCAAGTAGCCCAAGTGCCAATTTTTGCTGGGATTGGTGGGGGCTTGACTTCAGGAAAACGTTCGGCGCGTTTAGGTGCGTTTGCTGAAGAACATGGCGCGTATGGTGTTGTGTTAAATGGTCCAACAGATGTCGAAACGATTCGGGCAGTCAATGAAACCGTGGATATTCCGATTATTTATACGGTAGTCAATGACCAGCGTGATTTAGGCCAGCTGATTGAAGCGGGCGTAGATATTTTTAATGTAGCCGGTGGAAAGCAAACGACTGAACTTGTACGCTGGATTCGTAAGCAATATCCAACCTTTCCAATTATAGCCTCTGGTGGTCGAACGGATGAACAAATTATGGAAACCATCGAGGCAGGCGCAAATGCCATTACTTATACCGCTTACGGCCAAACCGAGAAATATTTCCAACAAAAAATGGAAGAATACCGCGAAAAAACTAAGGATTGAGGGAAATATGATGCAAGCTAAAATTTGTTTTAAATTTTAGCTTGCTTTTTTTGTGGATCAACTTACCCTGATAAAAAAATACTATCAGATGAACTAATTGACGGAACAAGTATTCTTTGTCTATACTTGGAATACTATATAAAATCTGTTTTGTATTTAAGTTTAAATGAAAATGGGGGAATAGAAAATGTCTATCAATGAATTTGTCGAAAAATATCAACGTCAACGATGTCATACGAATGCTTTAAAATGGGATGCGTTAGAAGAGCGCTTTGGCGAGGCGGATTTATTACCATTATGGGTAGCAGACATGGAATTTGCCACACCTGAAACAGTCACCCAAGCTTTAACTAAACGAATTCAACATGGGGTATTTGGCTATTCATTAGTGGATGATCAATACTTTGATACCTATCTAGATTGGCAACAGCGTCATGAAAATACACCTTTTCAACGAAACTGGCTTTCTTTTTCAACGGGTGTCGTACAAGCTCTATATGATTTAGTTGATTGCTTTACGCAAGAAGGCGAGGCGGTAATGATTCAACGCCCCGTTTATTATCCATTTAGTAATGCCATTAAAGATAAAAAACGTCGCTTGGTAAATAGTCCTTTGGTGAATGTGGACGGTAAGTATCAAATGAATCTTAAGGATTTTGAAGATAAGATTGTTGAAAATCAAGTGAAATTATTTATTCTTTGTTCCCCACATAATCCTGTAGGACGTGTTTGGACAGAACAAGAATTAGCTGATGTTTTAGCTATTTGTCAAAAATATCAAGTATTGGTGATTGCGGATGAAATTCACAGTGATTTTATTATGCCCAACCACCAATTTATTTCAGCTATTTCAGTGCAACAAGGCGCTTATTTAGATCAATTAATTGTTTTAAATGCTCCATCTAAAACTTTTAATTTAGCTAGTTTATTGAATTCACATATCTGGATTCCAAATGAAAAATTACGCAAACAATATCGATTATGGGCTAGCAAAAATCGCCAAACAGAAAGCAGTATGCTTGGTCAAGTGGCTGCCCAAGCGGCTTATGCAACAGGTGATGAGTGGTTACGTTCACTAATTGAAGTTATCTATACAAACTATCAAACCATTAGTCAACGTTTAGCTAGTGAAGCCCCTAAAATTAAAGTTGGTCAATTAGAAGGAACGTATTTATTGTGGTTAGATTTACGCCAAGTTTTAAATGGCCAAGATATTAAAACTCTCGTTCAAGATAAAGCGAAATTAGCCGTTGATTTTGGTAGTTGGTTTGATGAAGAATCAAAAGGTTTTATTCGTTTAAATTTAGCGACTACACCAGCTATTATCAATCAAGCGATTGATCAGTTAGTTGCAAGTCTATAATTTTGGTTAAGTTTTAAAAAGGAGTGGAAGGTTATGGAAGAACAATTAACAACTTATTTAGCGCAATTAGGTAATCGCACAGATGAACAAACCGGAGCGATTAGTGCTCCCATTCATTTATCGACGACCTATTCACACCCTAAATTTGGACAAAGTACGGGTTATGATTATACGCGAACTAAAAATCCAACACGTACAATCTTAGAACAAGGCTTAGCACGCTTAGAAGAAGGCGTTCAAGCAGTAGTAACTAGTTCAGGGATGAGTGCGATTCAATTGGTTTTTCAGCTGTTTCCGTCAGGGAGCGAGTTTTTAGTTTCTAGAGATTTATACGGTGGAAGTTATCGCTATTTTAAAGCGTTAGAAGCGCAAAAAATAGCAGTATTTCACTATTTTGAAGATATTGCTGATTTAAAACAAAAAATATCTAACCAAATTGCAGCCGTATTTTTAGAAACGCCAACTAATCCATTGATGCAAGAAGTATCTATTGAAGAGGTTGCTAAAATTGCTAAAAAACATCAGGTTTTAACGATAGTGGATAATACCTTTTTAACGCCTTTACGACAAAAACCATTAACTTTAGGCGCTGATATTGTCGTCCATTCAGCTACGAAATTTTTAGCCGGGCATAATGATATTTTAGCCGGCGTAGTAGTAGCGAAAGATCAGCAAATTGGGGAAAAATTAGCTTGGCTTGCTAATACAACCGGGCCAACGTTGGCTAGTTTTGATTGTTGGTTGTTTATCCGCAGTTTAAAAACCTTCCCTTTACGTTTTGAACGCCAAGAGAAAAATGCTAAAGCTATTGTGCAAGCTTTGACGAATCATCCGGCGATTAAAGAGATTTTTTATGCTAAGCAAGGAGCGATGATTAGTTTTAAAGTTACTGATCATGAAAAGATTGGCCAATTCTTAGAAAAATTGCGTATTTTTACCTATGCAGAAAGTTTAGGTGGAGTAGAAAGTCTAATTACCTATCCGACTACGCAAACCCATGCCGATATTCCCAAAGCAGAGCGAGAAGCTTATGGCTTAACGCCTGATTTATTGCGTTTATCAATCGGTATTGAGTCGGCCAATGATTTGATTAATGATCTAAAGCAAGCATTAGCTATTTTTGCATAAATACAGTACAATAAGGACAAAAAGATGAGGGCATAAAGCCTATCATCTTTTTGCCATGTAGATTAGAGATAGGAAGTGTTTTTCGTGCATAATGAAACCATTCAACATCAATTAAACCATCGTTCGATTCGTGCTTTTAAAGATCAAGTGTTAAGTCAAGAAGATCGGACATTGTTATTAGAAGTAGCTAGACAAACTTCAACGAGTAACTTCTTTCAACAATTTTCTATTTTACATATTACTGATGAAAAAAACGTCGAGCTATCCGCAAAATCAGTAACCAACCTTATGTAGGTGCAAATGGTGATCTGTTTATTTTTGTGGCTGATTTGTATCGTAATCAGCAAATTCGTCAACAAAAAGGTTTAGATGATGGACGTCTACATACTACTGATGTCTTTTTCCAAGCCATGCAAGATGCTACTTTAGCGATTCAAAATATGTTAACTGCTGCTGAAAGTATGGGATTGGGTGCGGTTTTATTAGGAAGTATTAATAATCAACCGAAAAAATTGATTGATATTTTAGAATTGCCTAAAATGACTTTTCCGGTTTTAGGGATTCAAATCGGTGTACCCAATCAAGCACCACAATTAAAACCACGTCTACCATTGGATCAAATTGTTTTTGAAAATGGCTATCCCCATGATTTTGCGATTGAGCAACTAGCGGATTATGATGAAGTAGTCCAAACCTATTATGATTTACGTAATGCCAATCAACGAATTGATTCATTTACTAATCAGATTGCTGGAGAAAAATTAGCTGATAAATTATTGCAAAGAGATGAAATTTTAGAAGTCTTACACAGTCAAGGCTTGTGTTGGCGTTAAAACAAAGAAAGTATCATATAGAGAAAAAATCCGAATGTTCAACCTAATTTTAGCAAATGAAGGTTAAGCATTCGGATTATTTTTTCTTTAGTTTTTGGATCAATTCCATTTTTTTAGTTTTGGCGTTGTAAGATACTAGCCGTTAAGTTATAAAGGTGTGTTTTAGTTTGTTTAGGAGTATCGGGTAATTTTTCAATGGCTTTTAAAGCTTTATTTGTATAATCACTCGCTAATTTTTTCGCTTTTTCAATGCCTTTTGATTGCTGAACAATTTGCCAAACTGCTTGCGCATCAGCAGTAGTCATCTGCTCTTTTTTCAATAAATAAGGACTGAGTTGGGCTTTGTTTTCTTGTAAGGCATATAATAAAGGCAATGAATAAATTCCTTGACGAACATCTTCTAAAACAGGTTTACCAATTTTTTCGCTTGATTGGGTGTAATCGAGCAAATCATCGATAATTTGGAAAGCTAGGCCGATATTTAAACCAATTTCACCACATTTTTTACTGAATTTTTCACTACAGCCACTTTCCATGGCACCAATACCACAGCTTAAGGCGAATAATTCAGCAGTTTTTCCGGAAATATTTTCTAAGTATTCATCAATAGTTCCATCCAAACGATAGCGATTATTCATTTGACCTAATTCACCATCTAAGATTTTTTCGATATTTCTTGAATTAATCCGTAAACTATTTAAAGTTTGAGTATAGTCAGCCAATAATTTAAAACAACTAATTAATAGATAATCACCAGCATAGACCGCTGTAGTATTATCAAATTGGGCGTTGATTGTTGGCAAGTTTCTTCTTAATTCAGCTCTATCCACGACATCATCATGAATTAAAGTAGCTGTATGTAGCATTTCAATAGCGGCTGCTAAGCTAGTGGCTTTTTTAACATCTTGATTTGGGCCAAATTGAAAGAAAAGTAATTGGTAGGCAGGACGTAATAATTTGCCTCCTGAATGAATCATATCTAAAATAGCTTTTTCAACAGATTTATTTTTTAATTTAACAGAGTTTTCCATTAACTGAATAGTCATTTCTAATTCAGGAACTAAATTAGGATAATCTTGCCACATTTTATGTAGTTGCATAATTAAAAACTCCTTTCGTTAATTATCTAACTGTGAATGAAGTGTCCTTGCCCATTGCTGATTGGTTCTTTGATCATGTTCGATTTGAAATTTTTGCAAGGTTTTGACATGCAAAAATAAATAATTAGCCGTAATTCCAATAGCAATTCCTGATAAAATACCTAAAAAAGAAAGGATAGGCAGATACAGCATAACCGTCCATGACTGAGCAATGATGGATGCGACCACTAATTGACCAACATTATGCATAAATCCACCGGTTGCACTAATCCCAATGATACTTACTCTTTTTGGACCTAAACTTTTAACTAACAACATTCCTAGATAACTTAAAACAGCTCCACTAAAACTATAAAGAAAAGTTGAAACAGTACCCCCTAAAAGCGTAGTTAAGGCAAGTCGTAAAGCGATTAAAGTAGTTGTTTCTTTTTTATTTAAGGTAAAAATAGCGATAATCGTAATTAAATTAGCTAAGCCTAATTTAGCACCAGGGGCAAAACCGAACGGGTAAGGAATCATATTTTCGATTAAGCCAATCACTACTGCTTGAGCAACTAGTAAGGCAATATAGACCATTGTACGTAATTTTAAAGACATAAATTAAGTGTAGCTAGTAAATTACGCTACCTGTTTCACTCCCATCTGATGCTTGTACTTCAATCACTAGTTTATGTGGAAGACAAACGATTGTTTCGCCAGGCTTTTTAATCCAGCCACGTTGAACGCAAATCTGATCAAGACAACTAGCTTGTTTGATTCGAATTTGTTCATGGTCAATTTCAATTAAATTATAGTCACCATCTGCATCGGTATATTTATAAGTATAATGCTTTTGATTATTACTTAATGGAAAACTTTTAATTTGTTGGCCATCTACTTTTAAAATGGCTGAGTAACTAACCGTTTGTTGCTTGGCCTGTTGCACGCTAAAAATTACCAATGGAGTAAAAGAAGCCAAAATTAAAATCAATAAGATAATAAAGTCCCAAGGTTTCATTCGACTTTTTTTGATAAAGGTTCTTAAATTCATACGTTTCGTTGATTCACTCCTAATAAAAATAAGTACAAAAAATTTCACACTAAGTGCAATGTGTACTTAATTATCCGTTTCCTTCCATTGACAAAGCAACTATTGTTAGTAGAAAGACTTGTAAATAGAAGGAAAACTGGAACTTTTTGTCCCAGCTTTCCGAATAGTTTTTTAATTACTTGGTACCGTATCTCGATTTGACATCGCCATACCACCAACGCCCTAGTGTACGTTGAATCCATGGAACAACCCAATGGTCTAACCCAAAGGCACGACCTGAACCGTTCATCAAGGCAAAGGCAACTGGGATAAACCAAATATTTACCCAGAAGAACATACCAGATAGACAGAAGGTAACAACTAAAGCAATGGTTGTAGCACTAGCCAACCAAGTAAACAGACCAACGATTAAAGCTAAAGCAATACAAATTTCAAAGACAGTCATGAATTTTTGGAAGAATAGAGCAACTTCTTTATTTGGCATCATGACTTTCATAATGCTTTCAAACCATTTTGGCATATGGTCTAATACTTGCATTGGTTGTTCGCCATAAGCATAACTGAAACCAAAGTGTGCTTGTTGAGCTGCTTGAGCCGTAGTACCTGCTGCACTAGCCGCACTAGTTGCCGCATCAGTAGCACCACCTGCTGCGGCAGAAGCACCAGTTGTTGCTGCTTGTTCTTGTAACCAAGGGAATGGGAAGACGACATGATCAGTAAACCATGAACCTTGACCAAACCAGGTGCTTGGTTTAAGCCATTGACCATCACCGACAACTTTTTTACTTGATTCGATTAACCACATTAAACCATAGAAAATACGTAATGGTACACTCCATAAAACATTACCATAACGTGAAGAATGACCACGCATGATGTTTCTTTCATCTTTGATATGGAAGAATTCATGCATGATATATTGGAACATGTAGTATCCAGAACGAATATCAAAGAAGTACTTCAAGTTAACTACATGTTTCATAAACATTGCCATGAAACCAGATAATTTAATCTTATCGAATAAATTAGCTACCCCATATTTAGAACCGATTGAAACCATGAAGCCTTGGTAATTACTCTTAAATGGATGTTTTTCGCCACCCTTAATTGAAGCAATAACATTTTCGGCTGCACAATGCGCAGTTTGTTCAGCTGCTTGAACAATTTGTGGAGTTGGTTTACCAGGTGTTTCTTCATAGTAAACTAAGTCTCCAATTATGTAGATATTTTTATCTTCATACCCTTTAGCTTGCATGTATTCATTAGCAACTAGACGGTTTGCACGAGCTTTTTCGATACCAAAGTCAGCTGCGTCTGAAGTTGCTTTTACCCCTGCAGTCCAAATAAGTGTATGTGTAGGGATTTGGCTGCCATCTTTTAAGACGATGTGGTCTTTCGCTACTTCGACAATTGGTGAATCAGTTAAGATTTCTACACCATGTTTCTTCATATAGCGTTCAGCTTTAGCTGCACCACCACGATCAAGCATGTTTAAGATAGTAGGCATCGCTTCAACTACTTTTAAAGTGAAATCTTCTTTTTTCAACTTAAAGTCTTTAGCTAAGCGTGCACGCCAATCCATTAATTCGCCGACCATTTCAATACCAGTAAATCCAGAACCGCAGACAACAAATGTTAACATTGCTTTACGTTTTTCTGGATCTGGTTCAATAGCCGCTTGTTCCACAATCGCTTCGATATGTTTACGAATACGTAGTGCATCTTCAAATGACCATAAAGTAAAGCCGTTTTCCTTCACTCCTGGTGTACCAAAATCGTTTGGTTCGCCACCCATCCCAATAATTAGGTGGTCAAATGAATATTCACCTAGTTTAGTTTTTACAACCTTATTTTCTTTGTCAATAGCTACCACTGTATCGGTAACTATTTCTACATTTTTGTTTCGACAGAATAAACGTTGTAAATCGTATTGAATTGCTGTAGGTTCAACACGTCCGCCAGCTACCTCGTGTAATTCGGTCATCATTGTATGATATGAATGACGATCAATCAAGGTAATTTGGGTGTCTGTGCCTTTTAGCTTCTTAGACAAAAGCTTCGTTGCAGCGACACCAGAATAACCAGCACCTATAACAATTACTTTTTCTTTTGCCATAAGTCAAATCGCTCCTCAAATAAATAGTATAAATTGATCATTGCATAATCTAATTCATTATATAATGGAATTTGTACTTTGTCTAACAACTGAACTGAAATTTCACAAATTATAGTAAACTGATTAGAATTCTGTGAAATTTATAAAGAAAACGCACTATATTCTATAATATCAGTTGACAAAATATTTCTATGTTATAAAATAATCTTGTATCACAAGCGTTTTCACATATTTGCTTGTGAAAAAAGTAGTAAAGGGGAACTTTGCAATGAAAATGAAAAAATTTTTAACAGGGTTCACAACGCTAGCTTTAGCAATCGTTTTATTAGCAGCGTGTGGAAGTAACGATAAAAAGGAGACAAAAGAATCTTCAGCTGAATCATCTAAAGTTGTAGAATCAAGTTCTGAAGCAAAAGCACCTAAAAAAGTTGCTGGCGCAGATCTTAAAGATGGTACATACAAATTAGAAGAAAAAAATTATTCTCATGGTTATCGTACAGTCTTCACAATTGAAGTTAAAGACGGTAAAATCGTTAAATCTGACTTCAATAGTGTAAACAAAGAAGGCAAATCAAAAGTAGATGATGCTGATTACAACAAAAATATGAAAGCTAAATCAGGTACTGATCCAAAAACTTACATTCCTAAATTAAACGAAGAATTAGTTAAAGATCAAAACGCTCAAGTAGCGGTTGTAACTGGTGCAACTCATTCATCTGATGATTTCCAAAACTATGCACAACAATTAATCCAAGCTGCTCAAGCTGGTGATACTAAGACTATCGAAATTGACAACGGTGCAGCTCTTAAAGATGGCACTTACACATTAGAAGAAAAGAACTATGCACATGGCTACCGTGTAACATTCTCAATCGTAGTAGATGGTGGTAAAGTTACAGAATCTAAATATGACTATGTAAACAAAGATGGTCAATCTAAACAAGTTGATGAAGAATACAACAAAAATATGAAGGCTAAATCAGGTACTGATCCTAAGACTTACATCCCTCAATTAAATGAAGCTTTAGTTAAAGCAATGAGCGGAGAAGAACCTTCAGTTGGTAACGTTGAAGTGGTAACTGGTGCAACTCACAGTTCTGATACCTTCAAGTTATACGCTGCTCAATTAATCAATGCTGCACAAAAAGGTGATACTACACCAATTCAAATTGATAACATCGTAACTGAATAATTTTATTCTAGTGTTATCGTATTATAGATAGCTTAATTAGAGCTTAAATTTTAAGGCGAATAAATCGAGATAATTTTTATTTCGATTTTTTCGCCTTATTTATGCTCATACAGGTTTATTTTTGATGTAAATTTTGCTATCTTAGATAAGAATAAAAAGCTTAGATATGGAGGATATTAATGAAAAAAATCATTACGATCATTTTTTCATTCGCTATACTTTTTAGTTTAGCTGGCTGTAAAACACAAGAAAAGGCTCCTAAGATTAACGAAAGTCCTTATTCAGATAATCAATTTTTAATTGGCACTTATGTTAATATTCGTATTTATGATGATGGAAAAGCAGATGTATTAAAACCGGCTTTTGCTAAAGTGAAATCATTAGGAGATAAAATCACTGTTAACCAAGCTGGCTCTGAAGTAGACGAAGTGAATGCCAATGCTGGTATCAAACCTGTCAAGGTAAGCAAAGATGTTTATCGCTTAGCTAAAAAAGCTTATCAAATCAGTCAAGAATCCCATGGTGGATTTGACATGGCGATTGGACCAATTACCCAATTATGGCATATTGGTTTTCCAGATGCGAGAAAACCTAGCCAAGCAGAAATCGATGCGGCTTTAAAATTAGTTGATTATAAAAAAGTCCAATTAGACGACCAAAAACAGACGATCTATCTAGAAGAAAAAGGCATGGCCTTAGATTTTGGAGCAATTGCTAAAGGCTTTATCGCTGATGAAGTAGTGAAAGTGTTGAAGAAAAATCATGTAACGACAGCAATTGTTGATTTAGGTGGAAATGTGTATGTTTTAGGCCATAGTCCCCGTGGTAAAAACACGCCTTGGACCGTCGGCATTCAAGATCCTAACCAAGCACGCAATGTCACGGTAGGCTCAGTTCCGGCAACTAATCAAACGTTAGTTACTTCTGGCATTTATGAACGTTTCTTAGAGGTGGATGGAGTAAAATATCATCATTTATTTAATCCTAAGACGGGTTATCCATTTGACAATGATATTGCTGGTGTAACAATCATTACGAAGTATTCAATTGATGGTGATGGCTTATCAACTGCTGTTTTTTCAATGGACGTAAAAGATGGATTGGATTTTGTGAATAAGCAAAAAAATGTCGAAGCGATTTTTGTAACCAAAGAAGACAAAATCTATTTAAGTAAAGGAATCCATGATTTTGATTTGAATCCAGATTCTGGCTATCAAATGGGAAAAAATTCAGATCTAAAATAATAAAGAAAGTGGAATTATAATGAGTATTAAAACCTTTTTAGACTTAGTAGAAATCCGAACGAAATTAGCGAGTTTTTTTCCTTTTTTAATTGGTGTTTTGTTTAGTTTGAGTTATTTTCATACGATTAATTGGCACAATACCTTTATATTTTTCATCGGAATGTTAGCTTTTGATATGGCAACTACGACGATTAACAATTACATGGATTTTCGTAAAGCCAAGTCAAATGTTTATAAATATCAAGAAAATATTGTTGGTCGCGCGCACATTGCAGAAAGTTTGGTTCAAAAAATCATTTTTACCTTGATTGGCATCGCTTTTGTAGTTGGCTGTTATTTATCTTGGCAAACAGGATGGCTATTATTAGTGATGGGCTGTATTTGTTGCTTTATCGGTGTCTTTTATACATTTGGGCCAGTGCCACTTTCCAGAATGCCGCTGGGTGAATTATTTAGTGGGGTAACCATGGGCTTAGGTATTTTTGCGATGGTTATTTATATTAATATTTTTGATCAAAAAGTTTTGTATTTAACGATTGATTGGTCCAAAGGTTTATTTATTTTAAATGGCAATATTTGGGCAGTCGTAGCGGTTATTTGGGCTTCATTGCCGATGATTTTTACCATTGCTAATATTATGTTAGCCAATAATTTATGTGATTTAGATCAAGATATCGAAAATCATCGCTACACCTTGCCGTATTATATTGGCCGAAAAAACGGTTTGCTGCTTTTTCGGTTTTTAATGTTAGCTTGCTATGTAGTTGTAGTGATTGGTTGGCTGTTTCATATTTATCATTGGAGTATTTTATTGGTATTGTTGACCTTTCCATTAATTCGTAAAAATTTACGGATCTTTCACAAAAAGCAGGTTAAACGTGAAACCTTTGGCCTATCAATAAAAAATTTAATTATCTTTAATTCAGCCTATGCATTAGCACTCTTCATCGGCTGGCTGCTTTAATTATTTAAAGAAGTTGACTTTTTCTTAATTTTAGGATAAGTCAACTTTTTTTATTTTGTTAGTTGACAGTAGCAAGAAACTATGATAAATTTTTAAATCGTAAACATTACGGTTTGAAGGAGAGCGAAGATGAAGAAAAAATTATTATTATTGAGTGTGGCAGCCTTAAGTTTAATTGTAGCCGGTTGTCAATCGCAACAAAACACAGCAAAGAGTGAGAAGCCGACTATTATTGCCACTATTTATCCGGTTTATGAATTTACCAAAGAGATTGTTGGTGACAAGGCTCAAGTCGAATTAATGATTCCAGCTGGAACGGAACCACACGATTTTGAACCATCGGCGAAGGATATTGCCAAAATTCAAGCTGCGGATAGTTTTGTTTATGATGATCCCAATATGGAAACTTGGGTACCTAAAACAGAAAAAAGCTTAAAAAATAGCAAAGTACAATTTGTTCAGTCCACAAAGGAAATGGTCTTATTACCTGGTGGAGAAGAAGAGCATGATCATGAGCATGCGGGTGACGGCCATCATCATGAATTTGATCCGCATGTATGGTTAGCTCCTTCGTTAGCCATGCAACAAGTGAAAAGTATTAATACTCAATTAGGAAAGCAATATCCAAAATACAAAGCAACTTTTGATAAAAATACTAAAAAATACTTAGCTAAACTGACTAAACTAGATCAAGAATATCAAACGCAATTAGCTAAGTTACCCCAAAAATATTTTGTGACCCAGCACAGTGCGTTTAACTATTTAGCCGTCGAATATGGCTTAAAACAAGTCCCTATTGCTGGTTTAAGTCCAGAAGAAGAACCAAGCCCAAGTAAGATTGCTGAATTAAAAGATTTGGTTAAAGAATTATCTATTCAAACCGTCTTTTTTGAAGAAAATGCCCAAGATAAAATTGCAAGAACTTTGGCTAATGAAGCCAATGTGAAACTTGCTGTTTTAAATCCTTTAGAAGGGCTAACGAAAAAACAGCTAAAAGCTGGTGAAAATTATCTATCGGTGATGCAAGAAAATCTAAAAGCATTGGTGCAAGCAGGTAGTACCACTCCTAAAAGTACGCAACCACTAACTGTTGAAAAAGAAAAGACAGTCTATAACGGCTATTTTAGTGATGATCAAGTGCAAGACCGTAGCCTAAAAGATTGGCAAGGTAGCTGGCAATCGGTATATCCATTATTACAAAACGGTCAATTAGATCAAGTCTTTCATTATAAATCAAAACTAAATCCTAAAATGACAGAACAAGAATATAAAGACTATTATGCAGTTGGTTACAAAACAGATGTTAAACAAATCGATATTAAAGGCGACACGTTTACCTTTTACTTTGATAATGGCACAAAGGCTAGTGCTAGCTACCGTTATGTCGGCTCTAAGATTTTAAACTATGCAGCGGGTAATCGCGGGGTTCGTTTCATGTTTGAATCAACTGATCCTAATAGTAAAGCTTTTAAATATTTACAATTTAGCGACCATGCGATTGCGCCACAAAAAGCGGGTCATTTCCATATTTATTTTGGCAATACTTCACAAGAAGATTTATTAAATGAATTAGAAAATTGGCCAACATATTATCCAACTAAGCTATCTGCCCATGCGATTGCACAAGAAATGATGGCGCACTAAAGAGATAGACAAATCTTTTTTCTTAAGGTAGAATGATGGCAAATTTTACTTTGGAGTGATGCTAGAATGAAACCTGTGATAGGCTTAGTTCCATTATATGATGAAAAGTTAAATAGTTATTGGATGTTGCCAGAATATATGCAAGCAATTGAAGAAGCAGGAGGGCTTGCGGTAATGTTGCCGTTAACCAATCAAAAAGATGTCCTTGAGCAATTAGCGCAAAAAATTGATGGCTTATTGTTAACGGGTGGACATGATATTGAACCAAGCTTTTATCGGCAAGCTAGATTAGAACAATGCCAAGTGACCTGTCCATTAAGAGATGAGATGGAAAAAATACTACTCGATATTTTTTATCAAGCAGATCGACCTGTGCTAGGAATTTGTCGAGGCTTGCAATTTTTAAATGTCTATCTAGGAGGAACACTATATCAAGACTTACCTACGCAAATAAATTCGCCACTTAAACATAGTATGCAGCCGCCTTTTGATGCAGTTGCCCATGAGGTAGATTTGGTTAGTGATACGCCTTTAGCTGACTTACTACAGGTAAAGACACTTGGTGTAAATAGTCGTCATCATCAAGCAATTGATCAATTAGCCCCTGATTTAAAGGCGATGGCTTATAGTCCAGATGGCTTAGTAGAAGCAATTTATGCACCAGACAAACGCTATATTTTTGCACTTCAATGGCATCCTGAACATATGAAAGCATCTTTAAGTAGTCAATTAATATTTAAACAATTTATTCAACAAGCAAAATCCAATAATTAGTAGACTAATAGCAGATTAAGCGAGGTTACGGTTCAGAGTTCTGGCCAGTTCCTCGCTTATTTATGTCTAAAAAATAGTGATAACTTTTTTTTATCATACTAAAAGTTAAGATTGACAGTATAGTAAAATATGCTATGATTTAATCAAATTCTCATTTTGTTTTCATAATAAGTTTTAGCGGAATTGGAGGAAAAATAGATGGTTAAAAGATTTGAAACATTACAGTTACATGGTGGTCAAACGGTTGATAAAGAAACTGGTAGTCGTGCCGTACCAATTTATCAAACGACCTCTTATGTCTTTGAAAATGCTCAACAAGCGGCTGCACGTTTTGCTTTAGAAGAAAGTGGGAATATTTACACTCGAATTACCAATCCGACAACGGCTGTTTTAGAAGAACGCTTGGCTTTATTAGAAGGGGGCGTCGGTGCATTGGCCACCGCATCTGGTTCATCAGCGATTGCTTATGCAATTCAAAATATCGCAAGCAGTGGTGATCATATTGTAGCGGCTAGTACCTTATATGGTGGAACTTATAATTTATTTGCGAATACATTACCTGAATTTGGAATTCAAACAACTTTTGTTGATGCAGAGAACTTAGCTGAAGTGAAGGCAGCTATTTTAGAGAATACTAAAGCCATTTTTGTGGAATCTTTAGGGAATCCTGATATTAATATTGTAGATTTAGAACAAATTGCTAAAATTGCCCATGAGGCTGGAATTCCGGTAATTGTAGATAATACTTTTGCAACACCTTATCTTTTTAGACCATTTGAATTTGGCGCAGATATTGTTGTTTATTCAACGACGAAATATTTAGGTGGTCATGGTGTTTCTTTAGGTGGGGCAATCATTGATTCAGGAAATTTTGATTGGATCAATGGTAAATTTGCCAAGTTAGTTGATCCTGATCCAAGTTATCATGGTGTATCTTGGGTTAAAGCAGCGGGCAAAGCGGCTTATATTACTCGTGCAAGAACTATTTTGTTACGTGATTTAGGAGCAGCGATTTCACCATTTAATGCTTGGACTTTATTATTAGGCGTTGAAACATTATCCTTAAGAATGGAACGCCATGTGTTTAATGCTCAAAAGGTTGCCCAATATTTAGAACAACACGAAAAAGTTGCATGGGTGCATTATCCGACTTTACCAAGCAGTCCTTATTATGAGTTAGCTCAAAAATATTTTCCTAAAGGGACTAGCTCAGTTTTTTCATTTGGCTTAAAAGCAGGTGCTAAAGCGAGTCAAGAACTTTGTGGGAATACAGAGATTTTTTCTTTACTAGCTAATGTTGGAGATGCCAAATCGTTGATTATCCATCCGGCTTCCACAACGCATTCACAATTAAATGAAGAAGAGCTATTGAAAGCGGGTATTCGTCCAGAAACGATTCGTATTTCAGTGGGAATTGAAAATGTAGAGGATCTAATCGAAGACTTAGAACAAGCATTGGCAAAAATTTAAAAAATAAAAGAGAGAACACCATAGAAATGGGGGGAGATGGTGTTCTCTCTTTTTTATTTTAAACATGATAGGTGATATTCATCATGTTTTCACAAAACTACTCTAACATGTAAATCAAAAACTTGACTAGTTAAATGTCGAAATAGTTGATCTCTTCACGCAAAGTACTTGCAACATTTTGTAAGCTAGCCACACTATTAGTAAATTCTTCCATTGTTGCCAAAACTTCTTCGGCATTAGCTGAAACTTCTTGAGTACCTGCTGCATTTTCTTGAGTGGAAGCTGAGATAGTTTCCAGATTTTCTAGCACAGCTTTTTGAATTCGAACTAAGATATTCGAAGCCTGTTCAATTTGTTCGATATGATGAACTAATTGTTGGTTGCTATTAAATACTTCTTGAGATGAAGCGATGGCTTGATCGATTAATTGGGTTTGACTTTCGCCACCTTGGACTGAATGAATCGTTTTTTCAACCATATCATTTGATTGCATTTGGATTTGTTGAATAATTGTTTCAATTTCTTTAGTTGATTCTTTACTTTGTTCAGCAAGTTTTCTAACTTCAGTGGCAACTACTGCAAATCCTTTACCCGATTCCCCAGCTCGAGCTGCTTCAATGGAAGTATTTAAGGCTAATAAATTGGTTTGATAAGAAATTTCATTAATTACTTGAATGATAGAAGTAATTTCTTGGATACTGTGGTCCATTTTTTCCATACTATTAACCAAATCTTGCATATTTTGCATTTCATTTTGCCAACTTAATTGAACGTGATTCATAATTTCCATACTTTGTTCATTCACTCTAGTAGTTTCTGTTGACTGATGACTCATGGTTTCAACACTTTCGGTTAGTGAACGTACAATATCAGATAATTGATTCATTTGGCCAACACTATGTTCAGTATCTTGAGCTTGTGAACCAGTAACTTGTGCAATTCCAGTGATTGTATCAGCTACTTCTTCAGTTGCTTGAGTAGATTGGCGAGATAATTCAACTAGTAAGTCGGATTGACTAGCAACTTCATTGGCTTGCTCTTTTACTTGATGTAACAAATTACCAATGGATTCAACCATTTGATCATACTTATAAGATAGCACTTGGAATTCATTACCTTTTTCATTTGCTTCCATAAATTTAGCTGATCGTTTATTAAAGAAACCGGTATTTTTAAAGATAGTCTCAATTTTCTTTAATTTTCCTTTAGCAAATGCCTCAAAGGCATCGTCAAAGTAATTAATAATATTAATTAGATAACCAATAATCATACTTGCATAAGTTGAAACTAATGCTAAAACAATTAATGCAATAACTATAGCGAAAATCAGCTGTTCGTTTCTTTCTTTTTTGATGGTTGATGGATCTGTGGTAGCAACCACAAAGGTATTTGCATCACGATTTCCTGCTTGATAGTAGGCGGTATCAATAGTTCTACTTTTAATTTTTAAAGTATCTTGGTCTTTTCCGTTTTGAACAATATTTTTGAATAGTTCTTTTTCTTTATACGGTTTACCAACATTGCTTTTCTTAGAATTAGCAATCACAATACCGTTATTAGCAACGACTGAGAGTTCACCACTATTGTTTGCGCTCAAAGAATCGACAATTTTTTGAACATCATGATAAGAAACATCTATGCAAAGGACTAACCAATTACCTTGAGCATCCTTGGTTGCTAGTGATGCGGTGGTTAAGTATTCTTTGCTAGAGACGTCTTGGTAAGGTTCAGACCAATTGATTTTATCTGGATGTACAATTGCTGCATTATACCAAGGTCTAGTTTCTGGTTGATATCCTTCAGGAACAGGTGTAGTGGTTACATAGCGTTGAGCAGATTGCTGATAAAAACCAATAGTTAAAAGTAAGCGTTGGATAGGATGTTGGGTGTACACCAAATAGCCTGATATGCTATCATTTTTTAAATTGAATAGCATTCAGGCTTCTTTTTTGAAGTATTGGTGATACATAGAAGTACAGATGGCCCCAACTTTACAATATTTTTGGGCTTCTGTTGACCATGGCAGTAATCGTGCATAATCTTCTTGGGTGGGGGCTTTTAGTTCCTTTATTTCTGTAAGCAACCACTCCAAATATTTCCACGGACTTAAATGATTCAATTCCGCCGTCTTAATGAGCGTTTGATAGACGGCATTTGTCCTAGCCCCTTGCTCTGATACAGAAAACAGCCAATTTTTCCTTCCCATGACAATCTCTTTTACCGCACGTTCCGCTCTATTATTGGTCAATTCAAGTCGACCATCTTCAAATATTCGATAAACAGCTGCTCGTTGATGAAAAGCATAGTTGACTGCTTTTTCAAATTTAGAAGTGGCCTTTTTCGTCCGGTATTTTTCCAAGTCATGATACCATTGATCCAATCTAGGCTTTAACTCTTGAATCCGTAACAACTTTCGTTGCTCAGCATCTAGTTTGGCATAGGAAGCATCTAGGTAAAAGATTATTCCCAATCTTCTAACAAATTCAGCTGCAAGGGTTTCTTTTCCGTTGAGATTGTTCCCATCTGCTTCTATGAAATACCTACGAACATGGGCTAAACAGCTGACTTTCTGTTCGGGTAATAGTTTTTCATAAACCGCCTAGCCATCAGTATGTGCAAATCCTGTAAACGATTGGACAATAGCAGAGATAGCTTTTTCACCCCTATCGGGATAAAAATGATAGAAGCAAGCTGGATGAAGTGTGTGTATCCCGTTACAGAATACCCAGAAATAGGACTTTTCATTTTCTGCTTGAATGGCACGATACGGCGTTTCGTCAATATGAATGATATTGTCTCGTAGAATTGTTTGAAGCATCTGTTCGGCAATAGGGAATAAATAGTAGTCTACACATTTATTGAGCCAATAAATCATTTCTTGACGATTGATTGTATACCCTTGAGCAGTCAATTCTTTTTCTAATCGGTATACTGGCACCTTATTTTGAAATTTTTGGATGGCGATTTCTGCCACCATACTTGGCGAAGCCAAGCTGTTGTTCAATAGGGAAGCAGGTACTTTTGATTTCTTGATTTTACCTTCGCCGTTTTTCTTACAAGAATCACAAGCATATACTTCTTGTTTGTGTTCTATAGCCAGAACCATGCGTGGAATTACAATCAGATCTGTTCGTACATGATTAACAGTAATCTTATGCATTTCACATGAGCAATGATCGCAATGTTTTTCGCTTTCTAATAAAGAATGGATAATTGTTTGTTTTTCAATATTTTTTAGCTTCTCAGCTTTATATCCAGTTTTTTTTTGAACGACAGCTTTTGGTTTAGAAGGACCATTTTCACAAGCAAAGTTCACTTGGTTTGGTTGTTCTTCAGGAAACAAGCTTAACTGAACGTTGTTATACACACTCGTATCGTATGACACTTTTTCACTTGATTTTCCAAATACCTTTTTGCGTAGTGCGTGATAATTTTCTGAGATAAGTGCTTTTTCTAATGTTAGCTGTTGTACTTTTCGTTCTAATTGTTTATTTTTCTCTTTTAGCTGTTTGTTTTCTTTTTCGAGTTGTTCATTTTTTAGAGTTAATTCAGAAACTTGATCTGTCAACACATCAATTTTCTTATTTAATCGATCAATTTTCTCATGACACATGTTTATTTCTTCTGACAATTTCTTGTTATAGGCTAAAATCTCTTCGATTACCTCATTACTTAAAATGTTGTTTTTCCACCTTGTTTGACAGCGGTCGGTTGAATGATATTCAATCCATCCAGTAGCCAACGAAGTTGTGGGTTACTTAACTACATGATTTCTTCTGACTTACGCGGCCACCTTAGTTTTCCATCATTAAATCTTTTATACAATAAAATAAATCCATCACCATCCCAATAGAGTGCTTTGAAACGATCAGCTTTTCCACCACAAAATAAGAATATTGCATCATCATACAAGTCCAAATTGTACTCATATTGAATGATACTAGCTAATCCATCAATACTTTTTTGCGTATCTGTTTTTCCACATACAATAAAGATATTTTTTACTCTAGTAAAATCAACGAGCATACTATAATTTCTCCAAAATCATTTGTGTTAGTTGTGGGGAGACTCCTTGGAATAGACGTACCTCGGTTCCTGATGAAGTCTTGATATGTGCCCATAGTTTTTGAGAGTTCTTTTTATGCAGAACATCAACTTTTTGGCTTTTCTCATTGTCAGTAAGCTTTACAGGTACAATTTACGATTGAAACATGTAAAAACCTCCTTTAAATTTTTGGTAGCTTAGTACTACCTAAATTCAAAGGAGGATGAAAGACCGCTAAGCTATCTAACGCTTACGTTATACAGATACGATTGCTTATAGTCGAATTGTATAATTCATCATCGTCACTGGAACATCCATAGATTTCATTCATTAGGTGATTTACGTCCACGCTCTTTTGCGTGAACTCGCTTAGAAACAGTCAGTGATTGGTCAGTTAGTAGCATTTTTTACAAAAGTGTAGTCTGTTGGGGGTCAAAACATTTGTTTGGATAGAAATATTGTTTTGTTGGCTCATATTAATTCACTCTTTCACTTTCAAATATATCTAGAAAATATCCCCTTCTACGAGAAAATTATACACATATATTTTTATTTTATAATAGTTTTTTAATAAAATGCGAGTTATATAAATTAGGGTTAACGTTGAAATGTATGGGTTTATATAAAATTTATTAAATTATATTTTCTTATGAAAAAATATATTTATTTGTTTTTTAATAGTATTTGGCAATAATTAATAGTCTTAAATAAAACATATGCATTTTACTAAAGGAAGGTGTAGAATATAGATGTAATTTTATATAAATAAGGAGTGAGTGCGATGAGTTTAACTTCAACTTATCAACTAGCGAATGGAGAAAAAATTCCTGTTGTCGGCTTTGGTACTTGGCAAACACCTGATGGTCAAGTGGCAGAAGAGTCTGTTTTAGCAGCACTTAAGGCTGGTTATCGTCATATTGATACTGCGATGATTTATGGCAATGAAGCGTCAGTTGGACGTGCAATACATAAAAGTGGGGTTCGGCGTGATGAATTATTTGTAACGACGAAACTATGGAATACTGATCATACATATGAACGTGCCATTCAAGCGATTGATACTTCTTTACAGACTTTAGGACTAGATTATCTTGATTTATATCTTATCCATTGGCCAAATCCACTTGCGTTTAGAGAAAACTGGCAAGAAGCTAATAGTGCTGCATGGCGTGCGATGGAAGAAGCAGTTAAAGCTGGAAAAATTAAATCGATAGGGGTATCTAATTTTATGCCTCGTCATCTTGATGCCTTGTATCAAACAGCGCAAATTAAGCCAGTCGTCAACCAAATCTATTTAAATCCAAGTGATCAACAAAAAGAAGTGGTTGCCTATAATCAAGCACATGACATGATTAGTGAAGCTTACAGCCCACTTGGTACTGGCAACTTATTAGCGGTACCTGAATTAGTGAGCTTAGCTGAAAAATATGAAAGATCGGTTGCGCAAGTTACGCTGCGTTGGAGTTTACAAAAAGGCTTTTTACCATTGCCAAAATCAATCACCCCTTCACGCATTGTTGAAAATGCCCAATTATTTGATTTTGAATTATCTGATGAAGATATGCAAGCAATCGATGCTTTGCAAGGAGTGGCTGGCCAAGCCAAAAATCCTGATGAAACAACCTTTTAATATTTTCGATATTCTTAAACTGGTGATTGTATTGCAGTCATCAGTTTTTTATTTTGAAGTTTTTGATAAAAGATAGCATTCTCAGAAAGTTTTCTGTATACTTTATTTATTAATATGAAAATAAAGAGGTTATTTATGAATGAAAAAGAGTTAAAACGAGAAATTTCCTTATTAGGCGCTTTATCGACAGTCATGGGGACGGTCATTGGAGCGGGTGTATTTTTTAAGGTAGCGGCTGTCGTGATGCACACGCAAAATGCTACGGCTACGTTATATGCCTGGCTTTTTGCTGGTATTTTAACCATTTGTGGCGGTTTAACGGTTGCTGAATTAGCCACAGCTATTCCTAAAACAGGTGGCGCGATTAAATATATCGAGGCAACTTATGGAAAATTGCCCTCATTTCTTTTAGGATGGGCCCAGATGATTATTTATTTTCCAGCCAATATTGCAGCATTAAGTATTATTTTTGCTACTCAATTAGTTAATTTATTTCATTTACCTATGAATTTATTACTTCCTATTGCTATTTTAGCAGGTTGTAGTGTTACAGGAATTAATTTGTTAGGAACGAAAGTAGCATCAAATGTCCAGTCAGTCACTTTAATGGTGAAACTTTTACCTATCGCTCTTATTGTACTAGTCGGATTCTTTCAAAAAGGTAACATTGTAGTATCGCTTTTACCAGAGGGGTTATTTACAGAAAAAAATAGTATTGCAGGTTTTGCCTCAGCTTTGTTAGCGACTTTATTTGCTTATGATGGTTGGCTAAATGTCGGTAATGTGGCTGGTGAGATGAAACACCCAGAAAAAGATTTACCTAAGGCAATTATTTTAGGATTAAGTTTTGTAACATTAATCTATGTTTTGATCAATTATGTCTTTTTAAAAAATCTACCCATTACAGCTATTGCTGGTAATCTTAATGCGGCCTCACAAGCTTCACAGGTTATTTTTGGTTCATTAGGTGGGAAAATAGTTACTATCGGAATTTTGATTTCTGTTTATGGTGCGTTAAATGGTTATACGATGACGGGAATTCGTGTTCCTTATGCATTAGCTGTGAATGATGAATTACCGGCTAGCCGTTACTTAAAACGCCTTTCTAAACGAACCGTTGTGCCTTATGTGGCAGCTTTATTACAATTAGCCATTGCTTTAGTCATGATGGTTTTAGGCAATTTTGATTTATTAACCGATATGTTGGTATTTGTGATGTGGTTTTTTAGTATTTTAATCTTTGCGGCGGTTTTTGTTTTAAGAAAACGCCAACCTGACTTACCTCGACCATATAAAGTACCACTTTATCCAGTTTTACCTTTAATCGCTATTTTAGGGGGGAGTTTTATTTTAGTCATGACGATTATTTATTCTACTAAATTAGCATTATTAGGGATTGGCTTGACTCTGTTAGGCATTCCGGTGTATTGGGTGCATACTAAAAAAAGTTAAATTAAAAGTCTCACTGATTTCTATTTTTACTGAGGGGAGAAATCAGTGAGACTTTTTCCTACCTTATTGCTTGGCAGATTTCTTGGGCATATTTTGCAAATGATGCGGAGCTTGTTGTTGATAGTTTGCAATTTGTTGGACAATGGCTGAGCCGATAATGACGCCATCAGCTAATTGACTCATTTTTTTGTTTGCTTACTTGTAGCAATTCCAAAGCCAATGGCCACAGGCAAAGTCGGATTAACTTTACGTACGGTGGCAATCATACTTGCTAATTCGGTGTTGATATTTTGGCGGACACCAGTTACACCCAATGAAGAAACGCAGTATAAAAAGCCAGTTGCTTTTTGAGCGATTTTTTCAATTCTATTTTTGGAGGTTGGAGCAATTAATGAGATGAAGGCTAGTTCAAATTGCTGACAGACTTGGCTAAATTCATCTTTTTCTTCAAAAGGCACATCTGGCAAAATTAAGCCATCAATACCAACAGTAGCAGCTTTTTCAATAAAGCGTTCGGTGCCATAGGAGAAAACGACATTGGCATAGGTCATGATAACCATTGGTACACTTAATTCTTGACGTAATTCAGCGACCATTTGAAAGATATCATCGCTAGTTACTTGATTTTTTAATTCGCAAATACTAGTAGACGCACTTAAAGAGATTTCATCTAATTTGTCTTGTCCGTAGACTACCATCGCTCTTTTAACCCCTAGCTGGCTTAGGGTGTGGGCTAGAATTTCTAATAGCGCTTCATCTGGTAAGAGATAAACAAAAATTTTTCGTGCAAAAGTGAGCAAAAATGTGTAAAATGTAATTGAGAATGATTATTAATTAGGATGTGAGTGCATGAAAGAGCTGGATTTAAATTTGTCTTTATATGATTTGGTGCAAAGATATCCAGAAATATTGGATATAATGTTTCAATTAGGATTTAAAGAAATCAAAGCACCGGGGATGTTACAAACAGCTGGTCGTTATATGACGATTCCTAAAGGGGCAAGATTGAAAAAAATCGATTTAGCTGTAATTATAAAAGCCTTTGAAGCGGCAGGTTTTCAAGTAATAGGAGGATAATTGATGGAAAAAGATAGACAGGCTCGTCAAGCAAAAATTGTGGAGATTTTAACGACCTTACATAATGGCGGTAGCTTTGAAGAGGCTAAACGCATGTTTAATGAAGCTTTTGATGGTGTCGATGTGACCGAGATTACAGCAGCTGAAAAAGCTTTGATTCAATCGGGACTAGATCCAAGTGAAATTCAACGCTTATGTAATATTCATGCAGCAGTATTTAAAGGATCGATTAATGAAATTCATCGTTCAAACGAAGAACATGGACAAGTAGGACATCCTGTACATACATTAAAATTAGAAAATCAAGTGTTACAATCTTTATTAACCGATGAAATTGATGGCATTTTAAGTAAAATGGCTAAACAAGATTGGTCACAATTAGCTCGATTACAAAATGCCGTTGAAGATTTAAAAAATATTGATAAGCATTATGCTCGCAAAGAAACATTAATCTTTTCATTCATGGAAAAATATGGTATTACAGCGCCACCTAAAGTGATGTGGGGCGTAGATGATCAAATTCGTTTAATGATTAAAGAATTTGCTGAGTTACTGGCTTCACCGAAAGTAGCTTATAATCCACTTTCGGAAAAATGGACTCATTTAAAAAATGAAATTGAGGAAATGATTTTTAAAGAAGAAGAAATCATGGTTCCAATGACTTTAGATGTTTTTAGTTTGGCTGATTGGCAACAAATTGCTAAAGATAGTTATGACATTGGCTTTTGTTTTATTCCAGAGCCACTAAAATGGGAACCAAGTCCTGCTTCATTTGAAAAGGAAAAAGAAAATGAGCCTAAGCGCTTATTAGCGATTGCTCAGGCTAAAGAAACGACTGAGGTGATTGCGGCTAGTTTACCAAGTGTTCCAACTAAAAGTAGTGTGGCTGATGAAGTTAAGGAAGAATCTGTGGATGGTTCTAAGATAGTTGAACTACCAACCGGCAACTTACAATTAGATCAGCTTATGGCTATTTTTTCACATTTACCCGTGGATTTAACTTTTGTTGATGCGGAGGAAAAAGTTCGCTTTTATTCAGAAGGTCCTCATCGTATTTTCCCAAGAACGAAATCGGTAATTGGTCGAGAAGTAGTGAATTGTCATCCACCAAAGAGCATGCATATTGTACAACAAATTTTGGATGATTTTAAATCCGGAGCACGTAGTCAAGCTGATTTTTGGATTGATATGCGTGGGATGAAGATTTCAATTCGCTATTATGCGTTACATGACCAAAATGGTAAGTATTTAGGTTGCTTAGAAGTCACACAAGATATCACAGAAATTCAACAATTAACCGGACAAAAACGTTTATTAGATGACAAATAAAAAAGTCGGTGATTCCAAACGAATCACCGGCTTTTTTCAATAGCAAGACGATATTTTAAAGATTGATTAAAAAAGATCAGTCCTCCGATAAAAATTAAAATCAATACCGATAAGCCCATTTTTTCTTGGCTGGTTAGCTGAATAATTCCGCTGATTAAAAATGTGCCGATAAAGGTAGCTCCTTTACCACAAACATCTAAAATGCCAAAATATTCACCAGATTGGTTGGCCGGAATCATTTTAGCAAAATAAGAACGGGATAAGCCTTGAAGACCGCCTTGGAATAAACCAACTAAAATCGCTAAAATTCAAAATTGAACAGCATAAACCAAGGTTAATACAAACAGAGTAATACCGATATAAGCTAAAATACATACTCTAATGACACTTTCAGTGACGAAACGTTTTGAAATGTAGGCAAAGACTAATGTTGCTGGAAAGGCTACAATTTGGGTCACTAATAGTGCTAGTAATAAATCGTTATTATCTAGCCCTAAAGCTTTCCCATACGCGGTAGCCATACCGATAACCGTATTTACCCCATCGATATATAAACAGTAAGCAATTAGATAATAAAAAATTTGTTTTTGGTGATAAATTTTGATTAAGGTCTGTTTTAAACGCTGAAAGGTTGTCTGAATAATCTGTGCTTGCCTTGGAATATAGTATTTTTGTTGATAGCTTTTT
>DYWZ01000059.1 GCA_020742395.1 Enterococcus columbae
AATCAAAAATTCTTAAATAGAAGCCATAAAGGCTTCCAACAAGTGACGGATACATTAGCTTCAATGTTTACTGAGTAACCCATTATTTTGCAGAAGGACGAGTTATTTACACAAAATTATTGACGCTCCCATTTTTTGAGCTCCTTTTAAAGTCGCAAAAACATCAATTTGTTGTCTTTGTGTTAATTTCCATAAAAAAAGGCTAGTAATACCAGCCTTTCTCTACGTTTCGTATACCTGACTAATTGGCAATCTCTAGTCATCAACTTCTTTTTCCAAGATCTCACCAGTTCGTGCGTCCATTTTTACATTGGTCTCTGTGCCGTTATCTTCTACAGTTACTTCCCAATAAGTGGTTCCTAATTCTTGATCTAAATCCCAGTCAGTAGCTTGACCAGACCCTACCTCTTTTTCAGCGATCGAAGCTGCTTTTTCTATGCTTAGTAAGTCTGTAAGGGCTAATTTATCTTTGCGTTTTTCGCCGTTTTTCTCATCATCATCCAGCGATTCTTCGCGTTCTTTCTCAATCTTTTTAGTTTCCCCGTCAACCCGTATTTCATATTCTTTACTGTCATCTACACCTTCAACTTTGTAAAAATATTTTCCAAAAGATGTGTCTAATTCAAGTGAAGTTATATCTGCACCAGGATATGTGTCTTGAAATGCTTTAATGGCATCTTCTACTGAAACTGTTCGTTTTCCATTTTCTTGACTAGCTGTGTCTGATGTATCAGTTGCACTTGTGGATTGGCTGATACTTGATGACGTATTCTGTGGCTGACTCGTGGATTGGTCGGATGACGTATCACTTCCTGAACATCCTGCAAGTAAACTTATAGATAACATGCTGATTCCAGCTAACAAATATTTATTTTTCATATTCTCCTCCTCATTTCCTTGTAGACTCATCTTATCAAGAGGATGATCAAAACATCAAGCATTTATCCTTGATTTTAATCATTTTAAATAATAAATGTATTGTTTTATGGTTAATAATCACACAAAACAACTAATTACTTTATATTGGCCGGGAGCGTCAATAATTTTGTGTAAATGGAAAAAACCATTCTGTCGGTTAAGTTAAAACATTGATTCTAATGTATCTTGTATTTCTTTAAAACCTTTATGAATCCGACACAAAAACTTCTGATTATAGTTGTTGAATTGAGAAACTAAGAATCTCTCCAGAGATTCTTCATTAGGAAATTGTTCTTTTCTTTTTGTATATTTCTTTAATTGTTTGTTAAAACCTTCAATCAAGTTAGTTGAATAAATGGTTCTTCTGATTGAAGGAGGAAAACTATAAAAGGTTAATATAGCAGGATTCATGAGTAATTTAACTACTCGTGGATACTGCTTTTTCCATTTATCTATCATAAAACTTATTTGATTCATAGCTTCTACTTTTGAAGCTGCTTGATAAACCAATTTAAAATCATTACAGACTTCTTGTCGGTCACTAACACGAACCTTATGAGTAATGTTTCTAGAGATATGGACACAACATTGTTGAAATTGAGCATTTGAATAAATACTATGGATACTATCGTTAATGCCGCTTAAACCATCAGTTACGACTAATAAAACCTCTTCTAAACCACGGTCTTTTAAGTCTTGAAGTATTTCTTTCCAAACATACGAAGACTCAGTTGGAGCAATACTAAACCCAAGAACCTCTTTAGTCCCATCTAGTCGGATACCTATGACAATATATACAGCTTCTTTGGAGACGGTTTGCCGTTTTAAAAGAATATAAGTAGCATCCATGAAAATAGCGACATACTTATCATTTAGAGTTCTAACTTTAAATGCATTTACTTCTTCAGTCAGCACTTTAGTCATGTTGGACATGGTTTGTGGAGTATAGTGATGCCCATACATCTTTTCAATTAAATCAGCGATTTCAGACATCGTAACGCCTTTTTCGAACAAATGGATGATGGTGGTTTCCAATGTGTCATTTGTTCTTTTGTAGGCTGGTAAAGTTTGTTGTTTAAACTCACCATTTCGATCTCTAGTTATCTCCAATGTTAATTCACCATATTCGGTTTTGATGGATCGAGAATAAGAACCGTTCCTCGAATTACCTGAATTAAAACCAGTGCGGTCATATTTTTCATACTCTAAGAAAGCCGTTAATTAAGTCCGTAGGAGGGTGTTTACCGCTCTTTCTAAGTGTGAACGGAATAATTCATTTAAATCTCCTTTAGTGACTAGAGTTTGCACAATTTCTGTAGTAAAATCATTCATAGGGAAGTCCTCTTTTCTGTGAATTGGTTGTCGTAAACTTAATTCTACAGAAGGGACTTCCTTTTTTGTATGGATTTTATTCATTTACACAAAATATTTTACGCTATCTTTATCTTTTTTACAATATATATAAATATAAAAAACATAAGTAATTTTTCTAGTTATATTTAAATAACATTTAAACAGTCGATACATCAATTAGCTGATTAATTCACAATAAAAAAGGAGTATCATTATGAAAACAAAGCTTACTGATGTAGCCAAGCTTGCAGGCGTTTCACCAACAACAGTTTCCAGAGTAATCAATCACTATCCTTCAGTTAATAAAGAAACCATTCAGTTGGTCAAAAAAGCGATGGAAGAATTGAATTATCAACCAAACGCTTTTGCACGTGGACTACACGGAAAAAATACCAATCTAGTTGGAATTATCTTACCTAATCTAAATGATAGTCTTTATGCTGATTTAGTCATCGAACTGGAAAAACAATTACATACTTTAGGCTACTTAACCACTCTTTGTATTAGCCAAAACAACAAAGAAAAGGAACAAGATTTCATTAATCAAATGCTAAATAATAATGCAGCTGGCCTGATTACTGCTAGTCATGCCTTAGCTGTCAAAAGCTATCATAATTTGGACTTTGCCGTTACTGCATTTGATCGTAAAATGCAGCATATTCCCTATGTACATACGAACAATTATGAAAGTGGCTTCCAAGCAGCAAACCATCTGATTATGAATCAACGTAGCAACCTTTCCATGTTTGATGGGCTCAAGCTACATAAAGAGCCAGTTGAACAACGTGCTATTGGTTTTCGAGAAGCCTTAGCTCAGCATAATATCGAGCCACTGATTTTTCATATCAATATGCAGAGCACACAAAGCGCGAAACAAATAGAAAAAATTCTTTTATCAAATACATTAGATGGTGTTTTTTGTTCAGATGAAGCAACAGCTGTTCAACTGATTAAGGTTTGTAAAAAATTAGCCATTCAAATTCCCAAGCAATTACAAATTTGTAGCTACACTTCTAATGAAAATTTATTAAGTTATCTTCATGATATCACTATTTTCCAACATCAAACAGTCGATATTGCTAAAAAGTTAATTGAAATTTTAATGAGTCAAATTACTAAACAGCCATTCAGTGCTTCAGAATTTGGCTATCAAGCAGCACTAGTTAGCCACGCTTAAAAAAAAGACAAATCGCTTCACTCATCGCAAAAATGAGTGAAGCGATTTTTATATAAGCGAAACAAGCTGAATCTCTGTATTTTCAAACAATGCCAATTGCTTCACCTGATGCTTGGCTAATAACTGAGCCATTTCTGGAAATAATAGTTGATAATCCTTAGCAACATGGGCATCAGAACCTAGCGTAAATAATTTTCCACCTAATGATTGATAAAGTGGGACAATATAATCATACAGAGGCGCATTTTGATATTTGCCAAAACTCTTAGCATTTAATTCTAAGCCCATTTGTCTTTGAATGACTAATTTTAAAATCCGCGTTAGTTGCGTTTCAAAATGATTAGCCAATTCTTCTGCACTAAAAGACAAACGGCGTAAGCCATATTCAAAATGGGTTAAGATATGACCATATTTAAAGTTTTGTAACACTAATTCCATCTGATCAAAATACATTTGGGCAGTCTTTAACTTATCCATTGTTAACACCACATCATCCATATAATCAAACTGGCCATTTTGATGGATACTCAATAGATGTAAATCATAAGGATGCGTTTGTAAATAAGTTTCAATTGTAGCTTGTTGACCAGGTACCACGCCAATTTCAATCCCCTTAAGTAATTTAGTCGGATACTTTTCAGTTAACTTTCGGTGTATTAAAACAAGTTGTTCATAATCAGGAATATCATCTTTAAATTGGCTACATGGATTTTGTAAATCAAAGTGATCTGTGGCTACGAAAATCTCTAAGCCTTTATCTAAATATGCTTCAAAGCTTTCTTTAGAGTCAAATGATAAAAAGGTGTGTAAATGTTGATCATAATACTTCATATTCTCTCTTCTTTCTATATGAAAGAAATAGCTATTAGTCGTTTCAATGACCAATAGCTATTTACTTCATTAAACCTGATAAGTTAACGCACGTAAAGATTCATCGACTTTTTCAGCCGCTAAACGTCCTTCACGAATTCCCCAAATAACTAGACTTGGACCGCGTTTGGCATCGCCAGCTACTAATACTCGTTCGTTATTTGTAGTGTAATCATCATAAATTTCATCAACTCCAAAACGCTCTAGTAATGATTTTTCTGGACCTAAAAAGCCCATTGCTAGTAAAACTAGATCAGCCTTGATGACCTGCTCCGTTCCTGCGATAGGTTGGAAGTTTTGATCAACTTGTACTGTTTCTAAGCCAATTAACTGACCTCTTTCTGCACCAATAAAAGCAGTTGTTGAGGTACTATAATAAGTCAATTGCTCGTTTTCAAAAACAGTTAAAGCTTCTTCTTGACCATAACCAATCCGATTAATCATTGGATATTCTGGCCATGGATTATTGGCAGTACGACTTTGTGGTAATTGTGGGGTGATTTCTAATTGTTTTACTGAAGCTGCCCCTTGACGAATGGCTGAACCGATACAGTCATTACCAGTATCTCCACCACCAATAACAACAATATGCTTTCCTTCTAGCTTACGACTAGTAGCTTGTTTGCCATGTTTCAAGACATCTTTTGTTGCTTCGGTTAGATAATCTACTGCAAATTTCACACCGTTTAATTCACGACCTGGAACTTTTAAGTCACGTGGGACACTGGCACCAGCTGCAATAATTACCCGATCATATTGTGCTTGTAATTCTTCAGCCGAAATATCACGACCTACTTCCGTATTAGCCACAAATTCAATACCCAACTCAGCCATCAAATCAATGCGACGTTGCACAATTTCCTTATCTAATTTCATATTAGGAATGCCATACATCAGTAAACCACCGAAGCGATCACTACGTTCAAAAACCGTTACTTGATGCCCTAATTGATTTAAACGCCAAGCCGCAGACAAGCCAGCCGGTCCACTTCCTACAATCGCTACTTTAAAACCAGTACGTTTGCCTGGTTTGCCAGATTCTTTTACCCAACCATTTTCAAAAGCAGTATCAATAATAAAGCGTTCATTATCATGAATGGTCACACCTGATCCATTTAAGGCCTCTGTACATGATTTTTCACAAGGAGCCGGACAAACGCGACCAGTCATTTCAGGTAAAGGATTGGTTCTCGCTAAACGTTCAAAGGCATCTTTAAAGCGACCTTGATAGACTAAATCATTCCACTCAGGAATTAAATTATCATTCGGACAGCCTGATACTGCACGCTTTCCGCCATAAAAGGTACCTGTATGACAAAATGGAATCCCACAGTTCATACAACGTGAGGCTTGCTCTTGTCTTTCTTTTTCAGACAATGGCACTTGTAGCTCATGCCAGTCAGTAATTCGTTCATCGACTGGTCGATAAGGATTTTCTTTTCTTGCATATTTTAAAAAGCCAAATGGATCTGCCATTTTATCATTACTCCTTTCCTGTAGGGATACTTAATTGCACACCAACTACTGATTCAAAGGCCTGATTCATTAGTTCATCCCCAGTATAGCCTTTAGAAGCAAAATGCTTCGTCGCATCAATCATCTTATGATATTCACGAGGATAAACCTTCACAAAATGTTGTTTTTGATTTTCCCAATCATTTAATATTTCAGCGGCTTTGATTGAATCGGTATAGGCTAAATGTTTTTCAATTAATTCTTTTAAGATTTCATCATCTTCGGTTTCATCAACTTTAAATAAATCAACCATTTCTAAGTTGCAACGGTTAGCAAATTGTTGGTCACTATCATAAACATAAGCCACGCCACCAGACATCCCAGCGCCAAAGTTGCGACCTGTTTTTCCTAAAACAACAGCCACGCCTCCAGTCATATATTCACAGCCGTGATCACCGACTCCTTCAACAACAACGTGCGCTCCACTATTTCTAACACAGAAACGTTCGCCGGCTAAGCCTCTAAAGAAGGCTTCTCCTTTATTTGCACCAAAGCAGGCAACATTTCCTACAATTGGTGATTGTTCTACATCATAACTTGCATCAATAGGTGGTACAATCACTAAGCGGCCACCACTTAAGCCCTTAGCTACGTAGTCATTGGCTTCTCCAATTAGTTTTAGTTCCATTCCTTGAGTTAAAAAGGCCCCAAAGCTTTGGCCAGCAATACCAGTGTACGTATAGTTGATTAAACCAGGCGTTACTGAATAATTACCGAAACGTTCGGCTATCCAACCAGCCATTCTAGCGCCTACCGATCTTTGAACATTATTAATAGTTTGACTCACGCTAACGGCTTGATTACCTTCAATGGCCGCTTTGGCAAATTGATCCAGCTCTTTCCATTGACGTTTTTCATAGAACGGATCAATGGTTTTACGTTCAATACCGATTTCATGACCAATAATTCGTGAATAATCTAATGATTTGGCTTTTCCTTTAGCCACAAATTTTGCTTCTAATACTTCACCATGGCCAACCATTTCATCAATGGTCTTAAAGCCAAGCTCAGCCATTACTTCCCGTAAATCTTCAGCTAAAAACATCATCATATTGATGACATGTTCCGGTTTTCCAGCAAAGAATTTACGTAAAGCCGGATTTTGCGTAGCTACACCAACTGGGCAAGTATTCAAGCTACATACACGCATCATCACACAACCAACTGCTACTAAGGCGAGAGAAGCAAAACTATATTCTTCAGCCCCTAGCAAAGTAGCAATTGCAATATCACGACCAGTCATTAATTTACCATCTGTTTCTAATACCATGCGTTGTCGTAAATTATTCATTGATAATGTCTGATGAGCTTCGGCTAAGCCCATTTCCCAAGGTAATCCAGCATCACGTACAGAATTTCTAGGAGAAGCCCCTGTTCCACCATCATAACCAGAAATAACCACGACATCTGCACCAGCTTTTACCACCCCAGTAGCGATTGTTCCTACTCCAGTACTTGAAACTAATTTGACATTAATCCGAGCATAAGGATTGATTGTCTTAAGATCATAAATTAACTGTGCTAGATCTTCAATCGAATAAATATCGTGATGCGGTGGTGGTGAAATCAACATCACGCCCGGTGTTGAACCACGAATTTCTGCAACCCAAGGGAAGACTTTCTTCGCAGGTAGCTGACCACCTTCACCGGGTTTGGCCCCTTGTGCCATCTTAATTTGCAATTCATCTGCACTCATTAAGTATTCAGCATTTACACCAAAACGTCCTGAGGCTACTTGTTTAATTCGGCTATTAAAATTACGACCATCTGCTTGTGGTTTAAATCGATTACGATTTTCGCCACCTTCACCACTATTAGACTTACCACCAATTCGATTCATTGCCTCAGCGATACATTTATGTGCTTCTTCACTCAATGAACCATAAGACATCGCCCCCACTTTAAACCGTTTCACGATTCGTTCAGCTGGTTCTACTTCATCAATTGAAATACTTGGTCGAGTCTTTTTAAATTCCCACTGCGAACGCAAAGTAGTAGGTGTTGCTAACATTTCTTCGTTCATTTGGCGAGCATATTCTTTGTATAATTGATAATCACCTGAACGCACTGCTCGTTGGAAATTATAAATCGTTTTTGGATTATATAAATGATGCTCTCCATCTGCTTTATATTGGAAACTACCACCAGACGGTAAGTAATCATGAGCTTTAGCACCATAGGCAGCTTCATAGCGTTGTAAATATTCTTCTTCAATTTGTGCTAGATTTAAACCGCCAATTCTTGTCACCGTACCGGTAAAGAACTCATTGACGACCTTCTCACTTAAGCCAACAGCTTCAAATAATTGTGCACCGTGATAACCTGCGACAGTAGAAATCCCCATTCTAGACATGACTTTAATAATTCCTTTTTCACAAGCTTTACGGTATTTTTCAATCTGTTCTGCTAAACCAACATGACGTAAAGTACGGTAAGCACCGTATGGATGAATCGCTCCAGCACCATAACCTACTAACATCGCAAAATGATGGACTTCACAGGCCTCAGCAGTATCCACCACAATCGAAGCTAAAGCAGCTTTTCCTTGACGAACCAGGTAGTTATGTAAGCCTGATACCGCTAGTAAAATCGGCATCGCTACTTTGCCTTCTTGATAAGCTCGATCTGATAAAATGAGAATGGTTGCCCCTTGGTCAATCGCTCGCTCACTATCTCGGCATAATTTTTCCATCGCTTTAGCTAAATTTTCACGATTATCTTTGTCATAATCATATAAAGTCGATTGGACAGCTACCTGATGATTTTTATGTTTTAATTGTTTAAGTTTTAAAAATTCCGCGGTCGTTAAAACCGGTGAATTGACTTTTAACTTACTACAATTTTCTGGAACATCTTTTTTCACATCATAATCGCGACCTAAGAACAATTCAGTACCGATTACCATTTTTTCACGAATAGCATCAATCGGTGGATTGGTTACTTGAGCAAATTGTTGCTTGAAATAAGTAAATAGCGATTGTGGCTTGTCACTCAAAACAGCAAGGGGTGAATCAAAGCCCATAGAAATAACGGGTTCTTCACCATTTTTGGCCATTGGAATAATCACTGTTCGAATCATTTCATCAGTATAGCCATTTAATTTCCATAAACGGTTCATTTCTTGTTCTGAATAAGTCACAATTTCTGGTTCTACTTCTGGTAATTGATCAAACGTTAGTAATTGTTTTTTCACCCATTTTTCATAAGGATGTTGTTTGGCATAGTGTTGTTTCACTTCTGCTGAGTGCATAATCTTCCCTGTTTTTGTATCTACAACAAAGAAGTTAGCTGGGCCTAATACCCCTTTTTCGATCACTCGTTCTGGTTCTAAATCAACTACTCCCGATTCAGAAGCTACTACTACAAAACCATCTTTGGTAATTGAATATCTTGATGGCCGCAAACCATTACGGTCCAAAGCTGCCCCAACCATTTCACCATCTGTAAAACATAATGCGGCGGGGCCATCCCATGGCGCCATAAAACTTGCATTATATTCATTAAAAGCTGTCTGACTAGGAGAAAGATTGGCTTCTTTAGACCATGCTTCTGGTACCATCATCATTAAGGCTTGTGGAATATCTCGACCATGACGATACAAGTATTCCATACAATTTTCAAGTTTAGCTGAATCAGAATTCTCCTCATCATAAACCTCAATCTGATGAGAATGCATCCAGTTTTCTGCTCCACGCAACGTGTTAATTTCCCCATTGTGGGCTAAGAAACGAAACGGTTGAGCTCGATTCCAACTTGGGAATGTATTCGTTGAGAAACGCGAATGGGTTAAAGCAATGCTTGTTTCCATCGCTTCATCTTGTAAATCAAGATAGAACAAACGAACTTGATAAGCATGCAACATGCCTTTATAGACAATAGTCTTAGCTGAAAGACTACAAATCGTTAAGTCTTTTGCTTGGTAAGTTTTTTCTAATTTACGTCTTAAAGTAAATAATTGATCTTCAAATAATCGACCACTTGGTGTATCTAATGGTTTTTCAATGAAAATCTGTACAAAACTTGGCATCACCTTTTGGGCACCCGGACCACAATTTGAAAAAGCATAAGGGACATCACGTTCCCATAAAACATGATAACCAGCTTGTTCGATATCACTAACAATAGCTTTTTGTAGCGCTTCTTTTGGTGCTTTTTCTTTAGGTAAAAAAAGCATAGCTACCGCATAATCACCCTTTGGTGGTAAATGTAGACCGATTTTTTCAGCTTTTTTTTGGAAGAAACTATCTGGCATCGCCATTAAAATTCCGGCACCATCACCAGTGTCTGGCTCAGCACCCGTTCCTCCACGATGATTCATTCGCTCTAACATGGTTAATGCATAATCAACCAACGTATGTGAAGCCTGACCATCTTTTTGAGCAATAAAGCCCATTCCACAAGCATCTTTTTCAAAAGTTGCATCATACATTAATTTTTGATTTTCCTTAAATGAATGGCTCACTAGACACACCTTCCTTTTATTCTCAATATTTAACCAACAAAACACTAATCTAGATTACCTTTATTATACGATAATCATTAATTTTTGATGAGTTTTTTTCTTATAATAATTTAAAGTTTACACAAATTTTTAGAAAATTACATCATTTTTTGTGAAAAATCATTGATAATCGTTATCAATTAATTTTTATTGATAAAAAAAGAGAGAACCAAAATGATTCTCTCTTTAACTATTTTTAAGCTTCAAAACCTTCAGCAACTGCTTCTGGGAATTCTGCTTCAACAACTTGCGCACAATGATGACAAACATGTGGCATTGCTGGATGATTGCTTAATTCAGCTTTCATTTGACGGCAACGATCACAAACTTCACCTTCAGCGCGTTCAACTAAAATAGCGACATCTTCAAATTGAGTAGCATTAGCTGGTGCACTTTGATGGTTTTCTTTAGCAATAGTAAAGAAATCAGGTGACACGATTAAGATTTGTGATAAGTTTGCATTTAAGCTTTCTAATAACACGCGAACTTGTTCACTTGGATAAATCGTTACTTTCGCTTCCATTGATTTACCAATTAATTTTTCGTTTCGAGCATTTTCTAAAGCTTTTAAGACATTATCTCTAAAGTCCATGAAAGATTGCCACATATCTAATAATTCTGCTTGATTTGCATATTCTTGATATGCAGGGAATTCAGCTAATTGCACAAATTCCTCTTCTTCTTTTAGATAGCTCCAAATTTCTTCAGCAGTATGTGGGATAATTGGCGTTAATAATTTAGTCAAAGCAACTGCAATATCATAAAAGACCGTTTGCATACTACGACGTTCATAATTATCAGCCTCTTCAATATAAACCACGTCTTTTGCAAAATCTAAATAGAAGGCAGAAAGGTCAACAGTTAAGAAGTTAACAACTGTTCGATAAATATTTAAGAAATTATATTTGTCGTAGCCTTCATCTCGAATTTGTTTAATCGTTTGATTTAAGCGAACCATCATGTATTTATCTACTGAACGCAAATCTTCATAGGCAACGCGATTTTCTTTTGGATCAAAATCAGAAGTGTTAGCTAATAAGAAACGCATAGTGTTGCGGATTTTACGATAAACTTCAGAAACTTGTGCTAGAATTTCCATTGATACGCGCACATCGGCTTCGTAGTCAACACTACTTACCCATAAACGTAAAATATCGGCACCCATTTGCTTGATAACTGTTTCAGGTACAATCGTATTACCTAATGATTTACTCATCTTGCGACCTTCACCATCTAAAATAAAGCCTTGTGATAATACTGCTTTATATGGGGCAACACCATTAATGGCTACACTAGTAGTAATACTTGAGTTAAACCAACCACGATATTGGTCAGAGCCTTCTAAGTACATATCCGCCGGGAAGCTTAATTCCTCACGTTGACGTAATACCCCTTCATGTGATGAACCAGAGTCAAACCAAACGTCCATGATATCTGTTTCTTTTGTAAAGAGACCATTTGGTGAGCCTGGATGAGTGAAGCCTTCAGGTAATAAATCTTTTGCTTCACGTTCAAACCATACACTTGAGCCATGTTCAGCAAACAATTGAGCAACGTGTTCGATGGTTTCTGGGGTCAAGATTTCTTCACCATTTTCAGCATAAAAGACAGGTAGTGGGACACCCCAAGCACGTTGACGAGAAATCACCCAATCCCCACGATCACGAATCATGTTATACAAACGAGTTTTACCCCATGGGATAATCCAATCTACTTTTTCTACTTCATCAAGAATATCTTGACGGAATTTATCAATTGAAGCAAACCATTGTGGTGTCGCACGATAAATAACTGGTTTTTTCGTACGCCAGTCATGTGGATAGCTATGACTAAAGAAGTCTAATTTCAATAATGAGCCATTTTCTTCTAACATCTTAGTAATTACTGGATTTGCTTTATCATAAAACATGCCTTCAAAACCAGGAGCTTCATGAGTATAGCAACCACGACTATCTAATGGTGATAGAACCTCTAGACCATATTTCTTGCTGACAATATAGTCTTCTTCCCCGTGTCCAGGAGCAGTGTGAACCAAACCAGTACCTGCATCTAAAGTAACATGATCACCTAACATCAATAATGAAGTACGTTCATAGAATGGATGTTGGGCGGTCATTAAATCTAAGGCTTGACCTTTAAATTCTTGTAATACTTCTACTTCTTGCCAACCAATTTCTTGACTAACAGTTTCTAATAATTCTTTAGCAACAACAAATTTGCGGCCATCTGCTTTAATTTGCACATAGTCAAAATCTGGATTAGCTGAAATTCCTAGGTTCGCCGGCAAGGTCCAAGGAGTCGTTGTCCAGATAATAAATGAAGTATCTGTATCTAATAAATCCTTACCATCTACTACTTTAAAGGCAACATAAATGGATGGTGATTTTACATCATGATATTCAATTTCAGCTTCAGCTAGTGAAGATTCACTAGATGGTGACCAATAAATTGGTTTTAGACCTTTATAGATATAGCCTTTTTCAGCCATTTTTCCGAATACACGGATTTGTGCTGCTTCATAATCGGGGGTTAGCGTGATATAAGGATGATTCCAATCACCAGAAACCCCTAATCGTTTAAAATCAGCACGTTGTTTATCCACTTGTGATAAAGCATAATCATGACATAATTGACGATAAGCAACCATATCCATTTCTTTACGCTTGATGCCTTGTTTCGCTAATACTTGTTCAATTGGTAAACCGTGTGTATCCCACCCAGGAACATATGGCGCACGAAAACCTGACATTGATTTTGAACGGACAATAATATCTTTACTAATTTTATTTAACGCATGACCTAAATGAATGTTTCCGTTAGCATATGGAGGACCATCATGTAAAATAAAACTTGGTTTACCTTCATTTAGTTTTTGACGTTGATTGTATAAATCTTGTTCATCCCATTCTTGTTGCCACTGTGCTTCACGTGTTGGTAAATTACCACGCATTGGAAAGCCAGTTTTTCCAAGATGTAAAGTTTCTTTTAACTTCATTTTTTTCGCTCCTTTAATTTTTTTAATCAATCAGCACAATTTTTAGATAAAAAAAAGCCCGTCTCCTATAACAGGGACGAGCGAGATCGTGGTACCACCCAAAATTTGAAGATTTCTCTTCCTTTATCATCATAACGCGATGTAACGTCTATCTCTACTATGCTTTTCAAGACAGAAGATTCATGGATGATCTGACGAATAACAGGGTTTACCGATCTTCCACCACCATCGGCTCGCTAATAAAATATTATCCGTTTTTCTGTTCCACACTATTCTAAATAGATTATTCTTCAATTGATTGATCTGGTGTTTCTTGAGTTGAAACTTCTATTTCAGAGTTTACTGCATTTTCATTTTCATTGTCAAGTGTTTCAGCTAAAACTTCGCGAATGACAGTTGAGCTATCTGGTACATAACTTGAAAATGGCGCTAAAATTTCATCCCATTCAGGACTTTTCACTTCTTGTAACTGGGTTTCTAATTTTAACAATAAGCTATTGTAAAACACGCGTGTCTTCTTCTTCAAGTCGTTGGTTTCTAAAGCTAACTGACGTGCATTTTGTGTTGCAGCAGACAAAATCTCTTTGGCTTTTTCTTCAGCTGCATTGGTAATTTGAAAGGCACGTTGTTCAGCACTTGCGACCAATTCAGTTGCTTTATTTTGCGCAGAAGTCAATAACACTTCAGATTCTTTATTCGCACTTGATTTGACCTTGTCAGCGGTATCCTGTGCGACAATAATTGATTGATTTAAGGCATCTTTTAATTCGTTGAAATATGCTAATTTTTCTTCGGCGTGCTTTAAGGCTTTTTCTAACTCGCGATTTTTTTGTACAGCAAGTTCATAATCGCGTGCGACTAAGGCTAGAAAATCTAACACATCATCTTTGTCATAACCACGCATTTTTACTGGAAAATCTTTATTTGAAATATCTAATGGAGTTAATGTCATTATTGCCACCTCTTTATTTTATTTACGTAATACACCCAATAATAAACGAATTTTTTCCTTTTTAGTCGTACCTTCAAGCGAACGAATCTGTAAACGACCAAAACCTCTTATTGATACAATATCAAGCAAATCAAGCGTAAAATCAGAACGATTCATCTCTACCCAATTTAATTTCACTTTTCCCGATTCAATCAGTTGCTTTGAACGTTGACGTGAGATATTAAAAACACTAGAAATCACAACATCTACTCTTAAAGAACTAACGGTGGTTTGTTCTGTCGTCCATTCATCTTTAGGAATAAGTAAATCAGTATATTTTAGCAGCTCTAATCGTGCAGAAATTTTACCAATTTTGTCAATTTGTAGTTGAACATAATTACTAACTTCTTTAGTCAATAGTACTTGCCAACGTTCACCATCAGAAATAATATCTCCAAAAGCTGAACGTTTTAATCCTGTACCTAAAAGCGTGCCTAAAATTTTGCCGTGACTTAAGGTTGCAAATTTTTTAGGATAATTGATTTCAAATAATTCAATTTCAAAATCATCTTGTGTTGGTTCAAAATAATCAGGATAGATTAAACAACGTACACGCTCAGCTTTTTCATAACCGCCATAAAAACGAAAAGCTAAATCAGAATTTTGCCGCACTAGTGTTTCTAAAATATAAGCCTGTCTTGGATCTAAAAAATCGGTCAGTAGTGGTGCATATTGCATCTCAACTTTTTCTAACCATTCCTCAACATTGTCAATAAAAGGGCGCTCGTCATCCCGAAAATGTTGGTAAACATTAACGTTCATCTTAGCTCCCTCCTAACTTTTAATTTACTAAAAATAATACGATACGAATAATTGTTTGACTAGCTAATTGCAAAACAATTACTGCAAACAAAATAGTAAAATCAACTGGCCCAAAGTGTAATTTGACCCGATCAAAAATACTCAAATATGGTTCACATATTTTACTTAAAAATCGACCAAATGCCGAATCATAAGCTCCTGGAAACCAGGATAATAAAGCATAAATAACTAGCAATGTTGTATATAAATATACTGCATCACTAAATAAACTCAGTAATTGATAGATAATGATAGGCTTAGCCTCCTTATTGAATCTCCAACATACTTGTATCCATTAATGATTGAGCCGTACCGTCAATTTCAACGCCTTGCGCTGTGCAAAGGAAAATTTCATTACCCACACGTTTAATATCTCCGTTTTGAGCATAAACTGTCCCAGTCAAGAAATCTACAATTCGTCGTGCTTGATATTCTTCGATTTGATGGAAGTTAATTAATACTGACTCCCCATTCATAATGTGTTTAGCAATCTTCATTGCTTCAGAATATGCACGTGGTTCAATAATAATAATTTTATTACCTTGATTATTCTTCGTAGCACTTATCTTAGGACTACGCGCACTTCTTTGTTGCATAGATACCACATTTTGCTGCTGATAATTTGGTGTTGCAACTTCCTTCGTACGCTGATTCATTTCTGATTGATTAAACGTCCCTGCATTTGCAGTTGTTTGTGATGCAGTAGGTCGTCTATAATTTGTACTTCTTGGTGCCTGCTGATAGGCGTTTTGAGTTGATGTATGTGTTGAAGGATTTACTTTATTGGTAATTGGCTTTTGGACTGGTCGTTCATCTGCCGATTCCATTTCTTCATATTCATCATACTCATAATCATCATCGCCCATTCCAAAAAATGTGGAAATACGATCAAAAATTCCCATGCAAATGCCTCCTTTCAAAAATTATCTAAACAAAGCTGTTCCCACTCGAACATAAGTTGCTCCTTGACTAATTGCAATAGGATAATCGTTAGACATTCCCATGCTTAACTCTAAACAAGGAGCATGTTTGAACTTGAGATTTGCTATCTGCTTTTGAATTAGATGTAATTTTTTGAAAATCTCACGTTGTTCTTGCTCGGTAGATTCAAATGGTGCCATGGTCATCAATCCGATTACTTGGATTTGTGTATGTTCAGCTAATGAACGAATAAAATGTTCTACCTCTTCTGGAGAAATTCCATGTTTACTCTCTTCACCTGATACATTCACTTCTACAAAACACTTTATGACTTTTTCCGCCCTCTTTTGAATTTCGTCTGCTAAGCGCAAACTGTCCAAAGCGTGAAAATAATCAATTTCATTAATTACATCCTTTACCTTACGACGTTGCAAATTACCAATAAAGTGCCAACGAACCTCTGGATAAGCTTGTAACGCTTCTTTTTTAGCCAAAAACTTATCGACTCGATTTTCAGCACAATGTAATTGACCTAAACGAATCAATGATTCAGTTACCTTAGCATCTACTGTCTTAGTGACAGCCACTAAAGTAACTGCATCATTTGCACGATTCGCTAGTGCACATGCTTCATGAATGGTTTGTTGTACTTGTGCCAAATTTTCCTGAATCATCTGCAACTAGCTCCTTTACTTTTTATTAGTTATTGCGTTTGCGACGGAAGAATGGTGGTGTGCTTAATTCATCATCAGTCGTTTTATTTACTTCTTCACGATTGAATGTTTCAAATTCACGTTTTTCAACATTTTCAAATTGGCTTTCATCAACTTTTGGACGAACATTTTGTTCTTTACGAATATCCCAGTCTCCAAATGAATTTTCTTCCGTTGCTGGACGTGTTTGATCTAAATCAATGGTTGGTTTAGGTTGTGTCGTATGAATTTGGCTGACACGATGACTACGTGAAGCGCCATTTTCCTTCTTACTTGGATCAATTCCTGTAGCGATAACTGTTACACGAATTTCATCACCTAATTCTTCATTAATTGAAGTACCCAAGATAATATTTACGTCTCCACTAGCAGCATGAGCTACAATATCAGCAGCATCTTGAGCTTCAAATAAGGTCATATCTAAACCACCTGTAATATTTAATAGTACTTGTTCAGCACCATCAATTGAGGTTTCTAATAATGGAGAAGAAATTGCACGTTTAGTTGCTTCAATCACGCGTTCTTCACCACTAGCAACACCAATACCCATCAAAGCAGTTCCTTGGTTAGCCATCACTGTTTTCACATCAGCAAAGTCAAGATTTACATAACCAGGTGCAGTAATTAAATCAGAAATACCTTGTACACCTTGACGTAATACATTATCAGCTTCACGGAAAGCTTGTAACATTGGTGTCTTTTTATCAACGATTTCTAATAAACGATTATTTGAGATGATTAACAAAGTATCTACATTTTCTTTTAATTTAGCGATACCTTCTGCTGCATAACGGCCACGTTTTGGTCCTTCAAAAGTAAATGGACGGGTTACAACACCGACAGTTAAAGCACCTAATTCTTTAGCAATACGAGCCACGATTGGTGCAGCACCAGTACCTGTTCCACCACCCATACCAGCAGTGATGAAGACCATATCCGCACCTTCTAATGATTCACGAATCGCTTCTTCGCTTTCTTCAGCAGCTTTTTGACCCACTTCTGGTTGAGAACCAGCTCCTAAACCACGTGTAAATTTAGGACCTAATTGAATGACCGTTTCAGCCTTAGAATTTTGTAAAGCTTGCACATCAGTATTAACAGTAATAAATTCAACGCCTTTAACGTTTTCTTCAATCATACGGTTAACGGCATTTCCACCACCGCCACCAACACCGATGACTTTAATGACAGCACCAGTATTTACGCTGTTATCAATTGAAAATTCCATAATATTTATTTACCTCCTAACAAATTAATCAAAAAAGTTTGAGAAGAAATGTTTAATCTTGTCAGTGACGTTACTTTCTTCTTTTGGTTCTTGTTCTTCATAATATGAAGTAGTTTCTGGTTCTTCATAAGTTTGTTCATAAACAGGTTCTTGGGCGACAACTTGTTGTACAGCCGGTTGAATAGTTGTTGTGGTAGTGACCTTTTCACCTGTAATAGCTGATACTACGACCTGTGTAATATCACTCATATTTGCTGAATATTCTACTAAACTAATCACATTTGTAAAGACTGGATTTCTCAAGCCCATGTGATTTGGTACATGTAGTTTAACTGGTACACCAAGAATTTCCTGTGCTAAATCAACAACCCCAGGTAGACTAGCTGCTCCACCAGTTAATACAACGCCACCAGGTAAAGCTAAGGCATCAATTTCATCTAAAACATCTTTGGCTTTAGTAAAGATTTGCTCCATACGTGCTTCGATGATTTCTGATAAATAACGTTCATCAATTTTAACTGGCTCAGCTTTACCAATTACATCAACCGGAAATTCTTCACTAGCTGAAGTACGGGCTGGATAAGCATCACCATAATTAATTTTTAGAGCCTCTGCATTATTAAATGAAGTATTTAAAACTGTAGAGATATCTCTAGTAACAAATTCGCCACCTTCTTGATTAACGTGGGTAAATTTCAATTGTTTATCATGCATAACGGCCGTTGTTGTTTGACCACCACCGATATCCATTACGATTGTACCAAAATCTTTTTCACCATCAGATAAAATAGATTCAGTTAAGGCAAGTGGCGTAATCACTGTTTGACCAATAACTAAGCCAGCTTTTTCGACACATTTGCGAATATTATGGATAATCGTCTTAGGTCCTGTAAACATCATACCATACATCTCTAAGCGTACACCAATCATACCACGTGGATCTTTGATGCCTTCAAAGCCATCAACTGTAAATTCTTGTGGTAAGACAGCAATGATTTGTCTTTCTGGTGGAACTGAACGTACCAAAGCCGCCGAAGCTACATTACGTACATCCTCACTAGTAATTTCTTTTGAATCATTGTTTACCGCAATCATTCCTTGGCAGTTTTCAACTTCTAATAGATTTGCTGGAATACCAACATTGACTGTACGAATTTGAATTCCTGCTTTTTCTTCTGCTTGTGCCACTGCACGTTTAATTGCTTGAACCGTCTTTTCAATATCAACAATAATTCCGCGATTGATTCCTTCTGATTTTGCGTTCCCGACACCGATAATGTTCATTTGGCTATCAACATATTCTGCGACAACGACTTTTACTGATGTCGTACCAATATCAAGCCCGACATAAATTCCCGTTTTTGCCATGGATGGGGCTCCCTCCTAATTTTTAACTATCAATAGAACTCTTTTGTTCTTAATAACTTTTTTGAGTTTTCACTGTTACCAATTCTAACACATTTGTACCACTTTTAAAAAGTAGCTAGCAAGAAATTATACAAAAAAAGCGCTAAATTATCAAATTTTTTTAAATTTACTCGGTTGTGGCTGATGAATCAGTCGACTCAGTGGAATCAGTGCTACTTTCACTTGAGCTTGGATAAGGGTAACTAAAAATTCCGACTTCCATATCAATGACACCTGGTGAGGTCAAATTAGCAGCTACCTGTGCATAATAGGGCATTCTTTGAACCAATTGATTGCGATTAATTAAGACTTGATTGCCATCATTCATTATCAAGGTCAACAGCTCATCATTATCACTTCTTGGTGTAGATTTAATTTGCGAAATACTTTGTTTAATTTCTTGAGATAAGCGATGGTAAGCTTTTAAGGTTTTTAAAATATTCTTTTGACTTTTAAATCCTTCTAAAATGGGATAATTCGCCTGTGGTTGATCAGTTTTTTGATCAATAACCTTACCATTTTCTAAAATTGTATAATAATGATTATCTTTTAGTAGATAGGCTACTTCTGGATATTCTTTAATTTTAATTTTAAAATGATTTAAATGCGTAATGCTTACATCCACCGATTTGATCCAAGAGGATAATTGTTTAACTTTGGCTTCATTTTTTGAGCGTTTAAAATATTGTTCCCACAACGGATCTCCAATTTTAAATTGGGCTTGATGAATGATTGCTTGGGACTCGACCTCATGATTACCACTTACTTCGACTTTTGATAACTGGCCAAGTGGAGAAATATAATAAAGACAAAAAATCAATGGAACCAATAGTATCCCTACAATTAAACCTAATCGACGATAAAGTTTTTTTTGTCGATAATCCTTCATTTTAGGTAATTTATCAGAAAAGCTAACTTTGAGATTTTCTGGTTGATTCTCTAGCTTTTGCTCTTGTGTAAAAGTATTTTCTTGATCGATTGGTTGATCTGATAAATCGTTTGTCTCTTCGGTTTTATCATCATTAGTCATTTCGTCTTTTTTAGCCATGATTTCATCCATCAATCGCTTTTCTTCCAAATAACGCTGATGGGCTTTTTGCCAAGGAGTCTGTTCTTTTTTCGACTCATCCAAATGATGATGCTTTTGCACCTTTTTTGCTGAATTTTTCGTTTTCTTAGTAATGGTATTCACCTACTTTGAATTAGAATATTCATTCATTAAGTTTTGTACAATATGATAAAGACGCTCAGAAGCATCCGTAATTCCTTGAGCTTTAGAGGCTTTAGCCATTGCTTTTTGTCTAGAAGCATTATTCATAATTTCATCGATAGCAGATACTAAACGTGAACCGGTTAACTCACCATCAGCAATCACCATAGCTGCGCCCACTTTTTCTAAACTTTTCGCATTTTTAGTTTGATGATCATTGGTTACATACGGACTAGGAATTAAAATAGCCGGTAAGCCCAATGCTGTCAATTCTGCGATAGAAGTAGCGCCTGCACGACCAATGAGTAAATCACAATTTCCCATTACTTCAGCCATGTTATGGATATACGGTTGAATACTAATATTTTTAAAAGCATCTTTTGACATACCAATTTCTTCTTCAATTTGTCGGTAGTAACGTTCACCAGAAGCGTATAAAACCTGATAATCACGTTTAGCCAACTCAGGTAATGCCGCGATAACCGCCTGATTGATTTTCAATGCTCCTTGACTACCACCAAAAATTAAAACTGTTGGCACACTTGGTTTCAAACTATATTGACTTAAAACATCCGAACGTTCAATTCCTTGCATTTCTTGAGCACGTGGATTACCAACTAAAACGGTCTTGCTAAGTGGAAAATACTGACCAGCATCTGAAAATACGATCCCCACCTTATCTACAAAACGCGATAAAAATTTATTGGTTATCCCTGGCACACTATTTTGTTCATGCACAATCGTTGGAATCTTTAAGCGACTAGCAGCATAAACAACCGCTCCAGAAACATAACCACCTGTGCCAATGACCACATCTGGTTGAAATTCTTTTAAAATCTTCTTGGCTTGGCGATAGCTTTTTAAAAACAAATGAATGGTTTTGAAGTTGTCCAATGATAGGCTACGTTTAAATCCTTGAATTTCTAAAGTTTTAAATGCTAAGCCTGTTTGCGGAATAATTTTGTTTTCTAATCCTCTTTTCCCACCAATATACATAAATTGACAGCTATCATCTATTGATTGGACATATTTAATAAAGGCTAGTGCCGGATAAATATGCCCACCCGTGCCGCCACCAGTAACTAAAATTTTCATACTTATCCTCTTTCAATAATTTTTTTATCTATTATAATTGATTGACTGCATCCATAAATTTTTGGCCTCTAATTTCAAAATTAGGATATTGGTCCCAACTAGCATTTGCTGGTGATAACAAGACAATGTCCCCAGCTGTTGCTTTTTCTTTAGCTAGGTAGGCACCTGCTATTACATCTTCAACTATTGAAATATCTTTTACGCCTGCTTGTTGAGCAGCTTGTTGCAACTTTTCTTTCGTTTCACCAAATAAAATAATTGCTTTTAATCCTTGTAAGGTTGGTACTAAAGCATCAAAGCTATTGCCTCGATCTAATCCACCCGCTAATAAGATGACTTTACTACGATCAAAACCAGCTAAAGCTTTTTGCGTGGCTAAAATATTTGTAGCTTTTGAATCATTATAATATTTTACCCCAGATACTTCACGAACAAACTGGGTGCGGTGAGCGACACCGTGAAAGTTTTTTAAGGCCATGGCAATCGCTTTAGTTTCTTGATTTTGTAATTTTCCTACCGCAATCGCAGCTAAGGCATTTTCAATATTATGTTTACCAGGAACTCCTAATTCATCAGCCATCATGATAAACTCTTCTTGATAGTACAGACCACCTTCATAAAGATATGCCCCAGCAACTTTTTCTTCAGTTGAAAATGGAATCACTTGGGCCTTAGTTGTTTTAGCCAACTCTCTGATTTCAACTTGTTGCCAATTCAACACTAAATAATCTTGTTCGTTCATATTTTTTTGTAAACGCCACTTAGATTGTACATAATCTGTACGATCACCATGATAGTCTAGGTGCGCTTCATATAGATTGGTAATCACACCAATATGTGGATGGAAGGTATCAATGCCTTTTAATTGAAAACTTGATAGTTCCATAACTAACACATCGTCAGCTGTAGCCTCACAAGCAACACTACTTGCTGGAAAACCAATGTTACCGGCTAAGCGTGCTTGGCCTTTTTTTCGATTTTGATTGAGTACTTCAGCAATCATAGTCGTCGTCGTTGTTTTACCATTAGTTCCAGTAATACCGATGATTGGTGCTTGTGAAACTAAATAGGCCAATTCTACTTCGGTAATAATCGGAATATTTAATTCTTGCGCTCGTTTAACCATCGCTTGATGATACGGAATTCCTGGATTTTTTACCATTAAGCTAAATCCTTCATCTAACAATTCAATTGGATGACTACCGGTAATTACAGTAATCCCTAATTCTAATAATTCTTGCGCCTCAGGATTTTCGTTAAAAGGTTTTCCGTCATTAACGGTAACAAGTGCACCCAAATTGTGTAACAATTTGGCCGCACTTACTCCACTTTTAGCTAGTCCTAGGACTAGTATTTTTTGATTATTTAATTGATTGACTGATTTCATAATTTTCATCTCCTACAATACAACAAATAAAGTTATCACTGAACAGATTAAGGCGATTAACCAAAAGACGATATCAATCTTCCATTCAGACCAACCGCTCATTTCAAAATGATGATGAATTGGTGACATTTTAAAAATACGTTTACCGGTTAATTTGAAAGAGGTCACCTGTAATATTACACTAGCTGTCTCAATTACGTAAATCAAACCGACTAACAATAAAGTCCATTCTTGATGTAATAAAATAGAAACAGCTGCTAACAAGCCACCTAAAGCTAGTGAACCGACATCACCCATGAAAATCTTAGCTGGTTTGTGATTGTAAGGGAAAAAGCCAATTAAACCACCAACAACACTGACACATACAATTAAAATATCGTATTGTTTTTGATAAAAGGCAATAATTGCGTAGGTTAAAAATGAAATAGTCCCTAACCCAGAAACTAAACCATCAATACCATCAGTTAAATTAACGGCATTAGAAAAACCTACTAACCAAAAAATGATAAACAATCCATATAAATAGGATAATGGAATTTCAATTGTAAAGAAATTTAATACATTGGCCTGATTATCCATTAGAAACACTACATAAAAGACTACGCCCCCAATAATTTGGCCAATCAATTTTTGCAGCGAGGTCAAACCCATATTACGTTTTTTGAAAATTTTAATAAAATCATCTAAAAAACCTAATGTTCCATAAAGTAAAAAGACAAAAAGCAAGATAAATAAAGTTGGGGTCAAGGCTTTTAGCCAAATAGCCACCCATAATGCAGTAATAATTGCTGCACTTACAAAGACAAAACCACCCATAGTAGGAGTTCCGGCTTTGGCATTATGCCATTTTGGCCCTTCTTCTCTAATTTCTTGTCCATATTTCTTTTGAATAAAATATTCAATAAACAAAGGCATAAAGGCAAAAGTTATGCCAAAGCTACTTGCTAAAGGTAATATCATTTTGGTTAATTCCATCATTTTTCTCCTATTTACAACTTCTCGTTAATTTTCTTTTAAAGTAAAGCTTAACGTATCCCCAGTAATCGTTTCGTATGGTTCAATACTTTGACTAACACAATAGCCACTACCTTCAAGTTTAATTTTTAAGTCTAACATACTGGTCAACTTAATTAAATCTACTTTGGACCATCCTGATACGTCTGGCATATAATATTGATCACTATCCGTTTTCAAAATAATTTTTTCATTAGGCAACACTTTTATTCCAGCTTTAATTGATTGTGCTGTAATTTTTTCACCGCTACCTAAGACAATAACCTCAAGACCTTTTTTCTCAGCTTGATTGGCAGCCTCGATAGCTGACATTCCTTGATAATTATCAATAGTAATTTTTTCATTACTCTTTTCGACTTCTGAGCTTTCTAGTTGATCAGTATCTAATAAATCCATTGCCCGTTTTAACAAAGGATTAGCTACACTTGGTAAAGCTGTGCCATCATATTCTTTAGGCAACTTAATCGTTAAGTATAAGACATACTCTGGTTCTTCAGCTGGAATCATTAAGACAATAGAGTACAAGTAATCATTTTCCCCTTTAAGATAACCACCTGTTTGAGAAGCGACCTGCGCTGTACCTGTTTTGGCAGCAATGTTATACCCCGGCACACTATACTTGCCATAAGCACTACCGTAGTCTTGACTTTCAATGACATCGCGCATATATTCTCTAACTTTACGAGCGGCATTTTCACTAATCGGTTTACCGACTACTTCTGTGTTCGTTACTACTTTTTTATTCGTTGTCGTATCGACAATCTCTTTGATGAAATGTGGTTTAACCATCGTTCCATTATTTGATACCGCTGTAAAAGCTTGTAGCATTTGGAAATTTGTTACAGCAATCCCTTGACCAAAGGCACTCATCGCTTTAGAAACAACATTATCTTCTGGTAATATACCCGAACTTTCCCCTAAAATTCCTGCATTAGTTGTCTGACCAAAACCAAATTGTTCTAGATATCTTTGCCAACGATCTTGCATGCGTTGCTCTAAAATAACCATTCCTTTATTACTTGACCATGACAAGGCTTGGCGCATTGTCAAGGTTCCTAATTTTCCATGATCCCAGTCATCAATAGTCGTATCAGCAATCTTAATTGCTCCAGAATTGAAGGTTTCATTTTCATTAAAAATTCCTTGATCAATGGCAGCCGAGGTAGTCAAAATTTTCATGGTAGATCCTGGCTCATAGGTATCTTGCAATAATAAATTCAACCACGTAAAATCTTCGCCACCTAATGTAGACTTGTCTTCTGGGTTAAATGAAGGCTGTTGGGCTGCTGCTAAAATCTCTCCAGTTTTAGCATTCATCAATACACCAGTCATATTTTCAGGTTTATTTTTTTGATAAGCAGCTGTTAATAATGTATCTAAGTAACTTTGCAAGCGACTATCAATTGTTGTGTAGATGTCTTTACCATCTACCGCCGCTTTTTTCTCAGCAACCGTACCTGGTAACGGATTTTGATAATTATCTTTTTGATAAGTAATTTTTCCATCGGTTCCTTTTAATACATTATTATAGGCTTCTTCGATACCCAGTTTTCCAACCAAGCGTTCTTGATTATCCTTTGTTTCAATATCGGCATAGCCAATTAAATGAGAAGAAAATTGTCCATTAGGATAGATTCTCGAAGGATGATCATTAAAGTATAAGCCCTTACCACCCAAACGTTTTAGTTCAGCTTCAATTGTCTCTTTTTGTTGTAAAGTGATATTTTTAGCCGCTGAAATTTCTACTTGGTAAGGTCTGGGATCAGTATTAAAAGCATTATTCAATACTTTCAATACGCTAGCTTGATCAATGCCAGTTTGTTGATTTAATACTTGCGCAATTAATGCTAAATCTTTATTTTCAGCATATAATTTTTTCTTTCCTTGAACATAGTTTTTTGAAAAAATGACGTATGCCGAATAGGAAGTGGCATCTTCTGCAATAGCTACACCGTTACGATCATAAATAGTTCCTCGTTTAGCCGGAATAATTTCAGAACCCTTATATAACTCTGCAGTCTTTTCTTTTAGCGAAACATCGCCAACTTTACCAACTAATACAATATAACTAATGCGTATCGCAAATAAAAAGAACAACGCAATGGCGGTAGAAAAGAAGATTATCCCTACTTTTTTGCGGTTGTTCGTGGTGGATTGATTTTTTTTACGAATAAAATCCTTAAATTTCTTATATTTTGAACTCATTAATTCTTTACTTCACTTTCTTTAAATTATCATCGTTAATTGATAACCCTAATTTTTCAGCAATTTGTTTAATCCGTTCAGCTTTAGAAAGCTCATTTTTTTCTTGCTGCAAGCGAGTAATATCTTTTTCATTTGTACTAATTTCATTTTCCACTAAAGTGATGTCATGTTCTAACTGATTGACAGAAGTACGCACATAAATCATCCCCATAGCGAGTAACACCATTGATATCAACAGTAAAAAAGCTAAGGTTTTTTCCAATAAACTGATTCGTTTTAGCTTTAATGCTGGAGATTGTGGAGCAATAGCAACTTTTGGTCGTTGAACTTCATCAATTGAAAGATAATTCACTTGTTCGATGGGTTGTTCAATTGAGCTATCTAAATCAAGCGAATAATCTTCAAATTTCAATTCTGCCATCGTTACTACTCCTCCTCTCGTATTTTCTCGGCAATTCTCAACTTCGCGCTACGTGAACGATTATTTTCAGCTAATTCTTCTTCACTAGCAACGATTGGTTTTTTAGTAATTAATTTTAAAATTGGTTGCGCCTCTTCAGGAATTATTGGAAGACCCGGAGGCACATCTTTTGGCTGGCTGTACTCTTTAAACATCGTTTTAACAATTCGATCTTCTAAAGAATGGAACGTAATCACACTCACTTTTCCGCCAACATTTAACAATTGTATGGCTTGTTCCAATGAACTTTCTACTGCTCCTAATTCATCATTGACAGCAATACGGACAGCCTGGAAAATTCGCTTGGCTGGATGTCCACCCGCTCTTCTTGCTGGCGCAGGAATGGCTGTTTTTATTATATCAACCAATTCGCCGGTTGTTGCAATCGGCTGAGATTGTCGTCTTTTTTCAATCTCTCTAGCAATTTGTTTAGAAAACTTTTCCTCACCATAACGAAAGAATATCTTCACTAATTCTTGGTAAGAATAGCTATTAATCACATCGTATGCACTAAAATCAGCGCTTTGATCCATGCGCATATCAAGTGGGGCATCTTGATGGTAACTAAACCCTCGACTAGCTTCGTCTAACTGTGGGGAAGAAACGCCCAAATCATAAATAATACCATCAACCTTGCTAATTCCTAAACGTGCTAATTGTTGAGCTAACTCTCTAAAATTCGCCCGAATAAATGTCACCATATTCTTTTGTACATATGGTTGTAAACGTTGCTTTGCATGTTCAATGGCAATTTCATCTTGATCAAAACAATATAAATGACCAGTAGTTAATTGCGATAAAATATATTCACTATGACCCGCACCACCTAAAGTGCAGTCTACATAGATTCCGTCTTCTTTGATAGCAAGGCCATCAACTGTTTCACGTTTCATTACAGTATAATGCTGGAATGACACCATTATTAAATCCTCATTTCAATATTATAGGCCAAAATCAATCATCGACTCAGCAATATCATCAAAACTCATTTCTGCTTCTTTAGTAAATGATTGCCAACGTGCTTCATCCCAAATCTCAATGCGATTACTTACACCAATAATCACACAACTTTTCTCAAGCTGAGCATGAGCACGTAAAGTCTGGGGAATATTAATTCGACCTTGTTTATCAATTTCACATTCAGTAGCTGCTGAATAGAAGAACCGAACAAATAACCGTGCATCTTTTTTAGCTAGTGGCATTTCATTTAACTTTTCTTCGAGCTTATTCCACTCATCAAGAGGATAACCAAATAAACAGCCGTCTAAGCCCCGAGTGACTACAAATGTATTACCTAATTTTTCACGAAATTTCGCTGGGACAATTAGCCGGCCTTTCGCGTCTATTGAATGTTGAAATTCACCCATAAACATCGAAAGTTCCTCCACTTACTACTTAGTAACCTAAGTCTACCACATTCCCCCACTTTCTACCACTATTTCTATAACATTTAATGGAACTTAATAAAAAAAAACAAAAAAATTCAAATTTAAAAACTTTTAAAAGTTTTTATAAAGTTTCTTTGAAATGTAAAGACTTTTCACACATGCTGTCTTAAAAAATAGCTACAAATAATAAAAAGACATACAAAACAACTAGTAAGAGAAATAAAAAGCGCCAAAACATTTTTAAATAAAAGCGATAAACAATTTCATCATAAAAATAGGCTTGCACGATTGCTATACCAATTCCTAAAACTAGAGCAGAAATCAATAGATAGGGCCATACACTTTCTTTAAACAATAGTTGGACAATATGATTTTCAATCAAAAATAAAATTGGTACCATGATATCCACTAGTCGAATTTTCAAATATTTTTTCAAACTAAACCGTCTAAGGATATAGTTTAATCCCATAAACAAAATAATTGGTAAAGCAAACCAAATAAATACAATAAGTGTTGATCGATCCATAAAATTAATCCTTTCTACAAACATCCATTCTATAATATACAATAATTACGTTACATGCTTGTTTCAATCTTTTTAAAAGTATATGTAGTTCTAGAATTTTTTAAATTCCTTTGCTAATCTTGACGAAAAGCTTGAGTTCTATCACAAATGGTTGTAAACTAAAACCAAATAAGAATAAAGGAAGGCTACTATGAGCGAAAAGAAAAAATTATCTACCTTCGAAAAGATTACAAAGGTAGTAGTGTGGTCCATGTTGATTATCACAATTGGTGGTGTATTGCTCTCTGCTGTAGCAGCTTTGATGTAACCATCTAAATAAGTCCATAAAAATAGCTGTTGCTAATTAATATTCCTAGCAACAGCTATTTTTTATTTTGCCTGCAAACTAGCCATCAATTCCTTAGCATGCTCTAAGGTTAATGGGGTAATTTCAACACCTGCAAGCATCCGAGCCACTTCTTGAATACGTTCTTGTTGATTAAGTGGTTGAACTAGTGTAGTTGTTCGCCCATTTTTTACTGTCTTTTGAATAAAATATTGATTGGTTGCTGCCGCTGCAACTTGTGGCAAATGCGTGATACATAAAACTTGTGATTGTCTTGAAATCTTTAAGATTTTTTCGGCAATAGCTTGTGCCACTCGGCCGCTCACGCCAGTATCCACTTCATCAAAAATAATACTGGTCATTTGTTGCGCTTTAGAAAAAATCGCCTTTAATGCCAGCAAGATTCTTGATAGCTCTCCGCCCGAAGCTACTTTAACTAACGGTTTTAACGGTTCACCTGGATTAGTCGTTAAGTAGAATTCTACTTGATCTATCCCTTGAAATTGCAACTGATGCTTCTCTTTGAAAAAGCGTACTTCAAATTGAGTATTTTCTAAATATAAATCCTTTAATTCTTGCATAATTTCATTGGATAATTGATGAGCCATTTGATGACGTTGTTGGCTAATTTTATCTGCTTGCTGCCATAAACTTTCTTCAAGCAGGCGACATTGGGCTTCTAATTTTTCCAATTGATCTTCTGATTGGGTTGCATTATTTAATTCATCTGTAATTTCTGCCAGATAATTTAAAATATGCTCAATATCTTGACCATATTTACGTTTTAATTTTTTGATAATACTTAGACGTTGTTCAATTTCTTCTAATCGTTCTTCGTCAAGTTCTAGTACATCAACTTGTTTAGCAATACCATCTGAGGCATCTTGTAGTAAGTAATATGCCGATTGTAATTGCTCATTTAATTGTTCATAATCGGTAGATAAATGGGCAATTTCTTGAATCTCGCCAATCACTAATGATAAAGTATCCATTAAATTAGGTTCTTCTAAACTCAATACTGCACGACTTTTCGCAAAGGCATCCATGATTTTTTGAAAATTCAATAATTTATCGCGTTCTTCAACTAAGAGATCTTCTTCACCAGGCAACAGCGTAGCTTGCTCTATTTCTTCTTTTTGAAATTTTAACATATCTAAGCGTTGGACATATAGCTGTTCATTATTGCGAATTTGTTGAACTTTCTTGTCTAATTCTTGATATGTGATAAATTCTTGCTGATAATGTTGCAACTGAGCTTTAAATGTCTCAGTCCCTAAAGCATCAACAAAACTCAAATGCTTTTCAGCTTGTAATAATTGCTGATGATCATTTTGCCCTTGAATATCGACTAAAAAATTGCCGATTCTTTTTAAATTGGCCAAAGTCATCGTACGACCATTTACACGGCAAAAACTTTTACCCGTTCTTGTTAAATCACGTTGAATAATTAAGATTCCCTCTTCTAAATCTAAGCCTAACTCTTGGGCCAAATCTAAAAATTCAGGCTGTATCGGCAACTCAAAAATACCTTCAATTACCGATTTATCTGCTCCTTGTCGGATAAACTCACTTGAACCTCTAGCACCCGCCAATAAAGACATCGCATCAATGATAATTGATTTACCTGCACCTGTCTCACCGGTTAATGCTGTCATACCTTCTTGGAAACGTAAATGGAGTTTAGGAATAATTGCAAAGTTTTGAATAGATAATTCTAAAAGCAAACGAACCACTCCCTTTGAATTATTGACGATAATGTTGTAAACGTTGAAAAGTTTCTAAACAAGTAGCCTCTTCTTTAAAAATCATCAATACACTATCATCATCATTAAGTAGACCAAACAATTCATTTCTGAAACATTTATCTGATAAATTGCCTACCGCAGAAGCATTACCAGGAATTGTTTTCACTATAATCATTTTGTCCATTTGATCAATGCCTAAACAAGCGTTTTTTAATAAACGTAATAAACGATTAAAACTATCCTCAGCCGTCTCAGCAGGTAAACTATAACGATATCCGCCAGAAGCTGCTGGAATTTTGATTAGTTTTAATTCTTTAATATCTCTAGAGACTGTTGCTTGGGTAACTTCTACTGAGTAGTTACGCAATAAATCAACAAAATCTTCTTGCTTTTCAATTTCATGTTCAGCTAATAACTTAGTAATTAAACGATGTCGATCTTTTTTTCTCATTCAAGCCACGAATTAATCAAAGTTAACCGTGGTTCCCTCCTTTATATAGTAATATTTATTTTTATTCATTTTTTATCCAGTATTTTGATTATAGCATGCTTATACAAAAAAAGAACCCTTAAAAGAAGGGTTCTTAGATAATTTTTATGCAAAATTAACCTAATAAATGTTGATGGGCTGCTTGAATTGTAGCAACAACATCAATTTCTTGAGCAATACTAGGATCATTTTCTTTTCTTAAATGAATTAAAAATTCAATATTACCTTCACCGCCTGTAATTGGCGAGTAACTTAAGTTTTTGACTGAAAAACCATTAGCAAAGGCTAATTCAATGGTTTTCTGAATGACACTTTCATGGACTTTCGGATCTCTTACAATCCCATGCTTTCCTACAAATTCTTTGCCTGCCTCAAATTGTGGCTTAATCAAAGCCATAACATCCCCATGATCGACTAAAATTTGAGCTAATGGTGGTAAAATTAACGCTAACGAAATAAACGAAACGTCAATTGTCGCTACACTTGGTAAGCCATCTAAAAAATCAGTTGGTTGACTATAGCGAAAATTAGTCTTTTCCATCACAATTACTCGAGGATCTTGACGGATTTTCCAAGCTAATTGATTATAGCCAACATCTAAAGCATAACTTAATTTAGCACCATTTTGTAAGGCCACATCTGTAAAGCCTCCGGTAGAAGCGCCGATATCTAAAACAATCTTATCTTTTACATCAAAATCAAAAATTTTTAAAGCTTTTTCTAGCTTTAAGCCGCCTCTAGAAACATAAGGAATTTTTTTCCCTTTAATTACTAATTCTGTTGATAGTGGGATTTTTTCACCAGGTTTATCTAGGCGTTCATGCTTGTCGGTCTGAATCCTATTGGATAGTGTTCACATTAAGTCGTTAATTTAATGCAGTTCGCTAATGAACTTCTGCATGTTTCCATACAGCACAGACTATATCTTCAGCTTCACCATGATGTGCTAAGCTGCCACTTACTTCGGATGACTTCACCCTACTCCTTAACGGATAGTCGTTGAACGTTACTCTTTTTGAGTCTTCGCTGCTGATTATCGATTCTATTAGTTCTTAGGATTTAACCATAAACCATCTGACGAATTTTTTCTGCTTTCGCCACGCTCACGCTTAAGCTTCTTTCATCTTTACGTTGTCGTTTCGCCAGCTTTACGACTTTCCAGCAATTCAAGTGGAATGAATAAAAATTATTATTCATGCTATACAAATTTCTTTATATATTTACTACAAATTAATAAACCAAGCCTGCCATAATACCGCGTTTTGCTTGCTCGCGGCTATCAAATAAACCTTGCATCACAGCTAATACATCAACTCGTTCTTTTTTCATCCACTCATCCTCATCTTAATCAATTTGTAAGCGTTGAATTAACGCCTGTAATGGTTGGATTTTTGCCATATCTAGTGATAATTGGTCGATTAGTTCATTCGCATGTTGCAACCGCTGATTTAAAGCAGCTTTTGCACCATCTATTCCTAATAGTTGTGGATAGGTACTCTTTTGTAAGGCTTCATCGCGATGGACTACTTTGCCTAATTCTTCTGTCGTTGATAATACATCTAATAAATCATCACGAATTTGAAAAGCAATCCCAACTTCTTGCCCTAATTGATGACATAAAATTTGTTGTTCATGACTAGCCTTAGCCAAAATTGCCCCGAATAGAAAAGCACATTCAATCAATTTACCGGTCTTTCTTCGATGAATAAACATCAAATCTGATAATGAAATTTGCTTTTCTTCAGCCAAAATATCCCCGGCTTGTCCTGCAACCATACCACTGGCACCTGCAGATTCTGCTAATAACCGAATTAAATGTAGGCTATCCTTACTTGGCAAAGTGAGATGACTCAATAATTCAAAGGCCATCGTTAACAAACCATCGCCAGCTAAAATCGCTATTGCCTCTCCAAAAACCTTATGATTAGTAGGCTTTCCTCGACGTAAATCGTCGTCATCCATCGCGGGCAAGTCATCATGAACCAAAGAATACGTATGAATCATTTCAATAGCTGCCGCAGCTCGATAGGTATTCCAATCGATTTTGCCTCCTAAGGCTTCGGTCATCATCAATACAATTTGCGGACGGATTCTTTTCCCACCTGCCTGAACTGAGTAACGCATACTTTCTTGTAGTTGTTCATCATTAGTATGTGTTACGATAAATTGTTGCATCAAGGCTTCTACTTGGGCAAGTTCATGCTCAATAGTTTGCATCACCTTCAGCTCCTTCAAATGGTAATTCTTCGTCTTGATCATTCATCATTTTGGCTAAAGTTTTCTCAGCATTATTTAACTGATCTTTGCATTTTTTACTTAGGGCAATTCCTGTTTGAAACGCAGTTAAAGCTTCTTCTAACGGAACATCACCACGTTCTAATTGCTGAACAATTTGTTCTAATTCAGCCAGTGACTGTTCAAAAGTTGGTTCACTCATGATAATTTTCCTCCTGTATTTCTTCGACTTTCGATAATACTTTACCATCGGCATAGTGAATCGTTAAAGTCTGATTAACAGCTAATTGTTTAACTGATTTAACGACTTGCTTATCAACCGTGGTATAACTATAGCCCCTTTGCATTATTTTTAAAGGACTTAGTAAATCAAGTGAAGCAATTAAATGCTGAAAAGTTTGCATTTTTTGTTGATAAACTTGTTGAATCAGTTGATTTAACCGATTCTCTACATAATTTAACCGTTGTTGCTCAGCTTGCAAATGATAAATCGGCGTTTGTTTTTGCAATCTTTGTTCAAGCTGTTGATAATTTTTTTCCTTCTCTCTTAACAAAGTCTGCATATTTAAAGATAATTGCTGTTGCATATGATCAAGTTGTAACACTTTGGCTTCATACAAACGTTGAGGTTGGGTAAAGATATAACTTTGTAACAAACGCTGTAATTGATGCGTTTTACGTTGAATTTGGGCTTGAAAAGCTTGCACTAGCCGAATTTGTTGTTGTTCAATTTTAAGAACTTCTTCGGTCAGAACTGGAACAGCAAGCTCTGCGGCAGCTGTCGGTGTAGGTGCACGCACATCAGCCACATAATCAGCGATGGTTGTATCTGTTTCATGACCAACTGAAGAAATAATTGGCGTTTTCGTCGCAAAAATTTGTCTAGCAACACTTTCTTCATTAAAAGGCCACAAATCTTCAATCGATCCGCCTCCACGTCCGATAATAATGGTATCAAAATTTTGTTGATCCGCTCGTTTTAAATTTGCGACTAGATTAGGAGCTGCTTGTTCCCCTTGTACTACCGTTGGATACAAAACTATTTGAGCGATAGGATAACGTCTACGTACAGTGGTAATAATATCTCTGATTACTGCACCACTTGGACTGGTTAACACCGCAATTCGTTTAGGAAAACGTGGCAACTTACTTTTAGGTGCATCAAATAAGCCTTCTTTAGCTAACTTTTCTTTTAACTGTTCAAATGCTTGGTATAATGCGCCCACACCATCAGGTTCCATCCGTTCAATCGTAATCTGATAAGCCCCAGTTGCTTCATACACCGATACATAGCCGACAACTAGCACTTTCATTCCTTCAGTTGGTTCAAATTTTACTTTAGCAAAAGCACTTTTAAACATTACTGCCGAAATTTTGGCATGATCATCTTTTAAAGAAAAATATTGATGCATCGGACGTTTGCGAAAGTTTGAAATCTCACCAGTTAAATAAACCCGCCCTAAATATGGATCAGCCTCAAATTTATGCTTGATATACTTGGTCAATGCACTGACAGTTAAATATTGTTGTTCAGCCATATTTATTGCTCCATTCTTTTGGCTGCTTCAATGGTTTGCTTCATTAACATCGTAATCGTCATCGGTCCCACACCACCTGGCACTGGTGTAATATAACTGCAAAGTGGGGCAACCGCTTGATAATCAACATCGCCAATTAATTTGCCATCTTCACGACGATTAATCCCTACATCTACTACTACAGCACCTTCTTTGATAAAATCCTTAGTCACAAATGCTGCTCGACCGATTGTCACCACTAAAATATCCGCCTGACTCGCTACTTCAGCAAGATTTTTGGTTTTAGAATGAGTAATCGTAACCGTTGCATTTTCAGCTAGTAATAAATGCGCCATTGGTTTACCTACAATATTACTTCTGCCAATAATTACGGCATTTTTACCAGCAAGCTCAATATTAGCGGATTTTAACATTTCCATTATTCCGGCTGGTGTACAAGGAACCATCGTTTTTTTGCCCACAAATAAATTTCCTAAATTCATTGGATGAAAACCATCTACATCTTTTTTAGGATCAATTGCATCTAAAATTACTTCCTCATTAATATGTTTGGGTAATGGCAATTGGACTAAGATACCGTGAAAATTTTTATCAGCATTTAAACGTTCAATTTCAGTTAATAACTCAGCTTGTGAAATGGTCGCTGGTAAACGTAAAACTAAAGAATGAATCCCTATCTTTTGAGCAGCACGTTCTTTATTTCTAACATAGACTTGACTAGCAGCATCCTCACCAACTAAAATCACTGCTAAGCCAGGATGAATATTTATTTCTCGTAAGTCTTCAACTTCACGTCGCATTTGTTCTTGTAATTGTTCAGCCAAAATTTTACCATTTAATATTTCTGTCATTTTCCATATTGCTCCTTTTTATCCGTTTACCATTAATGATGAAAAAACCGAAATCCCTAAACTAGATTTTTCAGTTTAGAACATCTCGGTTATCGCTAATCATTTAACTAAGCATTCAGCTTGCCTAGTATTACTCGCTTTTTTCTTTTAGTTCTTGATTGATTGCAGACAACACCCCATTAACAAAGCGACGAGATTTTTCATCACTAAACGTTTTCGCTAATTCAATTGCTTCGTTTAGCGCAACTGCATTGGGAACATCTTCTACATAAAGCATTTCAAACAAAGCTAGGCGCAAAATAGTTACATCCATTTTGGATAAACGACTAATCTTCCAACCAGAACGCAAGTGACTTTCAATTAATTGATCCAGTGAACTTTGATATTCACATACACCAGATACCAATAAATCTAGATAGGCTGGTACGAAGTGTTCATGTTCTTCATCTAATTGATCAAATAGATTTAAAGTCAAGGCATGATTAATCGCAGCTTGTTTTGATAAATCTTGATTAAAAATCAAAGGAAATAAAGCTTGCACAGCCATTTCTCTAATTTGATGTCTTGATAATTCTTTATTACTCATTGTCATCCTCTTCAGCATCAAATAATTCGTCTAAATTCATAGCTTCCATTTTTTCTGGTACCACGGCAACCACATGTACATTAACCTCTGCTAAAGTTACATCAGTCATGTATAGTACTTGTTGTTTGATTTTTTGTTGAATTTCAGTTGCTACTTTAGGTACAGAAACGCCATATTTTACACTGACATAGGCATCTACTTGAATCCCTTCTTCAGTCGTTGATAAATAGACCCCTTTGTCATAAACTGAACGACCTAATAGTTCAGTCACATTATTGGCAAATGAACCTTGCATGTGATGAACACCGTCTACTTTAGCAGCAGTGATGCCACTAATAATTTCAATCACTTCTGGTGCAATCACAATCTCACCAAGATCATCTTGTACATCTAATTTTAATGCTTTTTCATCAGCCATGATATATCCTCCATTCCTACAATCGATTTAAAGAATATACTGTTTTCTTTAAATACTAGTCAATTCTAGTTTATCATTTTATAGAATGATTAGCTAGCGCTTGACGTAAAACTCTTGATAATTCTAAGCTTTTTATAAGATAATCAACTCTTTTGGTGCTTTTGTCAGTACTTCATTACCCGTTGAGGTAATCAATAAATCATCTTCAATACGTACACCACCGATTCCTGGTAAATAAATACCTGGTTCGTCAGTAATAATGTTTCCTGGAACAAATGCTTTATTCGCTCTAAAGGATACATTTGGCCCTTCATGGATTTCTAAACCAATTCCGTGACCAGTTGAATGACCAAAAGCTTCTTTATAGCCAAAGCTAGCAATGTGATCTCTAGCTACTGCATCCAATTCAATACCTGTGATTCCAGGTTTAGCTGCTTCAATTACTTTTAATTGTGCTTGTAGTACAATATCATAAATTTCTTTTAGTTTGTCACCAGGATCGCCAATCGCAAAAGTTCTCGTCATATCGGACACATAGCCTTGATAATAACAACCAAAGTCAATCGTAATCAAATCATTTTTTTTAATTAGCTTTTCACTAGCTACACCATGTGGCATTGCTGAACGTACACCACTTGCCACAATGGTATCAAATGATACACCACTTGCTCCTAATGAACGCATATAAAAATCTAGTTCATTAGCTACTTGGATTTCACTCAATCCTGGTTGAATATAGTCTAAAATATGTTGAAAAGCTTGATCAGCAATTGCACAAGCTTTTTTAATAATCGCAATTTCTGATTCGTCTTTTACTTCACGTAATTCTTCAATTAAACCACTAACTGGAATCAATGAAGTTTCCTCAATTAATTCTTCTAACAAATCATAATCTTTAACAGTTACAAAGCTTTCTTCAAAAGCCAAAGTAGCCAATTCATCCTGTTGACAAATTTTAGCCACTTCTTCAAAAATATGACCGGTGCTTTTGACAATTTGATAACCTTTAGCTTGCATACTTGCTTGCTCAGTATAACGAAAATCAGTTACAAAATAGGCCTTATTTAAAGTAATCACTGCCAATCCGGTAGTACCTGTAAAATTCGTTAGGTAGCGTAGATTATATGGACTGGTAATTAAAAACGCTGATAAATCATTTGCTCGCAGTAATTTACGTAAATTTTCTACTCGAATCATTGTATCACCCTTCATTCTTCATTTTTATCTATTATAACAAAGGTTTGGCTAATTGCCTATGTAAACAGTCAAAAAAGCGTAATCAAGTAGTTCTTTTACACCTGCACTACTTAATTACGCTTTTTTTATTTTTTTTTATATTTTGCGATAGTTCCTTTAATTCCACGAGTCAACATCTGTGAAAAACTTAGTGCCCGAACCATTTTCTTCGGATTAACATAAGCCTGCATTGCACGCAATAATTGTTTGGGATTTTTAGCAGCAAATTGATAGGTGCCATTTTTTTTGGTTTGAATCGCAAATCTTGGAATCCATTTCCCTTTAAAAACAACTGAAGCCATCACACAATCAACTTCCTCCCAAGGAATTTGAATGTATTTATTTACATCACGGTCATTATAAAACTCAAAGGCTTTATCGCCAATCATAATTTCTCCATAATTGGGTAAACCTAAAAATGAAGTACCGTCCATAACTAAATCAACTTTTGTATTTAATGATTGTACCATAAGCATATGCTAGCTAAAAGCCAGCGCCTCCTTCTTACTCTTTGTTTAAGCATATCATATTTTAATCTTAGCGACTACTAAAAAAGGTCGAGAACCTAGCAGCGATTCTCGACCCAATAAACGAATAGATTGAATGAATTATAGTAATCCAACTAAGTGTCCAACGATACCTACGATGAATAATCCAATAATGATTACGATTGGAGAAACTTTCTTCTTCAATAACCACATGCATAGGAAGGTTAATAGTAATGGAACTAAACCTGGAATTAATTGATTCAAGTTATCTTGTAAAGTTGTAACTTTAACTGGATCTAAAGCCATACCTGAGTTTACTTGATCAAATAGAGTTTTCAAACCTTTACCTGAAATTTCAACTTTATCCCATTCAATATAAGCACCTTCAGATAAAGTTACTCTTGAAACAACTGGTTTGAAGTTGATAGATACCCAACGTTCTACCAAAGCAGCTAATACGAACATACCTAAGATTGAAGCACCTTTAGTGATGTCTTGTAATAAACCACCTGATAAGTCATCAGTGATTTTTGAACCTGCACGGTAACCAAATTCTTGTGTGTACCACATGAATGCCCAACGAATTACATTCCATAATACGAAGAACAAGATTGGTCCTAAGATATTTCCACTTAAAGCTAGAGATGCACCTAAAGCTCCTAACATAGGGCGTATAGTAAACCAGAATACTGGGTCACCAACACCAGCTAAAGGCCCCATCATACCAACCTTAACCCCTTGAATTGCTACATCATCGACAGCAGCACCGTTTGCACGGTCTTCTTCAAGTGCTAAAGTTACCCCTAAAATAGGAGAAGCTAAATATGGGTGAGTGTTAAAGAATTCTAAGTGGCGTTTTAAAGCCGCTTTACGATCTTCTGGATCTTTATATAATTTTTTGATTGCTGGAATCATTGCAAAAGCCCAGCCACCGTTTTGCATACGTTCATAGTTCCAAGAACCTTGAAGGAAAGTTGAGCGCCATGCAACTGATAAACGATCTTTTTTAGTTAATTCAATTCTTTCAGCCATTATTTATTTTCCTCCTTCTTAATAGTCGTTTAAGATATCGCCTAATGGATCTCCTGAACCAGAATTTCCACCTGCTGAACCAGCATTTTTAGTGATTTGGATGTAAAGTAATGCTAAAGCAACACCGATTACCCCTAAACCAATTAATGTGATTTGAGAAATTGCAGCGATAACAAAACCTAACATGAAGAATGGCCATACTTCTTTAGATGCCATCATGTTAATAACCATTGCATAACCTACGGCAACGACCATACCACCACCGATAGCCATACCATCAGATAACCAAGCAGGCATACTTTGTAGTAAAGCTTGTACGGCTTCAGCTGGGATAACTAAAAGTAAAGCAGCAGGGATAGCAATACGTAAACCTTGCATACAAATTGCAGCAATTTGCCACATTTCAATAGCACGATAATTACCACGTTCAGCAGCAGCATCCATGAAGTGTACGATTGGGACAGCTAAAGTACGTGCGATCATTGTTAAGAACAAACCAGCAACAGCTAAAGGTATAGCAATCGCTACGGCAGAGAACACACCTTTAACACCTTGTCCACCTAAAACTAAAATAATTGCTGATGCAACTGAAGCTAACGCAGCATCTGGTGCAACGGCAGCACCGATATTTGCCCAACCTAATGCTAATAATTGTAATTGACCACCTAAAACAATTCCGGCTTCTAAATTACCAGTAACTAATCCGATTAATGTACATGCGACTAGTGGTTGATGGAATTGGAATTCGTCTAAGATCCCGCCCATTCCGGCTAAAAAGGCAACCACTACGACTAATACCATAGAAATAATAGACATAATAAACCTCCTATATAAGTACTTTATTTGGTAAATTAAGCATTACCTAATTCTGATTTTGCTTTTTGTAATAATGCATCCATATTATCTTTTGCATCATTAGGTACTTTACGTACGTCAAATGTTAAGCCAGCTTTTTTCAATGTTTCAAATGATTCTACATCTTTTGCATCCATTGACAATACTTTGTTTACAAGTACTTTACCAACTGAGTGAGCCATTGAACCTACGTTTAATTCTTTGATTTCAACGCCACCTTCAACTGCGCGAACAACATCTTGTGGGTTTTCAAATAATAGTAATGCTTTAGTATTACCAAAACGAGGGTCTTTTGCCACTTCAATCATTTTAGCAACTGGTACAACATTTGCTTTTACTCCTGGAGGAGCAGCTTGTTCAATTAATTTCTTACGTAAATCGTCTTTTGATACAGCATCAGATACAACGATAATACGGTTTGGTTGAGTAGCTTTAGTCCAAGCTGTTGCAACTTGTCCGTGTAGTAAACGTGAGTCAACACGTGCAAGTACATATTTGATTTTGCCATCGCCTAGAACTGTACCAGGAGGGATTGCTCCAACTGGTCCTTGAGCAGCTGCTGCTACTTTTTCTTCTTTTGGTTCTAGTTCTTCAGGTTTTACTTTCACACCATCTTTTGCAGTTGCAATGATATGCGCTGCAATTTCGTGTGCAGTATTCATTGAAAAACGTGAAGCATATGCTTCAATTACCATTGGTAAGTTCATACCGGCAACAATTGCCCATTTGTCTTTGTGTGCTTCAAGCAAGCTGTTTGCTTGGTTGAAAGGTGTGCCACCCCAAAGATCGACTAAGAATAATACTTCGTCTTGGTTTTCGAAAGTAGCGATTGCTGCTTCCATTTTTGCTTTTACATCATCTGGACCTTCGCTAGGCATTAAAGTTACAGCGGCAACATTTTGTTGTTCACCAAAGATCATTGAACCAGATTGTAAAATACCGTTTGCGAACTCTCCATGACTTGCTAGGATAATTCCTACCATCTTCATACCTCCTATTGATAAATTTAACCTTAACCAACGAATACTTCTTTATTTACTCATCGAAATCTTGAAAGTAAATCCATAAAATTTACTTTACGATCAGCTGGTACTTGGCGTACTTCTAATTCTATCCCTTGCCCATACAAATATTTAAATGCTCGTACGTCGTCTTCACTCAGTGAAATTACGTTACTTAACATTTTCTTGCCAGCAGCAAAGCGCATACCACCAATATTCACTGAGGAAAGGCGAATTCCCGCTCGCACCAATCGTTCGACATCCTGAGGACAAGTAAATAATAACATGACTTTTGCATTTAAGAATAAAATGTTATAAAACACCTCAAGCATCTTATCAACAGTGACGACATTCGCCTTGATTCCAGGTGGGGCTGCTTGATTTAATAAAAACTTTTGCAACTCATCCTGAGCAACTTCATCACTAACCACAATAATGCGCTCAATGCCTGTTTGCTTCGCCCAAACCGTGGCAACTTGACCATGAATAAGACGATCATCAATTCGAACTAAACGGACATCCATACCAAACTCTCCTTGTAAATCTTACCTATCCACTTCAAAATCTCTCCCTTAGTGTTCCTCCCTCCTTTGTATTCACTTATATATAAGCAAGAAGCGTGCCAACTTTTAAAACAATACACTCCTTAAAAAAGTCTTAAAAATCAAGCAAAAAATAATACACTAAAAAATACACTATCGTTTCCGATAGTGTATTTAGTGTATCGTTTCAATACTGTATTATTCTGTATACTGTATTCTTGCTTGATGATTTAAAATTAATTCAAGTAAATAGTATTCTTCTACCATTGGAATCTCAATATTTAACATTCGTGCCAGGCTTTGTGTATATAAATGAAGTTTTTCGTATAAAGGCTCTGCCAGTAATTTTTGCTGACAATTTTCTGGTTCGCTCAATGGCTTTTTCAATACATTCCGTTCTAACATATTCCCACAATGTAAGATAAAATTGATTCGAAAGCCTTTTAGCTCTTCGGCAAATTGCCACTCTTCAATGACTTTATCTGCAAAGCTCCAAAGCAAGTCAATCACTTTCTTAGGATTAATAAAAGTGACATTTCGCTCTAAAAATTGAATACATAATCCCTTAGTATCATCTGTTTCATCAGATGTGGTTAATTCAGTCATATCAAAATCAATAAATAATTCATTATCTAATAGCAACTTATCGAGTAATTGATCAATATCAGAATCAATAAATTGCTCTAACGATATAAACGGTAACGGTACAGCTGGTTGAGCAATACCAGTCGTAGCAATTAATTGATAGTGCTGCATAATCTCTGGTAAACGTTGGTTAATTTCAATAATTGAAGATGTAACAATTTCAATTTCATCATTTTGCCGTTTTTGCAGTGAAAACTCCAAGATTTCTTTAATCCTCTGTGCAGTTCCTTCGCCTGATGCACAAATCGCCAAAATCGCTTTTTTCTTTCTTTGTGTTTTAGAGTCGGGTTGTTCCACATGACCGTAACCTCTAAAATGTCTTAGTGAATCATAAACGCTATCCAAATCAGCCCCAATAACTGATGCTTTGCGCACTGCTTCTAAAACGATGGCGGTTGTGACCATATCAATCGTGCGAACTCTAACCTTGGTATCGCGGAAAATTTCTTGTGAAAATGTTGCCAAAGAACCCATATCCACTAACAATAAAACGCCACTGCCATCATTCACCTCTAAAACAGCCTGTTCGATTTTTTCCAAAGCTACCTTAGGTGACATATCTAATGGCATATCTACTGCTCGTAATTGCTCAACTCCCAAAAGTTGCGTAACCACTTCGACCATACTACTTGCTGAGCTTTTACCATGTGCGGCTACCACGACACCAATTTTCCCTACAGACGGCGTAGATTTTAACGAAACTAAAAGCGCCGCTAAGTAATAATCTTCACTTTCAAGAATTTCTACTTCAAAACTTTCTTCTATAATATAGCGAATTTTTTTAGCCATAGCAAAAGCTTCCGGATAATCACTAATCATCGTCCGAATATTATCGTTAATATGACGTTGTTCCCCAAGATTAATCTTTTTTAACAGACTGCTAATATGCAAACTAAAAGCGTAAATAAAATTGGCCTGATAATCAATTTCTAATTTGTTTTCTACTAATTGATAAATTTTACTGGTTACCTCAATGACCCGCTTATCAACCAATTCACTCAATTTATTTTCTGATTGGAATGAAAACTGGTGATGTCGATAAAAAGATTTCAAATGCACATTAATATCAGTCTTAATAAAATGATTAATCGCTTCTTGATCAATTCCTTCAGCTTTTAATAAGGCTGCTTTATCCCCGATAATATCATACAAATTATAAGGTAATTCATAAGAGTCCGTATTAATATCAATAATACTTTCATTAGGTTGAACAATAAGCTTTGGCACAAGTTGCTTTTGTAATTCTGCCATTTGCTCACGCTTATTCGCTAAAACAATCAAGCCACTCCGGATACCTTCTGACAAATCATCTAAATCAATTTCAATTTGCTCTTGCTGCATATGATTCAAAAAGCCACGCGCACAAATTAATTGTACATTCGATTTTAACTGACCGATATTACCAAAACTAACACTTCCCAACAACGCTTTGACAACATCTTCTGTTAAAGTAATCGTCCGCTGAATTCGTTTAGCTTCTTGGACAACCATCACTCGAACTAAATCAATTTGTTCATTAGCTGGTCGTTTTTCAAAAGCGGGTAATTGAATATTAATCGGTATACGACGAACAAAAGTGTCAAGCAATGCTGAGGTAGGATCTTCTGTGGTCGCTCCGACAATGCGCACATCGGCTTGGTGTTTTTTACCCGTTTCACCTAAGCGACTATAGGTACCATGATCCATAAAATAAAAGACCATTTCTTGGCCTTCTGGAGGCAAACGGTGAATTTCATCTAAAAAGAGCATGCCGCCATCCGCTTGATCAATAACCCCTTCTTTTTCCTGCTCCGCACCGGTAAAAGCACCTTTAGCATAACCAAACAAGTGACTCATTAATAACTCAGGGTTATTGGCATAATCAGCACAGTTAAAAACAATCAAATCTTTTTCTTGATCGATGACTTGATTGTCTTTGGCAAACTGAAACATAGCATGCGCAAAATAGGTTTTCCCCGAACCGGTTGGACCAGTAATTAAACAGTTTAAACCTTTGGGAGGATATAAGATTGCAGCCTTCGCTTGTTCAATAGCATTTTTCATACTACCTTTGACACCAATCATTTTGGCAAAAATATTAGGATTTTTCTGTAAATCACGCGCCTTTGTCATAGGTTTTGAAATAGCTTTTTGCTCTAAAACTACTTCTTTTGCGTGTAGTTGATCAGTCTTTTTAGAATGATCTGCAATCTGCACCACATAGCGAACAGGTCGACCATCTAGCTTTAAAAGACGATTTTGACGGACTAATTCATTTAAATCTTTGCTTGCATTGGTTCTTTGAATAGCCAAAGCTTCAGCCACTTCATTAGTAGTAACTCCTGAAAGATTATCCATTTGTCCATTAGAAACTAAAAACGTCTGTTCATAAACATATTGATATATTCGATCCATCCGTTTGCTCATATAACATCCCCCTTAACTTATTATTTATAACAACTATCGGCTATTTATCTAAATTAGATAATATTATGTACTTCAATCATTACTGTGCTAATTGACTAAATGGGATAAAGTTAGCCGGCTGTTTAGGAAGCGGTGCTAATGTCTTTTGCATCCAACAAATATCATACCATTGATTAAATTTATAGCCAATCTGTTCAAACAATGCGACTTTTTTATAGCCCATTTTTTCATGGAAGGCTTCACTTTCTTGATTGCCGGCTGTAATACATGCAGTCAACTGTAACACATTTTGTCGTTTTAAGTATTGTTCTAATTGTTCGTAAAGTTTTCTACCCAGTCCTCTACCTTTAACATCCACTTTTAGATAAACAGTCACTTCAACTGACCAATCATAAGCACTTCGTCCTTTATAAACTCCCGCATAAGCATAGCCTAAAATCTGCTGATTTTCATCTTCAACCACAATATATGGATAACGTTGCAAGGTGTTTTCGATTCGTTTAGCAAATTCTGCGATAGTTGGTACTTCGTATTCAAAAGTAATCGCAGTTTCCTCTACATAAGGTCGATAAATCTCTACCAACGCTTTGGCATCTTCAATTGTTGCAATTCTAAAATATTCACTCATTACCTGCCACCTCTAATAAAATCTTTCCTACTATTATAATATATCTCGTAATCAAAACAAAGTAACCAAAGTGATAAAAATAATATCGACAAAAAAACTGAGAATATCAATTACTCGACATTCTCAGTTTAAATTCAAATAATTATTTAGCTACTGGATATACAGATACTTGTTTTTTGTCGCGACCTTTACGTTCGAAACGTACAACGCCGTCAACTTTAGCATATAAAGTATCATCTCCGCCAATACCAACGTTTACACCTGGATAAATCTTAGTTCCACGTTGACGGTAAAGAATTGAACCACCTGTAACAGTTTGACCATCGGCACGTTTAGCACCTAAACGTTTTGCGCGAGAGTCACGTCCGTTAGAAGTAGAACCTCCACCTTTTTTGTGAGCGAAGAATTGTAAGTTCATTTTCAACATGAGCGGCACCTCCTAGTGATTTGTAATGGTTTGAATTTGGATATATTGTTGATATTCTTCTTGAACCGATTCTAAACCTAAAAGTAAACTTTCAAGTAAAACCTGGACAACGTTCTTTTGCTCTTGAGTTAAATCATCTGTAATCGACGCTTGTAAAAAGCCTCCATTTTCATGATCTGCCTCTATCTGCATAGTAACACCTGCCAAAGAATCCACACTATTAATGGCATTTAAGCTCAATGCACTCACAGCTGCACAGACGATATCTTCGCCATATTCACCTGCACCTGCATGACCAGAAATGCAAAATTGATGGATCATGCCTGATTCATTGCGGTAAAAAATACCTTTAATCATCAACTTATCCTTCTTTTTCTAATTATGCGTTAATTGCTTCGATAACCACTTTAGTGTATGGTTGACGATGACCTTGTTTGCGGTGTGAATGTTTTTTAGGTTTGTATTTGAAAGTTACAACTTTCTTTTGTTTACCATGTTTTTCAACAGTACCTACAACAGTTGCACCAGCTACTAAAGGAGTTCCTACTTTAGTAGATTCGCCACCTACTAAAACAACTTCATCAAAAGTAACTTTTTCGCCAGCTTCAACGTTTAATTTTTCAACGTAGATAGCTTGACCTACTTCAACCTTCACTTGTTTACCACCAGTTTTGATAATTGCGTACATGCTTAACAGCACCTCCTTATAATAAAACTTAGACTCGCCATCGCAAGTGACAATCGTACTTAAAAACTTGGTCTGTGCGGTTGTAGCTGTGGAGTCCACAATTACAACAGTTAAATCATAGCAATTTTAATATAAAAAGTCAATGAAAATATGAAAAAAAGTGATAAACTCTCTATGTTTAAATAGTATTGTGTAACATAGAAATATTTTTTATACTTTAATTGAAAGGAGTGGACCTATGTTTTTTCAATTATTTAGCTACTTTTTTAGTAGTAGTATTATCACTTTATTAGATAATTATTTTTTCCCAACACCTTCGAAAGGACAAAGCGTTAAAAGATGGTTGAGTTATACCTTAGGGATCCAATTATCTGCTTTAACAATATTACGTTTTTGCTTTAAAATTCCTAATGTATTAGTTAGCCATTTATATAATCAAAATTTTTTGTTTAAATATATAGCATTTGCTATCATGATTGGTATTTTTTGGCTAATTTTAAAAGGTTTAGCCTACCAATTAATAACAATTAAAACATCTGATAAAACCAAATTAACCAAAAAAGAAAAAGTAATCTTTATTATTAGTGCTATCGGTATGATGTTGGCGATTGTCTTTTTTCTAGGGAGCAATTGGTTTATTTCAGCATTTGGCCGACTAACACCTGAGCAATTTATTTTTAACTTTAAATCACCAGTTAACGGAACTGCCACGGGGATGATTGAGCAAATTATCAGTACACCCGTTTTATTAGGGTGCTTAATTTTTTCTTTTACTGCGCATTTTATCTAACAAAAATAACCTTTCTCTATAAAGATAAAGCATTATTTAATCGCAAACATCGACAACGATTTTTATCGATTGTTGCACTTGGTTCTTTAATTTTCAGTAGTATCTATGCAATCAAAGAGTTACGCTTAACCGAAGTCTATACGGCATATTTTGATCAATCGACATTTATTCAAAAAGAATATGTCAAACCACAAGCGGTAAACTTACAATTTCCTAGACAGAAAAAAAATCTCATTCACATCTATCTAGAATCTATCGAAAATTCTTATTTCGACCAAGCAAATGGTGGTTATATGAAAGAAAACTTAATGCCTGATTTAATGAATTTAGCTAAAGAAGGCATACATTTTTCTTCAAATAATAAGTTTGGCGGACCTATTCAGACTTATGGTTCCAGTTGGTCAGTTGCAGCTATGGTGAATATGAGTAGTGGGTTGCCTTTGAAAATACCGATGGATGGCAATAGTTACGGTAAAACAGGGCAATTTTTACCAGGAGCTGTTATGATTGGGGATATTTTACAGGAACAAGGGTATAATCAAACCATTATGTTTGGTGCTGATGCCGATTTTGGTGGCCTAACTAGTTTCTTTAAAACTCACGGAAATTACCATATTTTCGATGTAAAATATGCTCGCAAAGCCGGATTGATTCCACCTAATTACAATGTTTGGTGGGGATTTGAAGATAATAAGTTATATGAATTTACTAAACAAGAACTCACACGTTTAGCTAGTTTGAATCAGCCTTTTAATTTTACGATGGAAAATGCAGATACTCACTTTCCAGATGGTTTCGTGGAACCTGATATGCCCAAACTTTATACTAGCCAATATGCCAATGTGATTCATTATTCGCAAAAACAAGTTGTTGACTTAGTGCGTTGGATTCAACAACAACCTTTTTACAAAGATACAGTAATCGTATTAACGGGTGATCATCCAAGTATGAATAAAAAATTCTTTGAAAACTTTGATCCAAACTATCAACGTACTACATTTAATTTGATTTTAAACGCTGATTTTCCTAACCAAACATTTTCAACTAAAAATCGCCAATACGCTCCATACGATTATTTTCCAACAATCTTAGCAAGTATGGGCGTTAAAATTAAAGACGAACGTTTAGGATTAGGTGTAAATCTAGCTTCTTCACAACCCACTTTAATTGAAAAATATGGGCTTAAAAAAGTAAATCAAGAATTAAGTAAAAATAGTTGCTACTATAACAACGAATTTGTCGATGAAAAATGGGCAAAAAAATAAACCTTTGCTTCTCTTTTCAGCAATGTAGTAAAAAGATGACTAATTGTTCTTTATGACGATATAGCTAATTAAAGGAAACTGAAAAAAATCAGTTTCCTTTAATTTAGTCTTTAACCTAAGCCTTTTAATACTGGCGCCATCAATACTTTACCACTTCCACGATAAACATTGACCAGACCTTCCCCAGAAGCCGCAGAACCTAATAACGATTTACCCGAACGCTCAACCGTAAAATCTAAACTACTACTCCAAGCAATTGCATAATTACCATCAACTTTTAACACATCATCTTGTAAAGTAATCTCGATGAGTTCTTCTTTAGGACAATGTGACTCTAAACAGATAATGCCTTGACCTTTTAATCCCAAATTGAACAATCCTTCTCCACCAGCTACCGCAGAAGAAAGATTAGAACGCATCACTGCTTTATGTTGAATAGAAGCATCGCAAGCTAAAAATAAACCATCGTCTAAAACAATTGATCCTTGCCAATCTGCTAAATCAAGCAATAAAATATGACGATAAGTTGGCTCTAAAACTAAAGTTCCTGTACCGACATATTCTGGTTTTACCACAGTTTCACCAGTTACTTTGCCTTTAAAAGCCTTTCCTAAAAAATCACCTACGCCTTTAATCCCAGTAGTCGCTTGTACATCACCAACCATCCATTGCATCGCACCTTCTTGAATGACTACACCTGTTGTTTTACTTAAATCACAAACTACTTGACGTTTTCTAACTAACATTTGATTAGCGTAATAAGCTGCCGCTGCTGTGGATAAAGTCACACTTAAATCACGTTGATATTCCGTAATAGCAAATGCGCCTTTTTGATCCACCACAACCACGTCATCATTATCCAAAAAATTATTCACTTGAAACATCGCGAACACCTCATCTCTTTTCTTTCATTCTAACACATTTCTTTCTTGACTAACTCCAGCTTTAATAGGAAATATAAAAAAATTGGAGAAATCTTCATTGACTTCTCCAATTTTTGTTTAAAAAGTGCTGAATTTCAACACTTTTTTATGACTTGCATTAAATAAAAGGATGGTTGGTAAAAAGCAAGTCATTTATAGAAAGACTACAACGAATTTAGCTGTATTTTTTAGGGAAGACAACAGAAAAAATGTTATAGTCATTTCACAAATTTATTGCCAATAGCTTGGAATTGTTTGCTCATAAGTTTCAATTTCGTTAATTGACTGTAAGGTAATGGCAATTTCATCTAACCCATTGATTAATTTATGCTTCCAAGTACGATCAATTTCAAAGGGATAATTTTTGCCATTGCATTGCACCTGTTGATTAGGTAAATCGATGGTAATTAGCTCATTGGTTTGTTGGGCTAATTCTTTTCGCGCATCAAGTGGTAACACAATAGGTAATAACCCATTTTTAGTCGCATTCATATAAAAAATATCACTAAAACTACCGGCAATGACTGCAACAAAACCATAATCCATCAAGGCCCAAGCAGCGTGTTCACGCGATGAACCAGAACCAAAATTATCTCCAGTGATTAAAATAGTAGCCGCTTGATATTTTGGATCATTTAAAACAAATGCTGGATTAGGGCTACGGTCTTTTAAGTAGCGCCAGTCATCGAATAAAAACTCACCAAAACCAGCTTTTTCAATTCGCTTTAGATAGGTCTTAGGAATAATTTGATCGGTATCAATATTATCATTCATAAAAGGAACCCCAAAACCTTGATAAACCGTAAATGCTTGCATTATCGTTCACCTACCATTTCTCTAACATCGACAAAAGTACCATAGATTGCCGCAGCCGCAGCCATTGCTGGCGAGCAAAGATGGGTTCTTGAATTTTTTCCTTGTCGACCTACAAAATTCCGATTTGATGTTGAGGCACAGTGAATATATTCAGGAACTTTATCTGGATTCATCCCTAAACACATCGAGCAGCCCGGTTCACGCCATTGAAAACCGGCTGCTTTAAAAATTTGATCTAAACCAAGTTTCTCAGCCGCTTTTTTCACCGGTCTTGATCCTGGAACCACAATAGCGGTAACTGATGATTTGACTTTTTTTCCACGAATAATTTCAGCTGCTTCTTGCAAATCAGACAATCGACCATTAGTACATGAACCAATAAATACATATTCAATCGGAATGTCACTAGCCTTTTGACCTGGATGTAACGCCATATAATCATAAGCCAATTGATCGTTGTGATCTTTAATTTCCGGAAAAGCCTTATCAAAAGATACTGCCATCTCTGGATTGGTCCCCCATGTTATATATGGCGCTAATTGTGTCGCGTCTAATGTCAGTAATCGATCATATTTCGCATCTTCATCAGTATATAACGTTTGCCAATCCGCAATCGCTTTTTGAAAATCTTTTGGTGCATATTCTCTACCTTGTACATAAGCAAACGTCTTTTCATCTGGGCGAATTAAGCCCATCTTTGCCCCACCTTCTATCGACATATTACAAATGGTCATTCGTTCTTCCATCGAAAGATTTTCAATTGTTTCCCCAAAAAATTCAGCGGCATAACCAACCCCAAAATCTACACCATATTTAGCAATTAAAGCTAGAATAATATCTTTGGCATATACGCCTTTAGGCAATTTTCCAGTTACTTTGATACCTAAATTTTTGGGCTTTTTTTGCCAAATTGTTTGGGTGGCTAAGACATGCTCTACTTCAGAAGTACCAATCCCAAAAGCAATCGCTCCAAATGCACCATGAGTGGCCGTATGAGAATCCCCACAAACAATTACTTTACCAGGTTGGGTTAGACCTACTTCCGGACCAACCATGTGGACAATTCCTTGGCGCGCTGAGCCATTATCACACAAGGTAATGCCAAATTCTTCACAATTCTTTCGTAACGTGTCAATTTGTTTTTTAGAAATCAAATCTGTAATATTAAAAATATCCTGAGTGGGTACATTATGATCCATCGTAGCAAAGGTTTTATCCGGACGACGAACCGTTCGATTGTTCTGACGCAAGCCTTCAAAAGCCTGTGGAGAAGTAACTTCGTGAATCATTTGTAAATCAACATATAATAGCTGTGCTTCACCTTCTTTACCAATAATCACGTGACGGTTCCATAATTTATCAAAAAGTGTTGTTCCCATATTTATCACCTTTCTAATTTAGCAATCACTGCTTGTGTAAACGCACTGGTCGTAGCTGTACCATTTAAATCTGGCGTTAAAACACCTGATTCCATCGTAGCAAAACACGCTTGTTCTATTTTATCAGCTAAGTCATAGTAACCAAATGATTGGCGCAACATCAATACGACCGATAAAATCATCGAAACTGGATTAGCAATATTTTTACCCGCAATATCAGGCGCTGAACCATGAATGGGTTCATATAAAGAAGGCCCATTTTCACTATGACTTGCACTCGGTAAAACGCCAAGTGTGCCTGGTAAAACCGAGGCTTCATCACTTAAAATATCCCCAAATAAATTTTCAGTGACAATCACATCAAAGCTAGTTGGTTGTTGGATTATTTTCATCGCCGCTGAGTCAACATATTGATGTTGTAAGGTACAATCAGGATATTCTTTAGCAATTTCATTGGCAATTTTTCGCCACAATTTACTAGTTGCTAAAACATTGGCCTTATCGACAGACAATACTTGCTTGCGTCTGCTTCTAGCTATTTGAAAGGCTTGATGCATAATCCGGCGAATTTCTTTTTCATGATAACGGTTAGTATCATAAGCAAAATCATCCGCTAATTCTCTTGGTTGACCAAAATAAATACCACTTGTTAACTCTCTCACTACTACTAAATCCGTCCCCTGAACAATTTCACGTTTAATCGGTGAATAATCTAATAGCGCATCTGATACTTTAACTGGTCGAATATTCGCATATAGATTTAACGCTTTACGCAAAGCTAATAAACCAGCTTCTGGCGTTTGTACTGCGTGTTCCCATTTTTTACCACCAATCGCTCCTAATAAAATCGCATCGGCCTGTTGGCAAGCTTGCAAAGTCTCATCAGGCAAAGGTTGGCCAGTTAAATCAATAGCACTTCCACCAAAAGCATGCGCTGAAAACTGAAAATCATATTCATCATTACGATTAGCTGCTTTTAAAATGGTTAGCGCACTTTCCATAATTTCTGATCCAATTCCATCACCAGCTAATACTACAATTTTTTTCACCATTTTATTGCCCTCTTTCCTTTAAAATAGAACTTGCGTGAACATAGGCTTTGGCTGAAGCTTTCAATACGTCAAAATCTACACCGACACCGTTAATCATTATTTTTTTCGTATCATCAGTAATACTTACCCTAACTTCGGCTTGCGCATCTTCTCCACTGGTTAAGGCTTGTATTTCATAGCTAGTTAAAATTGGTTTTTGCATAAATACTTCATCGATGGCATTATAAATCGCTTGAATACTACCATCTCCAATTGCAGAAGCTGTCTGAATTTGTTTTTGTTCATCTTGAATAGAAACAACAGCTGCCTGATAGCCATTTGATACATACTGTAATTGAATAGCTGCTAAATGATAGCCATCTTCTTCTCGTCTAAATTTATCAGTCACCAAAGCGATTAAATCTTGATCGGTAATTTGTTTTTTCTTATCTGCTAATATTTTAAATTTCTTGAATAAATCATTCACGCTATCCGTTTCTAATTCATAACCTAAATCAGCTAATTTAGCTACAAAGGCATGACGACCAGATAATTTGCCAAGCGGTAACGCATTGGTTTTTACGCCAACTAATTGTGGCGTAATGATTTCATAAGTTTCAGGATTTTTTAAAACACCATCTTGATGAATACCTGATTCATGTGCATAGGCATTACCACCAATTACCGCTTTATTTTTAGGAACGGGTATACCTGATAATCTAGCAACTAAATCACTAGTATGCTTGGTTTGTGCTAAATGAATCTTACTTGTGCATTGATAAAAGTCTTTACGAATATGCAAAGCCACCGCTACTTCTTCTAATGCAGTATTGCCTGCACGCTCTCCAATCCCATTGATAGTCCCTTCCACTCGATTAGCGCCATTTTCAATCGCAGCTAAGGCATTGGCAGTCGCCATTCCTAAATCATCATGACAATGTGATGAAAAAATAATTTCTTGATCACTTTTAATATTTTGAATTAAATAAGCAAAAATTTTCCCATATTCGCTTGGGTTTGTATAACCGACAGTATCCGGAATATTAATAATACTCGCACCTGCATCAATGGCTGTTTGAACTGCTTGTAATAAAAATGGTAAGGAAGTTCTAGTTGCATCTTCTGGAGAAAATTGGACTTTTTCAAACTTAGTTTTTGCATAGCGTACATGATGATCAATCGACGCTAAAACTTCTTCTGGGGTCATCTTTAATTTGTATTTCATATGCACCTCACTGGTAGCTAAGAATACATGAATTTGTGGAAATTTCGCCTCTTTTAGCGCTTCATAAGCACAGTCGATATCTTTTTCTTGGCAACGGGCAAGACCTGCTACAGTCATAGTAGTCACCGCCGAAGCAATTGCTTGAACCGCTTGAAAATCACCAGGCGAAGCAATTGGAAAGCCCGCTTCAATGGTATCAATCCCCCATTTTTCTAATTGTAGGGCAATTTGAACTTTTTCTTTAGTATTAAAATTTACGCCGGGAGTTTGTTCCCCATCTCTTAGTGTAGTGTCAAAAAATTGAATTGTTCTCATTATCAACTTACTCCTTCATCCAAATTTTTATTATAAAAAAAGCATTCCATAAAGTATCTTTCTTTATGCAATGCCAATAGAACTCTTTATTTATGCTGAATTTTGCAGTCAAAAGAGTTCTCTATCGTAATAATAATAATAAACCAAATGATTGAATTGCTTGTTTTTTCATTTTACTCACCTAACAAAATAAATAATTTATTAAAAAATACCTAATTTTTAATGAGAAGTCAAGTGTTTTTGCTAAATTTTCTGAATATTTTTTATATGAATAAAATGAGCAAGTGATTTTCAAAGTGTAATTGTTCGAAAAATTTGCCCTACCGTTTGAATAAAATTCAAGTTTTTCTACTTTTTCAAACGATAGGTAACACTCGAATTTTTTCGCCACTAACCAAGTTATTGTACATCCTTAGTTCGCAAAAAAATCCTTAGAGACTTTGAGTCTCTAAGGATATTAGCGTCACAGGAGGGATTCGAACCCCCGACCGTTCGCTTAGAAGGCGAATGCTCTATCCAGCTGAGCTACTATGACCTATCAGCAACAAAAATGATTTTAACAGATTTTTTTAAGACATGCAAGCTATTTCTGAGAAAAAATATTGAAATAAGATAACTTTTTTACTTAAAAGAAGAATAAAAAAAGTAGTTGTCCATCCATTACAACTACTTTAAACATCTATCTTTTATTTTGTTAAATCAATCTTTTTGCCAACAGTATAAATAATTACAGATCCAATTGCCATCGCTAGAAATTCCCCGATTCCAATGGTTAACCAGTTAAAGAAAAATGGCGCATGATAAAGGAAAGTTAACTCTCCAGAAATCGTAAACATTGATACCGCACAAATAATGGTACTGACAGCCATTTTCTTTTTCATTGAAGTCATATTAGCCGTAACTTTTACATTGATAATTAATACAATAAATGTAGAAAGGGTCCCTACAATTAAGTCGACCACTCCATTTTGTGAAAATAAATTTGAAATGAATACGCCAAGAGTTACTGCCCAAATATAGCGTTTATTATACAAAGGCATAAAATTAAACATCTCAGATAAGCGTACTTGAATCGCTCCATAACTAATAGGAGCTAAAACAACGGTGATGACTACGTACAAAGCAGCCACAATTGCAGATTTGACTAGTTCTAATGTTTTTTCATGACTAGTTACTTGTTGAGTTGGTTGATTCATTATTGACACTCCTTTGCAAGGGATTTTCCCTTGGTAATAAGCTGCGACTAAAGGATGGAAGTTTCGCAGTGTGGAATTTCCACGATTGCTATCATACCACATCTAAAGGAAAATGCAACAGTTTTGAAATAATCACTAAATAAAAAGGAAATGCTACAAATGCGCATTTCCTTTTAAAGTTCATTTCAGTAACCAACCACCATCGATAGGTACGATATTTCCTTGTAAATAGCTACTTTTTTCGCTTGCTAAAAATAAAGTTAATTCAGCTACCTCTTGCGCTTGTCCCCAACGTTTTACCGGTGTTTCATCAGCAACCCATTTAGCCATCGCACCATCTCCTGCAAAGTCAGCTGCATTCATCGGCGTTTGAATCGCACCTGGCGCAATCGCCTTGACCGAAATCCCTTGGTTAGCATAATCCAAAGCTACTTGTTTAGTTAATCCAGCAATCGCATGTTTGCTAGCCGTATAAGCAACACCACCACCACCAGCGACAAAACTAGCGATTGAAGCCATATTGATAATGGTTCCTTGCTTTTGTTTTAACATCGATGGTAAAACTAGCTGGATTAAATAAAACATACTATTTAGATTTGTGTGCATAATTTCATGCCAACTTTCAAGTGAGGTACTCAAAATATCCGCATAACCATCTAATTTACCAGCTGTATTCAGTAAAATATCAATTCGTCCAAACTTTTCTAAACACTCAGACACTAAGTTTTGACATTGTTGATAATTTGAAATATCCGCCTGATAAAAAGTAAATCGAGCTTCATTTGGTAATGTTTTTGAAAAATTTTGATCCACTCCAAAAACAATTGCTCCTTGCGCTAAAAAAGCCTGCGCTTGCGCTAAGCCAATTCCTGAGGCACAACCAGTAACTAAAACAACTTTTTCGCAAAATTCAAGTTTATTTGGCATATTCAACAATTTCCCAATCATCGGCTAAGATATCGCATACAGTTGGTGCAAAACTAGAAAAACCTTCATCAGAAGTCTTGATTAAAAAATAAGGCGTAACCGGTGCATGCTCAAATTCTTGACCTTCCACCAATGTTACATATAATTCATAGCCGCTCCAACCTTTACGAATGATTTTAGCACCCTTTTTTAATTCTGGTAAAATTTGTTCAAATGTCATTATCTCTCCTTCTTTCTATTACCAAATTCATATTTCCTATACCTTTATATGGTTATTCCACAGATTCAGTTACCTGTAAAGAATTTGGATCAATTTCATCAACCTCTTTGGTAATCAAAGCCACACCGTCCCCTAATGGAACTAAACTAGTGGTCAAATCAGGATGGGTATTAATGACGGTCAAAAATTCATTTAATTTTCGATGAATCGCCCGTTTGCCTCTAGGAATACTTTCATAAGGATCTAAAATCGTTCCTCCTTGAAAAATATCATCGACCATTAATACGCCGCCTTTTTTTAACAGTCGTAAACATTCAGGTAAAAACTCAATGTATTTTGACTTTGCACTATCCATGAAAATAAAATCATAGGGCCCTGTTAAGGTAGGTAAAATTTCAGCAGCTTGTCCTTCTAACAAGGTTACTTTATCCGTTAATCCTAAACGTTCATAGGTCTTTTTGGCCTTTTCAATCATTACTTCATAGCGGTCAATGGTCGTAACATGACCATCATCACCGACAAATTGGGCCATCAAACTAGAAGAAAAACCAATTGCACAACCAATTTCCAAAATATTAGTAGGTTTCAATTGTCCTAGTAAAAATTGCATAAAAACAACCGTTTCATGTGGAATAATCGGCACTTCTTGTTCATTTGCTTCACGCTCAACTTGGCCTAATTCCCCAGCTAATGGTTTTTGGGCTTGCCGTAGATACTGCACTAATTCTTTCATCACCACAGGACGGTGCATCATTTCATTTCTCAAACATACATCTCCTATCTTTACAATAATCTCTTTTCATTATAGCTTGTCTAATTTTTTTAAGCAACGAAACGTATTTTGACAACTTCTTTAGTGTAATTTTTGATTGGCTTTAGCACTAAAGGCCGTTTTATCCACAATAAAACGTTCATGAATTCCTTGGGCAACAGTATCTGTTTCATCATAAACGATTGCCTCAAAAACCAAGCGCTTGCGATCAATTTCAATCAATTTCGTTTCACACCAAACTTGCAATGAAATCGGCGTAGGTGCAAGGTGTGTTAATTCGATTTTACTACCAACTGTTGTTTGACTTTTATCCAACTTGCTAGCAATACTTTGCCAAGCGGTTTTTTCAACTAAAGAAACTAGACTTGGTGTAGCAAAAACTGCTAATTCACCACTTCCTACCATTTGCGCCGTTTGTTCTTTAGTAACGATAAGACTTTGTTTTCCTTTTTGACCAACTGTTAACATCAGCATTCATTCCTTTTTAGCAAATTTCTAGTTTTATCATATACCTATCAAGAATATTTGCAAATAGACAAAAAAGAGACAAAGCCCCCCATGTCAACGAAAAAGGCTTTGTCAAAGGCTAGTAATATAATTAAAAACAGAAATTAGGATAGCTGGTGGATAGCAGCTTCCAATAACTTCATTTGAAACAGCGTCTCTTCATCCTTTACGAGTTTATCTTTTCCATTAATAATCGTCTCGTAAAGTGCTTCATAAAATCGACTGTAATCGCCGACTTCTGAAACAACCTGCTCTTCATGGTAGCGACCATATTCATCAAAATAAGTCAATGTACCATAATGTTCAGGTAAATCTAAACCAAAATCAGCATGATCTGGAAGATAAAACATCTTTAAATGTTCTTCTTGACGATCTTTTGTTGCCTTTACGAACATCCCCTTTGTTCCATATACAACAAAGCTTGGTCTTGGTTTAATTCTAAAATAACTTGATTTCACAGAAACTTTTAACATACCATAGTACAAGTCTAAATCGAAATAATCGTTCATCCGACCTTCCCCCAAAAGTTGGCGAACTTCTAATTTAGAATCATCTGGTATACCAAAATATGAAATGACTTGATCTAAAGTATGACACGCATGTCCATACAAGAAACTATCAGCTACAGAAAATTGGTCACTTTTAAGTGGCACTTCTGGACGATAGTAATCAAAATGCATTTCCATTTCTAGTAAGTTGCCTAATCGACCACTTTCAATCACTTTTTGTACAGTTAAAAAGTCTGAATCAAAGCGACGATTTTGATAACATTGAACGAAAAGATTTCGTTCGCTTGCAATCTCGAATAATTCCTTGGTTTCGGCATAGCTTAATGAAAATGGTTTTTCAACCAAAACATTTTTATCATGCAACAAAGCATCTTTAGCTAATGCATAATGTGAAGCATTTGGTGTAGTGATAATTACAAGCTGTATTTCATGATCACTATAGATATCATCCAATGAATCCGTATAATTGACTCCTTCAACTTTAGGCCAAGTATCCCGTAAAGTTCGTGCATAAATTGTTTTCACACGAATTTTATCCTTCAGCTTTAATACGAAAGGTAAGTGATAACGGTTAGTACTCTTTCCATTACCAATGTAAGCAATAGTTAACATGAAATCCCTCCATCCCTGATTCTCATTATACGTTTTTTTCATCGTTAGCAAAGATTTTAGCTGATTTTTGGCAAAAACTTTCACAAAAAAGCCTTTTCTTTCAAATGAAATTGAATATTTTTTTCAAAAATTTTCAACTTGTTTAACCAAGATAGATAAATATTCAAAAAAAGCGTTAAAACCTTTTAAAAAACGACCGATATTTGAAGTTGTGTTTCAATATTATTTTTTATAATGTGATATAATGAACATGACTTTACTATATAATGGAGGAATTTGAGATGTTTTTGATTGATAAATTACAATCAAAGTCAAGTTTAACAAGTAATGAGGAGCGAATTGCCGATTATATTTTAATAAATATTGATAAAATTCCCCAAACTACCATGGAAGAATTAGCTCAAAACACCTATACATCTCACTCAGCAATTGTACGTTTTGCTAAAAAAATGGGTTATGACGGATTTAAAGAATTTAAACAAGCAATTAGTGAAATTGTCCATCAACGATTACACCAAATTGATTCAGTAAATCCGAATTTTCCTTTTGAACCAGGCGATAATCCAACAGTAATCGCTAAAAAAATGGCTACATTAACTACTGAAACGATTCAAAGAACACTTGCTCAACTTGATTTTAAAGTTTTAGATCAAATTGCAGCTAGATTATTAATAGCCAATCGTATTTTTATTTTTGCTCAAGGCGATACCCAAATCAGAGGACGTAGTTTCCAAAATAAATTGATGAAACTCAATAAATTTCTGATTATTGCCGAAGAATATGCTGATGAAGATTGGGTAGCTGCTAACGTCTTACCAAATGACTGTGCACTATTTTTAACTTATAGCGGAAGAATCAAGCAATATCAACGCTTTCTTGAACATTTTAAACAGAAGAATATTTCAACTATCTTGATATCGGGTAATCCTCATTCAGAATTGGTTGGTTTAGCTGATGTTACGCAGATTATTACTCAAAATGAATATGATTTTTGGAAAATTAGTACTTTTTCTTCGCAGATTGCTTTTCAATATATTTTGGATACTATTTTTTCTATCATGTATAGTCAAGATTACCAAAAAAATCTAGTAAATCTGAAAAATAAATACGAATTACTAAAACGTGGTGCCTTTGCTGGCGAAAATCCAGCAGATAAAGATCAATTGCGTGAATAATTTTTACAAAACAAAGAGGAAATCCTTCAATTGAAAGTTTTCCTCTTTGTTTTTATTTTTCGCCTATACAAGTATGGTTCATCTATTTAAAGTTTTTATCTCTAAAGACTTGCTTTTTTTTAGATTTCCGTATAGGATAAACAGTAGATTTGGATTAGTAACAAAAATATGTATTTAGAGAGCTGAGGCTAGGCTGGAATCTTGGCACCACTATTTTTGTGAACCTACCAATGATATTGATTGCAAAACAATCGGGTCTTGCTCCCTTATCAGCAATATAAGTGGGATTGCAGATTGCAATCAATAAAGGTGGTACCGCGAGATTACAGCATTTCGTCCTTTCTAAGGATGAAGTGCTTTTTTATTTTTATACTTTTTAGGAGGATATTTATGGCAAATACAAACCAAACAAATGATTTTACTGAATGGTATCTGCAAACTGTGCAACAAGCTGAATTAATGAGTTACTCTCCAGTTAGAGGTTCAATCATTTTCCGCCCAGACGGTTATGAATTATGGGAACATATTCAAGAAGAATTCAATAAATTCTTAAAAGCTGAAGGAATTCGTAACGCTTATTTCCCAATGTTGATTCCACAAAACTTCTTTATGAAAGAAGCCGACCATATTGAAGGCTTTGCTCCTGAGCTACCTTGGGTTACCGAAGTTGGAAATGAAAAACTAGAAGAACCTTTAGCTTTGCGTCCAACTTCAGAAACCATGATTGGTTCAGCTTTTTCTGATTGGATTAATTCGTATCGTGATCTACCTTATGAAATTAATCAATGGGCTAATGTCTTCCGTTGGGAAAAGAAAACTTTGCCATTCTTGCGCACTTCTGAATTTTTATGGCAAGAAGGTCATACAGCTCATGTAGATGAAGAGGATGCTCGTCGCCGAACCATGCGCGTATTAGACGAATATGCACGTTTATGTGAAGAATTTTTAGCGATTCCTGTGTATAAAGGTCAAAAAACTCCATCAGAACGTTTTGCTGGGGCTGTAGATACTTATTCAATCGAAGCAATGATGAAAGATGGAAAAGCCGTTCAAGCCGGTACTTCACATTATATGGGAACAAAATTTGCGCAAGCCTTTGATATTACCTATCTAAATAAAGAAAATCAACACACGCTTGCTCATACAACTTCTTGGGGAGTTTCAACTCGTTTATTAGGTTCTTTAATTATGACCCATGGTGATGAAAAGGGTTTAGTCTTCCCACCAACTGTCGCTCCTACTCAAGTGGTATTGTTACCAGTAGGCCCATGGAAGAAAAATCCTGCTATCATGGAAAAACTAACTGAAATCTTTGACACTTTAAAACAAAAAGGCATTCGTGTTCGTCTTGATGATTCTGATAATTCACCTGGCTTTAAATTCAATGAATGGGAATTAAAAGGTGCTTGCTTACGTGTAGAATGTGGTCCTCGTGACTTAGAAAATGGTCATGTCATGGTTAAAATGCGTGATCTTGATGAAAAAGTTACCGTAAAATTTGCAGACTTGGAAAACTACATCGACGAACAATTACAAGCGATGACTCCTCGTTTATTGCAAGCGGCTAAAGAGCGCAATAAAGCCAATGAACATTATGACATCAATACATTAGATGAACTAAAAACTCATATTGAAAACTCAAAAGCTCAAGGTAAAGTACCTGGCTTTGTCTTAATCGGTTGGGATGGTACTGAAGAAACTGAAGCCAAAATCAAAGAAGAAACTGGCTTTACTACCCGTAATATTCCTTTTGAAGTACCAATGCAAAAAGAAGTCGATATCGTTAGTGGCAAACCTGCGAAATATACTTTATGGATTGCTAGAGCTTATTAAAATGAAAGCCACCACAGTCTTATATGTGGTGGCTTTTTTGCATATTTTTTTTGTTTTTTCAATAATTTTGTTATACTATAAATAATAATTATTTGAACAATTTATGAAAATCTAGGAAGTGGACCAATGAAATTACCAACTAGTGATAATTATACCAATCAAGAGTTCTATCAGAAAATGTATGAAGATAGTGATATTACCCGTGAAGATTTGATTATTCTCACTTGTGCTATCTTTATCGCATCAATTGGTTTAAATATGAATTCTCAAGCGACGATTATCGGAGCCATGCTCATTTCACCATTAATGTCACCGATTCTCTCCATCGGGACAGCTATCGCCATTTATGACCAGCAATTATTGCAAAGAGCTGCTAAAACTTTGTTAATTGAAGTAGCTTTGAGTATTGTTGTAGCAAGTTGTTATTTTTATTTTTCTCCTATTAGCTATGCTAGTCAAGAAATCATTAATCGGACTTCCCCAACTATTTGGGATGTATTAATTGCTTTTTTTGGTGGAGCTGCTGGTATTATTGGGGCACGCAAAAAAACGGTAAATAATATCGTTCCAGGTGTTGCCATTGCCACTGCACTGATGCCGCCTATTTGTACGGTTGGTTATGCCATTGCTAGCAAAAATCTTGCTTATATGACAGGAGCTGCCTATCTTTTCATCATCAATGCTTTTTGTATCATTCTAACGACTATTATTGGTGTCAAAAGTTTGCGCATGCCCACTAAACAAAGAATCAACGCTTTACCTAGACTTTCTTGGAGTAAGCGAATTGTTTATATTGTCCTGACGCTTTTCATCATTATCCCTAGTCTAGTTTCAGCCAACTCTTTGGTACGGCAATCCATTTTAGAAGCGAGTGTGAAAAACTTTGCCAATGAAGAACTCTCTCACACGACTATCATTAAACAAAGCATTGATGAGGAGAAAAAGACACTTCGCTTTACTATCGCTGGCAATGACTTTAGTGAAGAAAAAATTCAGGATTTACGAAACGATCTCACTCATTATGGTTTGAAAGGATATCAACTTAAAATCACTCAAATCGCTGAGCTTTCTCAATTATCTGGTAAACAATTTGAAGATTATATTACAAGTATTATAGAAGCTAATCAAAATAATCAGCTAGCAACAACTAAGCCAGAAAATCAAGATAATGAAGTTAATGCCGTAGCTTTAAGTGAAAAGATTCAACAACTTGTACCTGAAACGATTCAGCAAGTCACTGTAGCGACGGGTTATCAAAAAAATCAGTGGTTAGAATTAGTGATTATTACACCTAAAACTGAGCTATCTACGCAACAACAAAATCAGCTAGCCAAAAAGATTACCAAACGTTTCCCTGAAATCGACCGCGTTTTCTTTAGTGATTTAGCAAATACCAATCAATTAAACTAAATATAAAAAGCCGTTTCTTTTACAGAAACGGCTTTTTTGATTATCGAATAAAATTTTTCCCAAATTCTTGGATAATTTTAAGTACTTCTTCTTGCTATTCTGATTTAAGTAAGGTACTGATCTTCGATTCAAAATGGGCTAAAAAAGCTAAATCAAAGCTACCATCAGCTTGCTTAGCAAAACTTTCTTGTAGTAGTGCTTGCGCTTTCTCTAAATCAGCTTCTTTAACACGATCTAGGATAAATTGATAAAATTTTTCTTGATAAGCATTTATTTTGCTAGTCTCCCATATTAATAAATCAGATTTAGAAATTCTTCTTTTTCGATATTGCCAAAATACTTTTGTAAATCAATCGTATCAATGACTGCTGCTAAATCTTCTTTGGCATAACGGGTACCAATCAATTTATCTTCCACATCTTTGATTTCTCCTAAACCAAAGAAGTCACCATAAATTTTTAATGCTGCAATTTTACCTTCTTTGACATTTAAGCGCACTTCAATCGAACCAATTGAAAATCTTTGGCTACGTTGTAAATCAAAAGCAGGTGAATGACCATAATTCCAATCCCAATTACGATAATACTGATCAGAAATAGCATTAATTTTTTGCCAATCTTCATCGGTTAATGTATAAGTTTGAATTTCATCTTCATTTTCAACACCGAAAATCTTAAGCAAAATCGCTTGACGAAATTCTTTAGTCGTCATTGATTGCTCGCTTTCTGGTAAGAATGGTTTAATGTTAGTGACACGTGAACGGATGGACTTAATCCCTTTAGATTCGATTTTTTCCTTCTTCACCTTTAAGGCATTAACCACTTCATTAATATCACTATCAAACATAATTGTACCGTGGGCAAACATCCGACCATTTGTCGCATACATCGCGTTACCAGAAAATTTTTGATCATTGATTACTAAGTCATTTCGTCCCTTTAATTGGGCACCACTCACCCTTAATTCATGTAGGGCTTCAATAATTGGTTTCGTTAATTTTTCAAAATCACGGAAAGATTGCCCGTCATCTTTCATGATAAAGCTGAAGTTTAGATTCCCTAAATCATGATAAACGGCCCCCCCACCGCTAAACCGGCGCACAACATGAATCCCATGAGCATCCACATATTCTTTATTAATTTCTTCAATCGTATTTTGATTCCGTCCAATAATGATTGAAGGTTCATTAATATAAAATAATAGGATGGGTTCATCGACCTGCATTTCCTGTAATAAAAACGTTTCAATGGCTAAATTGATTCGTGGATCGGTAATTTCATTAGGTACAAATAACATTTTTCTTCCTCCTAAATTTGGTAACTGTCACCGACTTTGGCAATAGTTACTTGAACATTTTCACCAGCCGCTTGTTGTGCCTGTGCTTGTAGTAATTGCCAGTCCCCTTCTTCTGGTAAATGTGTAAGGACCAGACGTTCTACTTTAGCCGCTTTAGCAATTTGACCAGATTCTTGTGCAGTAAAATGCGCATGATGTTTTTCAGCGCCATTAAATAAATAGGTATCTGCCAAAAAGAGATTAGCATCTTTGGTAAATTCAACAAATGAATCCATGTATCCAGAATCACCAGTGAATACAAAAACTTTACCTGTACTATTTTCTACAAAGCGCATCGCATAGCATTCAACCGGATGTATCGTTTTCATAAATGTAACAGAAAACGGTCCCAAATTCAACTGTTTTACCTTAAGATAATTTATTCCTTGACTGACTCCATTCATCGTTAAATCATTGAAATGAAACGCATCATTTCCGTGACCATAAATGGGCAAAATCCGACTATGATCACGCCGTGCAGATAATTGCCACATATATTGTAAAACACCTAAATCCGCAATATGATCGTGATGATAATGACTTAATATCACTGCATCTAAAGATAAAGGATCGATATGTTTGCCTAGCTCCATTAATGTATGGCTGCCTGCATCCAGTAATAATTTGTAATCACCTGATTCTAATAAATAGCCGGTAGTTCCTTGATTATGTGAAGGATACGCACCCATACAGCCTAAAATTGTTAACTTCATTTAACATCCCTCCAGCATTTAAAAAGGCAATCTGGTCTTTCACCAAGATTGCCTCATTCAATCTATTAATAGCTTAATAATTCATCAACCGTTTGACGATCTAAGCGACGGACAACTTCAGTAACTAATTTTACTGTGTTTAAATAATCATCTTCATGAATAACTGAAGTATGAGAATGTAGGTAGCGCACAGGTACTGTAATGGCTAAAGATGGCACCCCTTTACGTGTTAAGTGCATCTGACCAGCATCCGTACCACCGCCTGCAATCACTGCATATTGGAAAGGAATCTCTAATTCTTCAGCAACCTTCACCACAAAATTCAATAGCTTTTTATGGGGAATCATGGAGGCATCAAAGATTAAAATTTGTGGCCCTTTACCTAAAACAGAATCTGCCTCTTTTGGAGTCATTCCCGGTGTATCCCCAGCTGTACCAGTATCTAAAGCCAATGCAATATCTGGATTTACCAAGTAGGTACTGGTTCTGGCACCACGCAAGCCAACTTCTTCCATCACGTCACTACCAGCATATAATTGATTATTGTGACCTTCAGTTGCTAGATTTTCTAAGACACGTAGCGCAACCGCGGTACCCACTCGATTATCCCACGCTTTGGCCAATAAAAACTTAGTATCATTTAAACGTTTGTATTCAATATAAGGGGTAATCATATCTCCAGGACGAACGCCCCAAGCTTTAACCTCTTCTTCACTGGCTGCACCAACATCGATAAACATATCTTTAATATCATAAGGCTGTTTGCGCGCTTCCGGACTTAAAACATGTGGTGGTTTACAACCAATTACACCGTGAATCAATTTTCCTTCACTCGTTTTGATTTCAACTTGTTGGGCAAGCATCACTTGTGACCACCAACCACCTAAAGTCTGAAATTCAATAAACCCTTTTTCGGTAATTTTTGTTACCATAAAGCCAACTTCATCCATGTGGCCTGAAATAAAAATTTTAGGTGCTTGTTCATCTTGACCATGCTTGGCAATCACACTTCCGATACCATCAAACATGATTTCATCAGCAAATGGTTTGGCATAAGCTTTAAAAATTTCTCGTACCTCTTCTTCATTGCCAGGCACTCCTCTAGCGCTGGTTAAATCAATTAATAATTGTTCATCCTTTTGTTCAAGCATATTGACACTTCCTTTTTATTTTACAAAAATGGTTAAATTTATTGTATCACAATGCTTCTAAAAGCAAATAATTTTTTGTTTTTAAAAATGCAAAATGCAAAAAAAGGAACTCAAAAATTTTTTTAAATGTTTCACAGCATTATGAAACATTTTTAACCACTTGTGAACCTTGATACATAAAGTTTTCTTAAATTTTCACAATACTATATATTGTGTTTTAGTATGATTTTTTAGTTATAAAGCACAATATATTGATTGCTAATCTTAATGTTTTAGATTATGATGGAGAAGGTAAAAAAACAGAGGAGTTGGTTGTAATGATGAACATCAAAGTGCCAAATGATAAGCTTTCTAGCCAACAATCGCACTTAAACCAGATGAAAGTCATTAAACGTGACGGTCGTTTAGTTGAATTTGATGATCAAAAAATTTATGATGCTTTAATTAAAGCCAAACAACATATTTCAGGAAAACTTTCACCACTTGATTATGAACATTTGTTAGAGATTGTACAATTAATCGATCGTGAAATTGCTGCTCGTTTTGAAAAGAACGTTAAAATATATGAAATTCAAAATATCGTTGAGCACACACTGCTAGAAAAAAATCAATATGACTTAGCCGAAGAATATATCTCTTATCGGACTAAACGGGATTTTGCTCGTAGCAAGTCAACAGATATCAACTTTACTATCAGCAAATTAATTAATAAAGATCAAACCGTAGTCAATGAAAACGCCAATAAAGATAGTGATGTTTTTAATACACAACGTGATTTAACGGCTGGTATCGTTGGTAAATCTATCGGTTTAAAAATGCTACCTGCTCATGTAGCCAATGCCCATCAAAAAGGCGATATTCATTACCATGATCTTGACTATCATCCTTATGCACCAATGACTAATTGTTGTTTGATTGACTTTAAAGGTATGTTAAATGATGGTTTTAAAATTGGGAATGCCGATGTTGAATCACCTAAATCAATTCAAACAGCAACAGCCCAAATCTCACAAATTATCGCCAATGTTGCATCTAGTCAATATGGTGGTTGCTCAGCTGATCGAGTGGATGAGCTGTTGGCACCTTTTGCTAAATTAAACTACGAAAAGCATTTAAAAGATGCCAAACAATGGATTGACGGTAATGAAAAGCAAGTAGATTTTGCCCGTCAAAAAACCCAGAAGGATATCTATGACGCGATGCAAAGTCTAGAATATGAAATCAACACCTTATTTACCTCTAATGGTCAAACCCCTTTCACCTCATTAGGTTTTGGCCTTGGTTTAAATTGGTTTGAACGCGAAATTCAAAAAGCCATTTTACAAATTAGAATCAATGGACTCGGTCGTGAAAGACGAACAGCGATTTTTCCAAAATTGATTTTTACAATTAAACGAGGGGTAAATGCAGCACCAACTGATCCTAACTACGACATTAAACAGCTTGCCTTGGAATGTGCTACTAAGCGAATGTATCCAGATATTTTAAATTACGATAAAATTGTTGAATTAACAGGTAGTTTTAAAGTACCAATGGGCTGTCGTTCCTTTTTACAAGGTTGGCATGATAAAAACGGCCAAGAAATCAATGTCGGGCGAATGAATTTAGGAGTAGTTACCTTAAACTTGCCACGAATCGCTTTAGAATCAGAAGGCAATCAAGATAAATTCTGGAGTATTTTAGAAGAAAGACTAAAAATCGTGAAAGATGCTTTAGTCTATCGAGTAGAACGTTGTAAACAAGCTAACCCACAAAATGCACCAATTCTATATATGTATGGCGCTTTTGGCAAACGACTAAATCGTAATGATGATGTGGATAGTTTATTTAAAAACAAGCGAGCAACTGTTTCTTTAGGGTATATCGGTTTATACGAAGTTGCTAGTGCTTTTTATGGTGGTGCTTGGGAAGACAATCCACAGGCTAAAGCATTTACCCTTGATATTGTTAAAACACTTAAAGCCCATGCGGATCAATGGGGGGATGAATATGGCTATCACTTTAGTGTTTACTCTACCCCATCTGAAAGCTTAACCGATCGCTTCTGTCGCCTTGATACCGAAAAATTTGGTATCGTTGAAAACATTACCGATAAAGAATACTATACCAATAGTTTCCATTATGATGTACGAAAAAATCCGACTCCTTTTGAAAAACTTGATTTTGAAAAAGATTATCCAAAATATTGCTCAGGTGGTTTTATTCATTACTGTGAATATCCAGTCTTGCAACAAAACCCTAAAGCCTTGGAAGCTGTTTGGGATTACTCATACGATAAAGTTGGCTATCTTGGAACGAATACGCCAATTGATCATTGTTATGTATGTGGTTTCGAAGGCGATTTTACCCCAACTGAACGCGGATTTGAGTGTCCTAATTGTCATAATCGTGATCCAAAGACTTGTGATGTAGTAAAACGAACTTGTGGCTATCTTGGTAATCCACAAGCACGACCAATGGTTAATGGTCGACATAAAGAAATTTCTGCTCGCGTTAAACATATGAAAGCTTAAAAATAAAGCCTAGAATATTTCTAGGCTTTCATTTATCTCAAAAATCCTTGAGTAGATTGAATGATTATAGAAAGAAGGAAAAATATGCGGAATCCAAAAGCGCAAGAGTGGAAAGCCGAAGAACTTTCTAAAAATTATATTGCTGACTATAAACCATTTAATTTCGTTGATGGCGAAGGTGTGCGGAATAGTTTATATGTAAGCGGCTGTCTATTCGCTTGTGAAGGCTGTTTTAATCAAGCTGTACAAAATTTTCACTATGGTACACCTTATACAACTGAATTAGAAGATACAATTATTAAAGATTTAAAACATGACTATGTCCAAGGCTTAACCTTATTGGGTGGCGAACCTTTTTTAAATACGCCAGTCTGCTTCCAATTAGTTAAACGCGTCCGCCAAACCTTTGGCCATAGCAAAGACATCTGGTGTTGGAGTGGGTATACCTTTGAAGAACTACTCCAAGAAACACCCGATAAATTGGCGCTTTTAGCACAAATTGATATTTTAGTCGATGGTCGCTTTGAATTAAGCAAGCGCAATCTAAATTTACAATTTCGCGGAAGTAGCAACCAAAGAATTATCGATGTCGCTAAATCTCTCAAACAAAAACAGGCAATTATCTGGGAAAAATGTATCGATGCTACTGAAAGTTATGAACAAATCGATCGTAAAAAAATGATATAAAAATTCCCCATCAATTTATCTAACTAAAGATTAATTGATGGGGAGTTTTTCATTTGACCACAATGGCAATACAATTGGTTCAACCCGTCGATCTTCTAGGTTTGTTAACGTAATTCCCAATAAGCGAATCCCTTGTGTAGGTTGAAAAATTTCTTCAAACATTAAACTTGCCAACGAAAAAATGGCTTCTTTTTGATAAATGGCATTTTCAACAGTTGTCCGTTTGGTAATCGTTGTATAATTTTGATATCTTAACTTTAAAACCACTGTCTGACCGTATTTTTGTAACCGTTCTGCATTGCTTTCTACACTAGCAGCTAATTGTCTTAGCTGAGCAAGTGCTTGGTCTTCTGTAGTTAATACCTCAGCAAAAGTATGTTCACGTCCAATCGACTTGCGTTCGCGATGTACTTGGACCGGCGAAAGATGAATTCCTCTAACTTTACGATATAATGAGTACCCCATCTTGCCAAAGTGATGAATTAGATCCATTTCTGAACATTGATACAAATCATCGCCAGTAAAAATTCCCAACTCGTGCATTTTAGGAATCGTCTTTTTTCCTACGCCATGAAATTTCTCTATCGGTAATTTTCTTAGAAAATCCACCGCTTCATCAGGTGTGATTACCGTCATCCCACAAGGTTTTTGGTAATCAGAAGCTAATTTCGCCAAAAATTTATTATAACTAACCCCAGCCGAACAAGTCAGATGTAATTTCTGCCATATTTCTTCTTGGATACAACGGGCTACTTTGATGGCACTTTTTGAACCTAATTTATTTTCAGTAACATCTAAATAGGCTTCATCCACCGATACTGGTTCAATAATATCCGTATAGTGCTGAAAGATTTCACGAATCTGCAGGGAAATTGCCCGATACTTTTGATAATCACCTGGAATAAACTTGGCATGAGGACATAATTCATAAGCCTTCTTCGCACTCATCGCAGAATGAATACCGTATTGGCGAGCAATATAATTAGCAGTAGTCACTACTCCTCGGCCTTTGGTGTCTTTAGGATGTCGAGCAATAACTAAAGGATACTTCGCTAATTCAGGGTGATCACGTTCTTCTACTGAGGCAAAAAAGGCATCCATATCAATGTGAATAATCTTGCGACTAGTATCATTTTTTAAAGGAAACCGTAAATGCGTCACACCCTCACCTCCAAGTTAATTATACAAGAACATACATTCGCATTCAAGCAATTTCACTCTTGTTCTTCTGCTTGAAAGCTAATTAAATCGCCTGGTTGACACTTTAATACTTGACACAATTTTTCTAAAGTAGAAAAACGAATTGCTTTGGCTTTACCACTTTTTAGAATCGATAAATTAGCAATAGTAATATCCACCTCTTCTGATAACTGGGTTAAGGTCATTTGACGTTTTTTTAAATAGGTATCTAGATGAATCATAATCATTTAAATCACCATCGCTAATTCTTTTTGCAGATGAACCGCTTTTTGATAAAGCTTTGTAAAACTTAAACAAATAAACGCCACACTTAACATTAACAGACAAATAGCTAAGCCTAATATCATCACTCCAGGTGCATCGCTAATATCTGCCCAACGATAAAACATAGGTAATATCCCTAAACTCAAAAGAAAAATAGCAAAACTACCTTTAGTTACTTGCTGAAAATATATTAAAACCGCCTTTTGAAATACATTGTCTGATAAATTTTGCCAAATACGAATACTTCGATAAGCTAAATAACTAACGATTCCACTAGCTAACAGTAAACAACCTAAAGTTAAATAATTTTGCCAAATAAATACTTTTGTTTCACTAGTTAATAACTGAATGGTCAATAAAGTGCTCATTAGCCAAAAGAAAATACTAATCGTAGCACTTAAAAGTGTAATATCAAAATTTTTCATATTATCATCCTCTCTTTATTTTTTTAGTATAGCTAATTTTTATCGAAAATCAATAAAATTTTATCGAAAAACAATAAAAAAGTACTAACAAGGCTATCTTGCTAGTACTTTTTGACTTTTATATCTAAATGGCTTCTTTTCCGCGTTCACGGGTACGAATACGAATGACCTCTTCTACTGGCGATACAAAAATTTTCCCATCTCCTACCTCACCAGTACTACAAATTAATAAAATTCGCCCAATAACACTTTCTAGGTCTTTTTCTTCAACGACAAAACTCACTTTTACTTTGGGTAATAAACTAGTAATCACTGCTTTACCACGGACATATTCCTTCATTCCTTTTTGATTAGCGTAACCTAACACTTGGGTGACTGTCATACCAGAAATTTCAAAATCACGATTAATTTCTGCTTTTAAATCTTCTAATTTTTCTAAACGAATGACTGCTTCAATTTTTTTCATTGTTCACACCTCGCTAATTTAATTAAGAATCTAGTCCCATAAAGGTTGGATAAGCAGTCTCGTCATGCTCAATTCTATCCATCCCTAACGCTTCTTCATGATCAGAAACTCTAATTGGCATAATCAATTTAATTAACATAATAATGACAAAACTAAAGACACCAGCAAAAACAATCGTAAATAAGATACTTTCAATTTGAGCTAAGAATAAGTGCCAGTTACCATAGAATAAGCCAGCCTTGCCACCTACTGAAGCATCAGCAAAAATCCCAGTCATAATTCCACCAAAAATTCCACCAACACCATGACAACCAAAGGCATCTAACGCATCATCCAAGCCTAAGCGTTGTTTTACCTTAGCGATAAAGTAATAACAAAATGGACTCACTAAAAAGCCTATGATAATCGAAGACCATAATGATACAAAACCAGCACCAGGGGTAATTGCTACCAAGCCTACTACCGCTCCTGTACAAGCACCGACTACTGTAGGTTTACCGATAGTCAGTTTTTCAATTAACATCCAAGAAAGCATCGCACAAGCAGCTGCCGTATTAGTGGTTAATAAGGCATGAATTGCTAAACCATTAGCTGCTAAAGTTGAACCGGCATTAAAGCCAAACCAACCAAACCAAAGTAAGCCTGCACCTAATACCACAAAAGGAATGTTATGTGGACGATATTCAATTTGGTCATATTCTCGACGTTTACCGACAACCATCGCTAAGACTAAACCAGAAATTCCTGAGCTAATATGCACTACATTTCCACCAGCAAAGTCAATTGAGCCAATCGCATCTAGCAAACCTTTGCCCCAGACCATATGAGCAAGTGGCGAATAGACTAAAATAATCCAAGCTCCGATAAATAAGAAAATAGCTGAAAAACGCATCCGACCCACTACTGATCCAGTAATAATCGCGGTAGCAATCAAGGCAAACATCATTTGAAAGGCTGCAAACAAGCCTTCTGGAATACCGTCACCTTTAGTCATCGACACTTGATTGAAAAACATTTTATCAAAATTTCCCACTAATAAATGATCTCCACTAAATGATAATGAATAACCAACCACAATCCATAGTAAAGACGCTAGTCCTAACGTACAGATCACCATCATCATTGTGTTTAAAATATTTTTTCTTCGTTCTAACCCTCCATAGAAAAAAGCTAACGCGGGAGTCATTAAGAAAACCAACCCACTACAAATAAGTATAAAAGCAATATTTCCTGTATTCATGAGTAACTCCTCCTTTACTTTATGTTAGAAATCCTAACACCTTTTCTTACTATTTTCTAGTGTTTTGCCGAAATTTTCTAAATTTTCTTTTTTTTGCTAACAATTTATGTAACAAAACATTACACAAAACTTACAAAAACTAGTCTAGCTGCCCTCCTTACTTCCATGGGCTAAACTTAAGGCTCCATTTAGCATAAATGCCTTTTTCACACTTCACAAATTCTCGTCAACCCATTTTTTATTTTTAGTTATCTAAAAACAAAAAAAGACTAGCAAAAAAGCTAGTCTTCTCTGTTAATAGTATTAAAAAAAGTAATTAGAAATTTTTTCGTTATCTAAACCTAACCTAGATTCAAAATATCGCAACTATTTCTCGCGATGATACAATTGATACAGTTCTTGCTTTTTTATCCCAACTTGCTTAGCGACTTCTTTAATTGCTGCATTCGGTTTGTCTCCTTTAGCAATCAATGTATCAATCATTTGGATTAATTGCTCATCAGTTAATTGTGCTATTTCTAAAGTTTGTATGTTTGTACTAGCACCTGCTAACAGCAAACAACATTCACCTTTGATTTCATTTTCGCTACAATAGGTTAAAACTTCCTGCAGACTGCCACGCAAATATTCTTCATGAATTTTAGTCAACTCACGACAAACAACCACTTGACGATCAGCGCCAAAAACTTCTACAAAGTTTGCTAACGTAGCTTTTAAGCGATAAGGTGATTCATAAAAAATCATCGTTGCTGATAACTGTTGCAAAGTAGCTAAAGTAGTCAGCTGCTCTTTTTTCTTTCTAGGTAAAAAACCATAAAAATAATGCGGCTGAGGAGTTAAACCAGAAGCAATCAATGCAGTCAGTCCAGCTGTTGGACCAGGTAAAGCAATCACATGAATGTTCTCTTCTATACACGCTAGCACTAATTCATGACCAGGATCACTAATAGAAGGCATCCCTGCATCACTAACTTGCGCAATGGATTGCCCGGACTTTAATAATTCCAACAACTGCGGAATTCGTTCTTTAAAATTATGTTCATGTAGACTCTTTTGCGCCTTTTGAATACCAAAATGATTTAATAATTTTTGGGTATTACGTGTATCTTCACTTGCAATTAAGTCTACCTCATTCAGCGTATCCAAAATACGTTGACTAGTATCACCTAAATTACCAATTGGTGTGGGCACAAGATATAAATTCCCATAAGCAGTTTCTTTATAACTTTTTTGTACTTGCATTTTTTTCCACCTTTATTTTTCACAAAAACAGATGGTTAGTCCCCTAGCCATCTGTTCATTACAAGAATTATTTTCCACTGTCTCGATAAATTACTTCTAAACAAAAAGCACAAGGCTCATCGTTTTCACGGCGAGAGCCATATGAGTCATAGCAAACATGAAAGCCTTCTTCATAAATTTTTTCCAAATTTTTTCTTGAGATAGACAAATCTTGTTTGATTTTTTCCGTAGGTGCAGATTGCTCAGCGACCTGATTTAATTCACGTAAATGATCACGTAAACGTTGATTTTCCAATTCTAGTTGGGTATTTTTTTCAACAACTTCTTGCAAAGATTCCTTCATTTTTTGTAATTTATTCAACATAGCAGACAATTCATCTTCAAATTGATCAATGCTATCATATAAATCACGTTTTTCTAATGTCATCTTTACTCACCTACTTTAACCACTTCTTGAATTTCATCATGAGCATACTCCACGGCAATTTCTCGACCTGGTAATTTAACTTTCACAATTCTTGATAAAAGATTTAACTCAACCACACGCCCTTTACCATCTGGCGTTTGGACTTCAGCACCAAAATCCGGCATTTCTTTTTTAGCCAATTCATACTCATCGTTTTCGTATTTCAAACAACACATTAAACGACCACATAAACCAGATATTTTGGTAGGATTAAGCGATAATCCTTGATCTTTAGCCATTTTAATCGATACAGGCATAAAATCGCCTAAAAAAGTCGAACAACAAAGTGGGCGACCACATGGACCAAGTCCTCCTAAAATCTTCGCCTCATCTCTTACTCCGATTTGACGTAGCTCAATCCGTGTTTTGAAAATACTTGCTAAATCCTTAACTAATTCTCTAAAATCAATTCTACCATCAGCAGTAAAATAAAAAATCATTTTGCTTCGATCAAAAGTATATTCAACCTGAACCAATTTCATCTCCAATTGGTGCGCAATAATCTTCTTTTTAGCAATATCAAAAGCAGCATTAGCATCTGCTTCATTCTTCATTGCTTGTTTTAAATCATCTGGACTCGCTAAAGAAATAATTGGTTTAATTTCTTCTGGTAAATCAGCTTCATCCATTTCTCGATTGGCTAAAACTACCGTAGCTAGACAAGTAGCTTGTTGTGATTCTACCAATACTTTATCTTGATATTTATATTGCGTGTTCCCAGGAGAGAAATAATAGATATGACCGGCTTTTTTATAACGTACACCTACTACTTGAACCATTATGTTCTTCCTTTCCACGAAACGTATCATTGTTTTTTCAGAAGATGTAATACTAGCTGTTCGGCAACTGCTTGAAAAGCAACATTCGCTTGTAATTTCCTCTGTGCTTGTAAAATTGCTTGCAAAGCCTCATTAGCTGCTTGAACTTGCTGGGGATGATTGAATTGCTCTTGCAAATATTCACGATAATAAAAAGTTAGCATATCTAGCAATTGTAATTGTTGTGATTTTTCTTTTGCTAATGCCACTAAACGTCGTTGAACAAAAACAAAGGCCATAAAATCATCGTTTTTCAAGTAACCAAACCACTTATTTATTTCTTCCTTAGCATCATTAAACCATTCATTCTGCGATATTTCAACTGCTTTATCATAACTATTTGTCATAAATGTCAAAAGTTTAGCCATCTGAGGATAAATATTAGCCTGTAATAATTTTGCATAGAGCTCTTGAGTAGAAATCGGAGGAAAATGAACAATTTGACACCGCGATTGGATAGTCGGTAAAATGGCACCTAACGTTTGCGTTTCTAAAATCATCAACACTTCACCGGATGGTTCTTCTAAAAACTTTAACAAACTATTAGCAGCCTGGATATTCATTTTATCAGCTTGTGATAGAATAAAAATTTGCCGACCACTTTCAAAACCTCTTTTAGCAAATTCCGCCTGTAATTGTCGAATTTGGTCTACACGAATTGTTTGCCCATCTGGTTGAATGACATGGACATTTGGATGTTCATTTTGAGTAATTCTTTGGCAATTAATACATTGATTACAAGGCTTGCCTTCGTTTAAATCTGTGCAAAATAAACGTTTAGCCAGCCATAAACTCACTTGATGTTTTCCTGTTCCTTTTGCCCCTTCAAAAAGATAAGCATGTGCCAAACGGCCATGCTCAATACTTTTTTCGAATAGCAAAAGGAGTGGATGGGCAAATTGCATCATAACCGCACTCCTTTGCTTTTATCGATGATTTAATTAAAAATGATGAAATCCTTCAACTGGTAAAACAAATACTGTAGCGCCTCCTACTTCAACTTCAACAGGATAAGGCATTTGCGTTTCAATTGATAAATCTAATGACATTGGTGAAGTCATATATTGTTTACGAGATTGACATGTCTTCTTGATTAATTCCAAAGCTTCATCTACCCGTTCATCTTCAATACCAATAATGAACGTAGAGTTTCCAGCTTTTAAAAAACCACCAGTTGTTGATAGTTTAGTAGCACGGATATTAGCATCGATAAATTCATTAGCTAAACGATTACTATCTTTATCTTGTACAATTGCTAAAATTAATTTCATCACTATTCACCTCGTTTAAAATATTTAGGGTTTGCTTCGACTATTGCTGAAAAACTAGAATCCACTACTTCTTGTAAGCTAGCTTTAGCATCAATGCGATGAATACGAGCAGGATTTTCCTCAGCCAATTTCAAATATGCATGACGTACTCGCTGATGGAATTCCAATCCTTCTAAATCTAAACGATCAATTTCTTGAGTACGGCTACGGTGAATTCTACGCAAACCTGTGTCAGAATCTACATCTAAATAAAGCGTAAAATCCGGAGTTAATCCTTCAGTTGCAAACTCATTAATCTGCGCAATTTCTTTCATACCAATCCGGCGACCAGCTCCCTGATAAGTCAAAGAACTATCTACAAAACGATCGCAAATCACAATTTTACCGGCGTTTAAAGCAGGTAAAATCACTTCAACTAAATGTTGGCGACGAGCAGCTGCATACAATAAAGCTTCTGTCCGTTCGTCCATTTGTTGATGTTCAGGATTTAAAATGATTTGACGAATTTTCTCAGCAATCATTACTCCTCCTGGCTCACGCGTTTTTACAATTTCTGAGTTAGCAATCATCTGTAGTCTTGGATACAACTCATTTAGTACAGTTGTCTTGCCCGCTCCGTCTGGTCCTTCAATAGTAATAAATAATCCGTTCACGCTTTTTTCCTCCAATATTTGCTACCTAGCAAAAAGTTATAACTCTCGACGGCCTTCAACAGCTTTTAATAAAGTAACCTCATCTGCATATTCAATATCACTACCTACCGATAATCCATGTGCTAAACGAGTCACCTTAATCCCTGCTGGTTTAATCAGTCTTGATAAGTACATCGCAGTTGCTTCACCTTCTGTTGTTGCATTTGTCGCAATAATTACTTCTTTAATACGCTCATCATGTAAACGAGCAAGTAAAGATGGAATCTGAATATCTTCAGGACCTGTACCTTCCATTGGCGACAACACCCCATGTAAAACATGGTATAAACCACGATATTCGCGCATTTTCTCCATTGCCATCACATCTTTAGGCTCTTCAACAACTAGAATCGTGCTAACATCACGACTCTTGTCTGAACAAATTTCACAAGGATCCTCTTCAGTAATATTGCCACATACACTGCAAAAACTTAAATCACGCTTTACACTTAATAAAGATTTGGCAAACTCATTGACCATCTCTTCTTTCATATCAATTGTATGAAAGGCTAAACGAGTAGCTGTTTTCTGACCAATCCCGGGTAAATTCATATAACTAGCAATTAATCTTGCTATCGGTTCAGGATATTGCATAAAACCACTCCCTTAATGTCTCAATTAAAATCCTGGCAAACCTTTAGTATACTTACTCATTGATGACTCATGTGCCTTTTCAACTTTCTCTAAAGCATTATTAACAGCCATCATCACTAAATCTTGTAACATTTCTGGATCTTCTGGATCTATCACAGCAGGATCAACTACTAAATCCTTCACCTTACGATCCCCAGTTAACGTTGCTTTCACATAACCATTAGTTGATTCACCAACAAAAGTCTGCTGATTCAACGCATCCTGCGCCTCCATCATCTCTTTTTGCATCTTCTTCACTTGTTTTAACATACCTTGCATGTTTCCCATTCCACGCATCATAAAAATCCACTCCAATTCTAAAAGGCTATGAGGCAAGTGTTTAGGTTTGAGCAATAAGACGATTCAGGCGACAAAAGTGCTCTGCTTTTAACACTTTTTCGACTGAAGGATTATTGCCGAAAACCTACTTGACTCATGCTGATTACATAAAGGCTATCAAGCGAGCGGTTTGCTATGAGTAAATAAGTCTAACTAGACCAAAAAGTGCTTTATTTTCAACACTTTTTGGGATAGTTACTTATTTACCGAATAGCAGCTCGATTGATGCTGATTACTAAAAGGCTATGAGGCAAGTGTTTAGGTTTGAGCAATAAGACGATTCAGGCGACAAAAGTGCTCTGTTTTTAACACTTTGACCGCAACTTAGCTTATTGCCTAAACTAGCTTGACTCAGCCTAATTATCTTCAATAATTGCTAAATCGCCAAATAACTCTTGGGCTTTTTGGACCACTTCATTTTCTAAGTGAGCTGCTTGATCTTCTTCACTAGCCAATAAGGCATCCATATATCCAGAATCTTGCGTTAACACTGGAACTTCCATTGGCATTTGACTGGCTTGCTCTTGACTAGCTTCAGTAGATACCGCTGAAGATTCAACATTATTTGGCTGTTGCGTTTGTGATTTACGCATTTGAATAAATTCTCGACGTAATTCTGGCCAATTTTCTTCCGGAATAAAGACCAATTTTGGTGCATAATTTTTGATAATTAAACTCAGATAATTTTGAATATCTGTTATCAATTCTTGATCGTTAGCCGCCTTTTGGCACAGAATTTCATAACCAAAAGCAATCACTACTCCATTAGGAGAAGCTGCTTGCACCTTTGAAGCTCCCAATAAAGCACGTTGCGTTACTTTTAAATGTTGCAATAATTCTGGCCAAGCCTGATGTACCTGGTCTAAATCTTGTCGCGTTGCCGCTGATAAGACTTCAAACACTTGCGTTTTCGGCAAGCGATATTGAACATTACTTGAATGATTATTCGATTGACGTCTCGTTTTTTCTTGAGTACTTGTTTGTATTGACTGCTTAGCAACATTTTGTTTTAATTCAGCCAGTTCTTTTCGTAATTGCTGAATTTCTTGTTGTAAACTTTGAACTTGCTCAGAATCAATTTTCAAATCAGCTTCACTAACTGTCGAATGTTCTGAATTAGATAATAACGTTTTGCTAGGTGTCGATGCACAACTAGCTAACTGAACAATCGCCACTTCCAAGTAAATCGTTGGATTGGTCGTAAAACGTAAATCTTGTTGCGTTTTATTTAAAATTTCCATCCATTGATATAATACTGTTTCAGAAACTTGCTGGCTAAATGCATAAAAAGCTTCTGTATAATTAGTGGCTTGTTGCGCTAGATACTCAGGCGCTTGTTTTTGAATTAGTATATCTCGACAATAAACTAATAGATTTTCAATTAAGCGCTTGGCTTCTTTTCCAGAATACAGCAATTCACGTATCTTTTCTAGAGCCTGTGTTGTTTGATGAGAAAAGCAATCTTGCAATAACTGATCCATTGTCTCATTTGATAAACTACCAGTTACTGCCATCGCTGTTTGCAGGTCAACTGTTTGCTCACTAAAAGCAATCGCTTGATCTAAAATACTCAAAGCATCACGCATACCGCCTTCAGCACAACGCGCAATCAATTCTAGAGCAGGCATTTCATACGCATACTGTTCTTGATCTAGAATATGTGCTAAATGTGTAATGATTGCCGAAGGTTGAATTCGTTTAAAATCAAAACGCTGTGTTCTAGAAATAATGGTAGCTGGTATTTGGTGCGCTTCAGTTGTCGCCAAAATAAAGATAACATTTTTTTTGGGTTCTTCTAATGTTTTTAATAAAGCATTGAATGCTCCTGTGGACAACATATGCACTTCATCAATGATATAAACTTTATAAGTCGCTTGTGTCGGCGCATAATTTGCCCGATCACGAATCAAACGAACTTCATCTACCCCATTATTACTAGCCGCGTCCATCTCAATCACATCATCTTGCCGACCTTCTGTAATTGACTTACACATTTCACATTCATTACATGGTTCACCATCTACTTGATGTGGACAGTTTACCGCTTTGGCAAAAATTTTGGCCGCACTCGTCTTTCCTGTTCCCCTTGGACCAGTAAATAGATATGCATGAGAAATTTGTTCTTGTTTAATCGCATTTTTTAACGTTTGGGTAATTGCTTGTTGACCTACAATATCTTCAAAACGTTGTGATCGCCAAACACGATAAAGGGCTTGATAACTCATCAAACTTTTCTCCTTCCAAAAATTTCGCTATTTCTTATTATACAAATTTTTGAACTAAAATACTAGACTTACAAATCATCTGATGTAAAAAGCTTAAGAAAAATATCGATTGATAGACTCCTTTATAGTTTAGCTAAAAAATAAAATCCATCTTTTGACGGATAAAAGTTGCTGTCATTTTTATGGTATAATGATTGTAACAAATTATCCGCTAAGGAGGTCTTTTTATGGGAATTATTAAAGCAGCAACTAGCACAATTGGTGGCACACTAGCAGACCAATGGCTAGATATTATTGAACCTGATCAAATGGATAGCAATACCTTAATGACCAAAGGAGTCTTTGTACGTCAAAATAACAAACGTGGTAGCAATACTAAAGGTAGCAGTGATTATATTACAGACGGTTCAGTAATTAGAGTATATCCAAATATGATGATGTTATTGGTTGATGGTGGAAAAATTATCGACTATTCAGCAGAAGAAGGCTATTATACCGTAGACAACCAAGCAGCCCCTTCATTATTTAATGGTCAACTTCAAGATGTTTTAAACGAAAGCTTCGATCGTTTCAAATTTGGTGGTATTACCCCACAAAAACAAGAAGTTTTCTTCATAAATTTACAAGAAATCCGTAACATTCGCTTTGGTACCAAACAACCAATCAATTACTTTGATAATTTTTATAATGCAGAGTTATTCTTGCGAGCACATGGGAATTACTCGATTCAAATTACTGATCCCATTTTGTTTTATAAAAATGTGGTACCTAAAGGCGCTAGTCGTTTAACTATTGATGAGATTAATGAACAATTCTTAGCTGAGTTTGTTAGTGCATTACAAACTAGTATCAATCAAATGTCGGTCAATGGCATCAGAATTTCTCATTTAGCCTCTAAAAGTAATGAACTTAGCCAATATATGAATCAATCTTTAGACGCCCAATGGAAAAGTTTACGAGGCTTGGAAATCGTCTCTATCGCCTTAGCAAGTATTTCTTATACTGATGATTCACAAAAATTAATCAATATGCGCAATAAAGGTGCTATGTTAAGCGATCCAACCATTCGCGATAGCTTTGTTCAAGGAAGTATTGCTTCTGGTATTGAAGCTGCTGGCAATAATCCAAATGGTGCTGGAAATGCCTTTTTCGGTCTTGGCATGGGGATGCAAGCTAGCGGTGAGTACTTAAGTCAAGCAGCCAAAAATAATCAACAAGCACAAGCACCTAATCAAAATATGCAAGTTTGGCATTGTCCTGACTGCAATCAAGAAAATACAGGTAAATTCTGTAGTAACTGTGGAAAAGCAAAACCACAAACAACAAATACACTACAAATGAAATGCAGTCATTGCCAACATATCATCCAACTTGATCAAGGCATTCCTAAATTCTGTCCAGAATGCGGACAACCTTTTTTAGGACAAGCACTATAATAAATGCAAATTGATTGAGGGGGAGAAAAGCATGGATGCATTAACACATAAATGTCCAAACTGTGCTGGAGCGCTCACCTTTGATCCAAACGATCAAAAATTTCACTGTCCCTATTGTTTGAGCGTTTTTTCTGAACAAGAAGTTTCTGACTTTGAGCAAGCGCAAAACGCTGCTCAACTAAAAGATACACCAACCGAAGAAATAGACGAACAAACTGAGAGTCACACAGAGAATGAAGCAAGTTTTGACTTATATTACTGCTCTAGTTGTGGTGCTGAAATTGCCACTGACGCTACAACCGCAGCAACCGAATGCTACTTTTGTCAAAATCCAGTTATTTTAAAAGGGCGAATTAGTGGCCAATTTTTACCAGAAAAAATTTTACCATTTAAGATTGATAAAAAAACAGCCCAAACAAAATTTTTAGATTGGGCTAAAAGCAAATGGTTTGTGCCTAAAGCCTTCTTTAATCAGCAACAAGTCGAAAATATTAAAGGAGTCTATTTTCCCTATTGGTTAGCTCACGGTAGAGGACGAGCCGAAATAAAAGGTACAGGAACAACTATCAGCGTTTGGCATACAGATGATATTGAATATACTGAAACCAAACAATATCAAATCCATCGCAAAGCACATTTTATTTATCAAAATTTAATCGAAAATGCCTTAAGTAAAAATACTCAGCAAGCGATGGTTGAAGGCGTACAACCTTTTCCTGTTAATGAAGCAATTGATTTTCACTCCCAATATTTAGCCGGCTTTTTTGCCGAAAAGCGCGATATTGAATTTGAAAATCTTCAAGAAAAAGTTAGGCACAAATTGGTTAATTATGCGCTTGATGATCTAGAAGAAACCATTGCCCCTATGGCTACAATGACTGAAGATATTAAAGAAGGTTCCGTTGATGAAATCACCAAAGAATATGTTCTTTTACCTTTATGGTTAGTTACCTATCGTAGTAAACTACAAAAAAATAAAGTCTATTATTATGCAATGAATGGTGTCACCGGTAAAGTCAAAGGAATTTTACCATTGGATTATAAAAAACTAGGTCTTTGTTCACTAGGGATAGGAATAATTGTCAGCATTTTATTAATGATTGGGGGGTATTTCTTTATATGAGCAAAAAACAAACCTCTCATTTATTACTATTTATTTTAGGCATATTTATTTGTCTTTTTTTACCAAAATCAGTTGTAGCCCAGACAAGTGATTTTGTTGTTGATCCGAATCACCATTTAGATCAACAACAATTTGCTGATTGGCAAGCTACTGCTCAAAACATTCAAAAAATCAACCATGCCAAAGTCTTTTTCTTAATTACAGATGAAGCGACTGATGATGTAGAATATTCCGCTCAAAAAGCCCTGTTTAATCGCGTAGGTAAAAACGGTAATGGTGCGATTGCCTACATTGACTTAACTAATCGGAATTTTACAGTGGTCACTTCAGGAAATATGATTGATTTTCTAACCGATCAACGGATTGATAATATCGTTGCAGCAATTAAAGAACCCTTGCATGCTGATGATTATAATCAAGCCGCTCAAGTCTTTTTTGATAAAACCTACGCTTATGTAAAAAAAGGCATTCCTAGTCATCATTATCGTATTAATAAAGATACCGGCGAAATCACCTACTATAAAAGCTTGACTGGTTTTGAAATTGGTATTTCCTTAATCATAGGTGGCATTGTCACGCTAGCTTTCTTTTTAATCGTTAAAGGAAAATACCAACTGTGCTTTGGTAGCGAGTATCACTATGATACACATGAAAACGGAAAATTAAGTTTGGAAATTAACGAAACCCGTTTGATCAATAGTTTTATCACCACTAGAGTCATCCCTAAACATAATGATAATAATTCTAATTTTGGCTCTGGTTCTGGCGGAAGCAGCTTTGGCAGTGGTAATGGTGGTGGCAATTACGGTGGTGGCGGTAGTCATTCATTTTAACTTGAACTATCAATGATGCGAGATCCCTTGCAGCATTGATAGTTCTTTTTTGACTAATTTTCAGAAAATAATGACATTTACTGAAAAGCATGCTATACTAAAAAACAAAAATGTTAAAGATTTATGAGCAAAAAGTTCTATCATTCTTTTATTTTTAATTTTCATACATGATTGTCTAGAAATTGCTTTAACTTTGCGAATAATATCAAGCGAAAACATAGCTTTTGTTTATCAGCATCAATCGAGCTGCTATTCGGTAAATAAGCATCTATCCCAAAAAGTGTTGAAAATAAAGCACTTTTTGGTCTAGTTAGACTTATTTACTCATAGCAAACCGCTCGCTTGATAGCCTTTGTGTAATCAGCATGAGTCAAGCAGGTTTTCGGCAATAAGCCTTCAGTCGAAAAAGTGTTAAAAGCAGAGCACTTTTGTCGCCTGAATCGTCTTATTGCTCAAACCTAAGCACTTGCCTCATAGCTTTTGTTTAATCTGCATGTTTTTGCTAGACTTTCGGCAAATATGCCCCGCTGAGTCGAAATTTTTTAATTTGATTATTTCTTCTCAGTGGGTAAGCCCATATTTGCTCAAGTCTGTTCAAGCAAAAACATAGCTTTTGTTTAAGGAGTGGTTTTGATGAGTATTGATTGGAGTAAGCTTGGTTTTGAGTATATTAAGACCCCTTTTCGGTATCTGTCTTATTGGAAAGATGGCCAATGGGATGAAGGGACTTTAACAGAAGATAGTACTTTGCATATTAGTGAAGCTTCGGCAGCGTTACATTATGGCCAACAATGTTTTGAAGGCTTAAAGGCTTATCGTCGTAAAGATGGTAAGATTAATCTTTTCCGTGTGGATGAAAATGCCAAACGTCTTCAACGTAGCGCCCAACGACTTTTAATGCCTGCAGTTCCCGTTGAAAAATTTATCGACGCAGTCAAACAAGTGGTTAAGGCAAATGCCGATTATGTACCACCTTATGGTACGGGGGCGACATTATATTTACGTCCACTTTTGATTGGTGTTGGTGATAATATCGGAGTCAAACCAGCACCTGAGTATATCTTTACCGTTTTCTGTATGCCTGTCGGTCCATACTTCAAAGGTGGTCTAACCCCTACAAACTTCATCGTTTCAGACTATGATCGCGCTGCCCCTCAAGGAACCGGTGCAGCCAAGGTTGGTGGGAACTATGCGGCCAGTCTTTTACCAGGTCATCAGGCCCATGAGCACCAATTTTCTGATTGCATTTATCTTGATCCTGAAACACACACTAAAATTGAGGAAGTCGGTTCAGCTAATTTCTTTGGTATTACTAAAGATAATCAATTTATTACGCCTAAATCACCTTCTATTTTACCAAGTATCACTAAGTATTCTTTACTATACTTAGCCAAAGAGCGTCTAGGGTTAGAAGCTATTGAAGGCGATGTAAAAATTAACGAATTAGACCGCTTTGCTGAAGCTGGCGCATGTGGTACCGCAGCAGTTATTTCACCAATTGGCGGGATTCAATATAAAGATAACTTCCATGTATTTTATAGCGAAACTGAAGTTGGCCCTGTAACTAAAGCTTTATATGAAGAATTAACAGGCATTCAATTTGGAGATAAACCAGCACCAGAAGGTTGGATTTTTGAAGTAGAATAATTTAAAAAATTAGCAGAGAAAAGACTTTTTAAACCTTTTCTCTGTTTTTTTGTGAATTTCCTCATTCATTTATTGTTCAAGTCTTAAGTGGGTTGACAAATGTTGGAAAATCTAAGATAGTTATTATTGTACAAGTTTAGTCTGAGAAAGGCAGTGAAAAATTGATTCGAATTAATATGTTCTCTTCTGCTGAAAAAGTGAAGGGACAAGGTGTGGCTAGCGCCTATCGTGAATTAGTAAACATGCTGGAAAAGCAATTTCCTGATGACTTTGCTATTTCTTATAATAATTATCAAGCGGCTGATATTTCGCATTATCATACAATTGATCCGATTTTTTATCTATCTACTTTCTTTAGAAAAAAACGTGGGGTAATGGTGGGTTATGTCCATTTTCTACCCGAGACGCTAAATGGTAGTATCAAGCTATTTAAGCCGATTCAAGCTTTGGTGAACTGGTATGTCACATCCTTTTATAAACGAATGGATCAATTAGTGGTAGTCAATCCAAGTTTTATCGAAGATTTAGTTCGTTGTGGATTAGATCGTGAGAAAATTAGTTACATTCCTAATTTTGTATCTAGTCAAACATTCTATCCACTCTCAATTGAACAAAAACACAAGTTAAGAGCTAAACATCACTTTACGCCTGATGATTTTATTGTATTAGGGATTGGACAAATTCAAGAGCGCAAAGGAATCGATGACTTTGTCAAGCTTGCTGAGGAAAATCCTCATCTTCACTTTATTTGGGTGGGTGGTTTTTCATTTGGTAAAATTACGGACGGCTATGACAAGTATAAAAAAATTGTCCAAAATCCACCAAAGAATCTCACCTTTACAGGGATTATTGACCGACAAAAAATCAATGAATACTATAATCTAGCAAATGTATTTTTACTACCTTCATTTAACGAATTATTTCCAATGAGCATTCTGGAAAGCTTTAATTGTCATATACCAGTGATGCTTAGGAAATTATCATTATATGATGCGGTAATTAAGGATAAGTATATTGAGGCGAATGATGTTACGACCATGTCGAAAAAATTAAATGATTTTTATCAACAACCAAGCTTATTAGCCTCCTATATCCAAAAATCACAAGAGGCGGCACACTATTATTCTCAAGAACACGTTGCCTCGCTTTGGTATCATTATTATACCCAACTACTTTCAACACAAACACTGAATACAAACGAATAATCAGGCAGTGACTACAATCGCTGCCTGATTTTTTGTATAAAAAAATTAGTTAATAATTATTCTGTCGATTTTTTGACAAATATATATAAGTTTAGAACAAATAATCTCTATTATCTAGCTATTTAGGCCATCGATAACCCTTTTTTATAAGTTTCCTTCGCTTCTTTTAGTGATAATTTAGTTCACCATCGATCATGATTATTTCTTGAGTAGTTTTTATTATTATATTCTCCGTATCATTGTATTCATCACAGTAATTAGTAAATTCAAAATTCATCATCTCTTTATTCTATCATGATTCAAACTGCTACTTTTAAGTATATTCTATCTAAGAATATTCCACTAGATATTTTCCTCAATTGACCAGTCGTTTAGGGGATTTTAACTATTCACATTTGCACCAATAATTTATTTTTTCTTAACTAATTTTAATTCATAAAAAAAAGAGTCTAGCCTAGCTAGACTCAATAGACATAATGGCCCGGATTCGAACCGGAATCTCCTCCATCAAGGCGTAATCCCTATATACTACCCCTTATGTCTATGGATAGTTGGACGGAGTTGCACCGTCATCTTACTATATGAAATAGTACGTCTTCCTTTTTGAACTACTGCCCTATCCGCTTTGATTATTTCATATCCAATATATCTTTACAACTATTTATATTTCTTTCATCGATAGATTTGCATTACACTGTTCGTTCTGCAAATCACCTTTACAGAAAAATAGGAAAATAATCGATAAGTTTTCTTAATATGTTATGTTTTGAACACTAATTTTGAAAAGTCGTAGTCAATCCGTAGTCAAAAGGCATAAAAAGTAAAAACAGGAGAGAAAGTCATCGAAAAAATAACTTCCTCTCCCATCGCCTTAATTGCCAACAACACTAGTTGACAAAGAGCTATTTTTTTGTATAAAAAAACTCTGAAACTTCAAATGAAATTTCAGAGTTTAAAGAGACTAATGTTAATTATTTAACAGTTACAGTAGCTCCAGCTTCTTCTAAAGCAGCTTTCAATGCTTCAGCTTCTTCTTTAGATACGCCTTCTTTAACTGGTGCAGGAGCGCCATCTACAACAGCTTTAGCTTCTTTCAAGCCTAAGCCAGTAGCTTCACGAACTGCTTTGATAACTTTAACTTTTTGGTCGCCAGCAGCTGTTAATTCAACAGTGAATTCTGTTTGTTCTTCAGCAGCAGCTGCACCACCAGCAGCAGCAACAGCTACAGGAGCTGCAGCAGTTACGCCAAATTCTTCTTCGATAGCTTTAACTAAGTCGTTTAATTCTAAGATTGTTGCGCCTTTTAGCTCTTCAACAATGTTTTCAATGTTTAATGCCATTTTGATTTTCCTCCAATTATTTAAATTAAAATCTTTATATTGTGTTGTATTGGTTCAATTTAAAATTGATTATGCAGCAATTAAGCCACTTCTTCGTTCTTTTCTGCCACAGCTTTGACAGCGTATGCCACGTTGCGAACTGGAGCTTGAAGAACTGAAAGTAACATAGAAAGTAATCCTTCGCGGTTTGGAAGTTTTGCCAAAGCTTGAACTTCTTCCAAAGTAGCAACACTACCTTCGATGATACCACCTTTGATTTCTAATGCTTTTGCTTCTTTAGCAAATTCATCCATAATCTTAGCTGGTGCTACCACGTCTTCGTTACTGAAAGCTACAGCTGTAGGACCTGTGAATACTTCATCAAGACCTTCTAAACCAGCAGCTTTTGCAGCGCGAGAAAGGATAGAATTTTTGATAACTTTCATTTCTACGTTTGCTTCACGTAATTGTTTACGTAAACGAGTTACTTCATCTACTGTCAATCCACGGTAGTCTACGATAACTACAGATGCAGCAGCTTTGAATTTTTCACTTACTTCTTCAACTAAAGCAGCTTTTTTAGCGATTGTTGCTTCACTCATTATAAATTCACCTCCTGATTTTGATGGAAGAGCTTCTCTATACGAAAAAACTCTATGCCACCGCAGACATAGAGGGACCATTGATTTTCTCAATAAATGTCCTCGGTAGGATTTACGAGTTACCTCACCTACTGTCTTCGGTACAGTTAATTATTAACCTTGTTCACCTTACCATAGATAAGGTGAACAAGTCAACACTTTTTTTCTAAAAAATTAGAAAGTTGTTTGGTCAACGTGGATTCCAGGACCAAATGTTGTTGTAATTGTAATGTTCTTCATGTATTGACCTTTAGCAGCAGATGGTTTTGCTTTTACTAAAACGTCATGGATTGTCTTGAAGTTTTCAACTAATTTTTCGTTGTCAAATGATACTTTACCGATTGGCACGTGAATGTTACCGTTACGGTCTACACGGTAAGTTACTTTACCAGCTTTTACTTCGTTAACTGCTTTAGTAACGTCCATTGTAACAGTACCTGTTTTAGGGTTTGGCATTAAGCCTTTAGGACCTAAAACGCGACCTAATTTACCAACTTCAGCCATCATATCAGGGGTAGCTACAACTACGTCAAAGTCGAACCAACCACCTTGAATTTTTTGTACTAAATCTGCTTCACCAACATAGTCAGCACCAGCAGCTTCAGCTTCTTTAGCTTTTTCGCCACGCGCAAATACTAAGACTGATTGTGTTTTACCAGTACCATTTGGTAATACAACTGCACCACGAATTTGTTGGTCAGCTTTCTTAGGATCTACGTTTAAACGGTAAGCAACTTCAACAGTTGCGTCGAATTTTGCAATGTTTGTTTCTTTTGCTAAAGCTACAGCTTCTTCAACAGAGTATAATTTCGCAGCTTCAACTTTTTTCAATGCTTCTTGCATTTTTTTGCTTTTTTTAGCCATTAGTTTTCCTCCTTGATGTGGTTATAACGGTAGAACCTCCCACGTGTTTTATATTTTTCAATATAAAGCCAACTGAGAAGCTACTCTTGGGGTTATAGAAATTATTCTACAGTGATACCCATGCTTCGTGCAGTTCCTTCAACCATGCGCATTGCAGCTTCAACAGATGCAGCGTTTAGGTCTTCCATTTTCAACTCAGCGATTTCTCTTACTTGATCGCTAGTAACTTTGGCAACTTTAGTTTTGTTAGGCACACCTGAGCCTTTTTCAATTTTAGCAGCTTTCTTTAATAATACTGCAGCTGGTGGTGTTTTTGTAACGAATGTGAATGAACGGTCTTCGTATACAGAAATCACAACCGGAATAATTAAACCTGCTTGATCAGCGGTACGAGCATTGAATTCTTTAGTGAATCCCATGATGTTAACCCCTGCTTGACCTAATGCAGGACCTACTGGTGGAGCTGGTGTTGCTTTACCTGCAGGAATTTGCAATTTAACGATTTTTTCTACTTTCTTTGCCACGCGACATACCTCCTTGAGTCCGTGATGTGGTTAATTGGAGCTCAAAATTTCTCCTCCCACGTAATGTGCATAATTTTATACACACTAGGACATTATAATGAATAATCGAATACTTTTCAAGTATATTTTCAACTTTTTTTCATTTTCTTTTTGACCACAAAATTTCAGCAACTGCTTGATCCACTTTGCTATTAGCATGTAAAGCAGAATGTTGTGCTCGTATTCCGGTAAAAATTTTAGTTTGAACTTGATTACCATGGTTAATTAATAGACTATTTACCGCTAAGGCTGAGCTTAGAGGTACGGTACCATCATCTAATTCATCAGCTGATAATTTTCCTGCAAATAATGTTACTTGAATATCACTAGGAAATTGTGCGATTGAATTAGCAAAATCTTGATAGCGAGCAGATTCAATAGCTGGTCCATTTTGCAATAATTCAGCTTGATTTTGTTGGGTAAAACTATCTATAAATTCATTAAATGGTGCTGCGATTGCAATAAATTTATTGACATGCGCAACTTCACTTTGATTAGCATAAGTAAATAAATAGCGAAAAAGACTAACCCCGCCCATCGAATGACCGACAACATTTACTTCGCTAATTTGATATTGAGTCTTTAGATAACTTAATACTCCTTCAATCCAAGCGGCTTGATTCCATTCATTATTTTTATTATCTTCAAATAATACATTAATTAAAATTGGCTTATTGCTTGTTTGAAAATGACCTTTTTCTTGGATTTGTCCATCAGCTTGTACCATTAAATCAAGTGTATGGATGGCTTGATAATGATTGCTGAGTCGCTGAATCATTCCTCCCATTGAAAAACTTGTCCCACCATAACCATGAAAAAATAGCGTGACTGGATAATTGTTTGTGACTGGTTTATTCTTGGAATGATCTACCTCTGTTACCGTCTTTTTAGGTGTAGTAGATCCTTGCGTAGGCATGCGATAAATTAAAAACATGGTAATTGTTGCAACAGCTACCAGTAGTAACCCCAACAAACGATATAGATTTCTTTTCATTGATTCATTTCCTTTTTAGAGATATATTTACCCCAAAGTATAAGCTAGCTTGGTTAATTTGCAAGAATCTCAAAGAAAAATTATAATACAGAACCGATTCCACAAACAGACTAATTTTCCTCATGCTTTACTTCTTTTTTATTTTAATTTCATAGGTAAAACAGCTAGATTTTCAAATTATAGCTTATTTTGCTTAAAACGTTTCAATTATCAGACGCAATAACCTACTAAACTAATCCATTGGTTTTGGTTTATTTTAAAGGAATGGTTGAATCTCGTTTAACTAACGTCACCGGTAAAGTATATTGTTGAAACGGTTGATTTGGTTGGATTATTCGTTCAAGTAATAATTCGGCACTTTTTTTACCTAATTCAAAAGTCGGTTGAGCAATTGAAGTTAAACTAGGAACTACTAACTCGTTTAGCTCGCTATCATCATAACCAATAATACTATAATCATCTGGAATGGTTTTACCCAGTTTTTTCAAGCCTTGATATAGCCCAAAAGCCTGTTCATCATTGGTTGCAAAAATTGCTGTAACATCGCTCTTTACAATTTCTTCACTTGCTTTTTTACCACCTTCTTTGGTTAAGGGAGCATCAATGATTAAGCAATCTGAATAAATCGACTGTATCCCAGCTAGCCGTTCTTGAATATTTTCCGGTGCATCCTTTGGAATAATCACCACAACTTTTTCATGTCCGAAATCAGCTAAATGTTTACCCGCTAAAACGCCACCTTCAAAATCGGCTATTTCAAGCGCATCACTCATGCCCGTATTTTTCTTTTGATCTAAGACTATAAATGGTAATTTTTTAGCGATTAAACTATCTTTTTTTTATATAAACACCTTTTATCAGCTATATAATTATACAAACTTCCCTAAAATAAAATAACTTATATCATTAAATATTCATTGTTCTTAAATCAGTCTTTATAACATTAATAGCTAATTTTAAAATAAAAGGTATCAACATTATAATCGGGCATTTTCTAAAATTTTTAACAAAAAAGAAGCCAAGAAAACTTGACTTCTCAAACATTTAAACTATTACTGTTAAGCTTGCTGCAAAAATAATCAAAATCAAACCTAAAATGGTTACAGTCATTTCTTTTTTCGTTTTGCTTTGTTTTAAGAAATAAATTCCTGTTAGTGTAGCCAATACTACTGAAGTTTGGGAAAGAATAAAACCAGTAGCTAGACCATTCATATCAGGTTGTGCAGAAATCAAATAAGTTAAAGCTGCAAAAGCAAAGAAAAAGCCTGAAAAAATTTGTTTATAAGAAACTACCTGAACCAAAGCTAGTGGTTCTTTAGATTTAAAGTGATGGTAAAAGTCATAGATAATTGCTACAATGACCATCCCAATCGCTTGTGGTAGAAAAGCTTGCATACCTGTTAAATTGGTAGCTTGTGGTGCTGCTGAATAGGCCCAATAACCAATCTCACCTATCGCTAAAATAAATACTGCTTTTTTTAGATGGGCTTGATGTTCGTTAGTCTGATGCTCGCTCCAAACGGTCATCCAAGCACCTAGAATAATTAAAATCAAAGCAAGTACGCCGATCAATTTATCCATAGCAGTCGGCCAATTATCTAAAGCAATCACACCCCATAATGAAGCTCCTAATAATTGAAAAGCTGTCGTAATTGGCATGACTCTTGAAGAACCAATTAAAGTGAAACAATAAAAAGTCAATATTTGTGCACTTGCCCAACCAACACCTGATAAAATCGCAAAAATAAGATCATGGCCTGCCGGCAAGGCAATATTTTGAACGAAATTAAAAACAATGGCAAAAAGAAGTGTCCCTAAAGTAGTACCTAAAATCTGATTACTTGGACGACCACCAAACTTGGAAGCAATTGTCGGGAAAAAGCCCCAACCAATTAATGGCCCTAGTCCGATTAATAAGGCTAATGTATTCATATGATTATCTCTCCCTATTTTGATTCATTATTTTAAAAAACAACGCCACTTTCTAATAAAATATTGGCATATGGGGTCATTTCACCAGTTCTAATAAAAGCGTGGCATCGATTCAAATCTTGCTTCATTTGACTGTGTGGAATAAATTCAATCTCAGTTTCTGGCATCAATTCTTTAATTTTTGTCAACATATCTGGATTATAGATTTTGATTTCATCAGCTAAATAAATTTTTTGAACTGCTAATTCAGTTAAAACATTGTCTAAAACATCAATAAAACTTGGTAATCCCTTTGTAACGGCTAAATCAATCTTTTCTGTATTCATTGGTACCGGCATACCAGCATCGCCAATTGCTAATAGATCAAAATGCCCCATTTGTGCAATCACTCTCGAAATATCTGAATTAATCACTGTTGATTTTTTCATTGTTTAATCCTCCATTGTTTTCATTTCATGTAAATAAGGAATAGATGGCTGTGCACCAAAACGTTGTACCGTAAGTGAGGAAGCTTGATTACCATAAGCAATCGCTTCTTTTAAATTACTCAAATCTTTTTTCAATACACTACTTAAGGCACCAATAAAGGTATCCCCTGCTGCAGTAGTATCTTTAGCCTCTACCTTATAAGCAGGCACAATGCCGCTTTGGCTATTAAAATCGTAATAAGCACCTTTACTGCCAACTGTGATAATGACTCCTTCAATCCCTAAATCATGTAACTTGCTAGCTGCTTTTTGCATACTTAATTCATCAGTAATTTTGATTCCGGTTAAGATTTCAGTTTCTGTTTCATTAGGAATGATAATATCTGTCAAACGTAATAATGCTTCAGGAACTTTATTCATAGCAGGAGCAGGATTTAAAATTGTTTTGACTCCAGATTGTTTAGCAATCTCAAAAGCTGTAATCGTACTAGCTAAATCACTTTCAAATTGGGCAATAATAAAATCACTAGCTTCGATAATCTTTTGATTTGCTTTTACATGTTCAGGAGTAAAGGCATTATTGGCTCCTGCATGAATCATAATACTATTTTGACCTAAATCATCGACCATAATGTAAGCTTGTCCAGTAGCTTCACCTTTTAAATTAGCTACCGCACTAAGATCAATTGTCTCTTCTGCTAATAATTCACGCATTAATTTACCCGCTTCATCTTCACCAACTGCCCCAATGAAATAAGTTTTTGCACCTAATCTTTTAGCGGCAACAGCTTGGTTGGCACCTTTACCACCACCAGCAGAAAAAATTTCTTTCGTATGCATGGTTTCGCCAACTTGCGGCATATGTGTTAAACGAATGGTTCGATCAAGATTAATACTACCAATAATTGTAATCGTGTTCATGTAAAGCACCCTTTCCTTAGTCTTCATTTATTCGGATATCCTCTAAAAATTAAAACGTTTTATTAAAACGTTTTAATAAGCTTACAAAAAAAATATAGCACACTTTGAAAGCTATTTCAAGTGTGCCGTAGAATGTCGTTTGATTAACTTCACAGGTAGCATAATCTTAGATAAAGGCCGGTTAGCGTCATTAATTCGTAATAATAATTGATCAGCCGCCTTTTCACCTAACTCATAAATGGGTTGTGCAATAGTAGTAATACTTGGTGTTACGTATTCAGTCATCGGTGAATTATCATAACCAATAATACTATAATCTTGCGGAATTATTTTACCACGACTTTTTAAATGATGACTCAATCCCAGAGCAATCTCGTCATTAAGTGCAAAAATGGCTGTACAATCTAAAGAAAGAATTTGCTCAGCCGCTTTAATGCCTCCTTCTTTGGTAAGTGGTTGATCAATGAAAATATAATCTTCATATACTTTTTGAAAACCAGTTATCCTAGTTTGAATATTGGTAGGCGCGTCTTTAGGACCAACAACTGCCACTTTTTGATGCCCTAATTCTAATAAATGATTGCCTGCTAAAATACCACCAAAATAATCATCGGTTAGAATTTCATCGCTATTGCCTTCTGCTTTTTTCTGATCTAATACAATAAATGGAACTTGATTTTTGGTTAGTTGTTCATGAATTACCTGATTAGAAATAGTTGAACTAGCAATGATAAAGCCATCCACTCCTCGTCGAATCATTTCTACAAGGTATTCACTTTCTTTTTGCACACTAAAATCAGCATCACATAGCATCATCATATATTGCTCTTTTGCTAATCTATTTTCAATTCCTTTTACTAATAAAGAAAAAAACGGATTAACAATATCTGGTACCATCACCCCCATTGTCTTACTCTTTTTTACTACCATACGTTGGGCAAAATAATCTGGTTGATAGTCTAATGCTTCTTTAGTTGCCATTACTTTCTCAACTGTTTTGGCACTAAATTTTTCACCATTACCATTTAATATCTGTGAAACTGTCGCAATCGAAACACCTGATTTGGCTGCAACTTCTTTAATTGTCACTTTTTTCTTCATGAAAATTCCCCATTTATATCACTAACAGTCTAAATATATGTAATCTTACGTTAAATTAATATGTAACAAATCATCACCAATACTGTACTTTACCGTACAGATTGATATTGCATAGTGTAATAATCATCGTGAATCGTTTTCCCTTCAACTTTTTCTATACAAACAAAGCCTAAACGCTGATAAAAAGCCAAAGCACTTGTATTATTGGCTAAACATTTTAAAGTTAATGGTTTAGTAAAGTGATTAATCGCATAATTTATCAACGCCTGGCCCGCACCTTTTCTAAAAAAAGCGGGATCAATAAATAAAAGGTGAATAAACGTGTCCGGACGATAGTAACTCAAAAAGCCAATAATTTGTTGCTGAAAAAGACAAACATAGACTTCTTCATCAACAATATCTCGCTGTGAATCGGTTATTTGTAGCTGCTCTTTTGGTAAAAAACTCTCACTTGCTAGTCATGATTCATAATAGATTGAAGCAATCCGCTCCATATCTTTTAATTGTGCTTTACGAATTTGTAATAACTTTTCCAATAAAGTAACTCCTAAAAAAGCAAGCGACACCAATATATGCTAGTATCGCTTGCTTGTTTTACATTAAAATTAAATATGGTCAACTTGTTCAAAATCAAGTTCTGTACTTGTTTCACGACCAAACATATCGATATTTACTTTTAATTTTTGTTTTTCTAAGTCCACTTCAGCAACTTGACCTTCAAGACCCGCAAAAGCTCCTTCAATAATTTTAACAGTATCACCTACTGCAACTTCTAATTCAACCGTACGTGTACTCATACCTAATGAACGTAAAATTGAATTAATTTCTTCAGGTAAAAGTGGGGCCGGTTTGCTTCCTGCTCCATGTGAACCCACAAAGCCAGTAACACCAGGTGTATTACGTACTACATACCAAGACTCATCAGTCATAACCATCTCTACTAAAACATACCCTGGAAAAGTTTTATGAACAATCTCTTTTTCCTTACCGTTTTTAACCTCAGTTTCTCTTTCTTCAGGAACTACTACACGAAAAATATAGTCACCCATACGCATACTTTGTGCACGAGATTCAATATTTGCTTTTACTTTGTTTTCATAACCTGAATATGTATGTAATACATACCATTGTTTTTCAAATGATTCCATAATGAACGCTCCTATTTTCATAAATTGATTAATTGCAGCTAGATGAATAGCAAAAATTTAACCGAATAAAAAAAACCTCAGTCAGCCCGAAGTTTACTTTTCAAGGCTAGTATAGCAAAAAAATTTAGGTATTACCATAGATTCGATAGAAAATCCCCAAATTAAAAGCACCTACTCATCAAAAAGTGATGAATAGATGCTTTTATTGCCTATTTTAAAATTAAGCCAAAAACTTTTTGAATCGCTGTATCCATAATGAAAAACATGACTGCAAAGATAATTGAAGTCTCAATAACAACAACTGTATCTTTTCTCAATTGTTGTTTAGTTGGCCATGTTACTTTTTTCATTTCATCAACGACACTACATAAAAATTTCATGATGTTGACTCCTTTTATTTGGTTTCTTTATGCAACGTATATTGATTACAATATTTACAAAATTTATTTACTTCTAAGCGTTTGTCATGACTTTTATTGGCACTTACCGCTTTTGTGTAATTTCGTGAACCACAAACTGAGCAAGCCAATGCTGCTTTTTTAACTGCCATCTTCGCCGCTCCTTTCTACAGAGGCCATGTGTTGAGCGCTTTGATACGAGTAAATAAGTTCCAAGTGGATGGAAAAATCCACCACGTTTTAAGATTTTTTCAGCAACTTGGCTTATTTACCGAGTATCAGCTCAAACACATGCCGTTTATCCAGAGGCTATACGCCAAGCATTCTAATTTAAACAATAAGCGAAATCTATACAACAGATAAATTACCATGCTTTTTTAGAACTGTCAAACATTCCTTTAGCTACATCTAAAAAATCTTCTCAATAGTCACCTAGGCTCATCAGTATTATTTGGTCTCAGATAGGTTTTCAACATCGACCACTTTAAAGTGTTTGCTTTCTAAAGCTGCAATAATTTTTTCACACATCTCTTGATCAACTTCTTTTGGTAAAGTGACCAATGTTCTACGGACAAATTGTTCATTATCTAAATCTAATGTAATACAGCTTGCAATACTTGTATATTTAGAAATAATTTTACCAATGATTGCAAATTCTCCACGTTTACCTGGTGAAGCAATCGTTAAAACATAGCTTCCTTGATTGATATTCCATGATTGTGATAACATGTTAAGCAATGAACTATGGGTTAAAATTCCATAAAACTGATTACGTTCATCTAATACAGCAATATAAGGTAATTCTTTAATTGTGAAAAATACTTTGAAGAATGAAGAATCCAAATAGATAAATTTTGTTGCGTTTTTCAAAAGATAGGTAACTGGCAATTCTAAATCTCCACCATTGGCAATATGTCGGTAAATATGCATTTTGTAAATATTGCCACGAAAAATACGACCAGTCTCATCTAAAATAGGCACACAACGAAAACCAGACTCTTCTAGAATTGCTAAAGCTTCTTTTAGAGTATTAGTTTCTTTTACTGTTGTTAAATTCTCCTTTTTATAAACCATTGATTTTAATAACATAGCAAATCACCCAATCTTTCCTTTAATCTCATTTTTATCTTAACATAGATTCCTTTAAATGAATATAAAAAGCCATAGTTTTTAATAATTTCTCTTTAAAAATCAAACGTAATTTTAAACGATTATAAATACATTTTATAGTAAATTTGCAAAAAATATTTGCACATCTGTTTGTCAAAAATTAGTTGCATGCTATAATAAGCAAGATAAAAAAAATGGAGTGTTTATTTAGTAGTTATGGAAATATTTTATCATGTATTAATTAATCCTAATTCCGGTGGCGGAAATGGTCGATTAGTTGGGGAAAAGATTGTCAATTATCTTAAAGAACACCAACTGTCCTATGAGGTTTGTTTTACCGGCTATCCTGATCACGAAAGACAACTAGTTAGAGAATTAGCCAAACATACCTTACAACCTTACCCAATGCCAAATGACAAAAACGAACCTTATCCACTTCTGTTAATTATTGGTGGTGATGGAACTATTCATCAGGTCATTAATGAACTCTATCGTTTGAAAAAACAATATCCTATTGCCTATATTCCTGCTGGATCAGGAAATGATTTTGCTCGTGCATTGAATTTACCCAAAGATCCTCTTGCTATTATGGAACATATTAGTCAAAAAAATGAACCAACCGTGTGCAATCTTTTACATTACCATGAGGCAATTTATGATGAAGAAGGTTTAGTGTTAAACAATATAGGAATTGGGCTAGATGCGGCTATTGTCTACGAAACGAATCATTCAAAAGTTAAAAACATTTTACAAAAATTTAATTTGCTATCATTTTCCTATTTATCAGCTGTTATTCAAACATTATTTAAACAAAAGAGTTTTCCCATTTTAGTAGAAGCAAACGGTAAAACCTATAATTTCAAAAAGGCCTATTTATGTACTACTTCTAATCATCCCTATTTTGGTGGAGGAACTCCGATTGCACCTAAGGCATCCGTTTTTCAGAAAAAAATTGATTTAATTATTATTGAAAAAACGTCGATGTTTTTAGTGCCTTGGATTGCTTTTAAAATTTTTACCAAGAAGCATTTAGAGGCCAAATTCTGTCATTACATTCAAGCAAATAAGATTAAAATCGTATCCACTGTTACACAACACGGGCAAGCTGATGGTGAAGAACTAGGTGAACGTTCTTACGATATTACTTTTGATTTGGCTGAACAGGCCTTTTGGATATAAGTCATAAATCTAATTAGAAAAGCTCAAGAATCGACCGTCATACTGGCCAGTTCTTGAGCTTATTTGTTTATGAAATTTAGGCAATCTTAGCAATATCTGGTTTGCTACCATCTTGGATAAAGAAAACTTGATACCAAGTCAGGAAAGTAAAAATGGTCCAAATTTTGCGGCGTTCATCTACAACACCAGCATAGTTGTCATCTAGTAAACGTAAAATAGCTTCTTGATTGAAGAATTCACGAACAAAATCTTGGCTAAACAATTGACGGACATGTTTGTAATATTTTTCCTCACGCAACCAATCTTTAATTGGCACTGGGAAACCAATTTTTTCACGATTATACCACTCCTCTGGTAAATGACGAGCAGCTGCTTGGCGAAAAGCAAATTTGGTATTCACTTCATTGATTAAATATTTAGTTGGTACCTTCTCAGCCGTTTTCATTACTTCGATATCTAATAAAGGTACACGTAACTCTAATGAATGAGCCATGGACATTTTATCAGCTTTTAGCAAGATATCTTTTGGCATCCATTGATGGATATCTAGATACTGCATTTTTCTAATTTCACTACGGTCGATAACTTTACGATATTGCTCATCGACTATCTGTTTAACCGTAGGACTTGTTTGATATTCAGGTTGTAAATAAGTCAATGTTTCTTCTTCACCAAATACTTTAGCTTGGCCAATAAAGAAATCTTCCGCTGGGGCTAAATTTGTATATAAATGTAGGCTACCATGGAATTGTTTATGTTTAATGGCACTAGCAATAAAATAGCGTGCACGTTTTGGTAACTTCTTCAATCCTTGGGTAAAGACACGAACGGCTTTTGAGCGAGTATAAAATCCGTAGTTGGCATATCCAGCGAATAATTCATCAGCACCTTCTCCACTTAATACCACACGTACATCACGACTAGCTAATTCTGCTAAGAAATACAGTGGTACACATGATGGGTTTGAATCAGGTTCATCTAAATGATATTGAATACGCGGAAACATTTCAAAGGCTTCTTCTCCTTTAATCACCGTCGATGTATTATTCAAGCCAATCATATCAGTTAATTGACGTGCTTGGACTGATTCATTATAACTTTCATCGCCAAAACCAATTGAATAAGAATGTTCTGGACGTAAAACACTTGTTACATAACTTGAATCTACCCCACTTGAAAGGAAAGAACCTACTTCAACATCGGCAATTTGGTGCGCTTCTATTGATTTAACCACTGTATCATCAATTAAATCGACCGTTTCTTCCAATGTCATATTTTGTTCATTATTAGCAACATCCCAATATTGTTCAATTTTTAATTCACCTTGATGATAAGTGAAATAATGTCCTTCCTTGATGCGATAAACCCCTTTAAAGAATGTTTCATCTAAAGCTGAATATTGGAAGGTTAAATAAGGTTTTAATGCTTCTTTATTTAACTCTTTAACAAAGTCAGGATGCTTCAAAAAGCTCTTAATTTCTGAACCATACATAAAGGTGCCATTCATTTGAGCATAGTAAAATGGCTTAATTCCAAAATGATCTCGTGCACCAAATAAAGTCTGTGTTTGCATATCCCAAATAACGAAAGCAAACATTCCTTGAACTTTTTGTAATAATTCAGCGCCCCACTCTTCATAACCATGCAGTAATACTTCTGTATCCGCATGCGTTTTAAAAATGTGACCAGCTTTTTTTAATTCTTCACGTAAAATACGATGATTATAAATTTCACCATTAAAAGTAATGACTTTAGTGCCATCTTCATTATAAATTGGTTGGGTACCACCTTCTAAGTCAATGATACTCAAACGTCTAAAACCTAATGCCGCACCTTGGTCCACATGTTCACCACTACTATTTGGACCACGATGGATAATGGTATCCATCATCGCATTAACAATTTTCTTTTTTTCTGTAAGATCGGCTTGTTGATTAATAAATCCTACAATTCCACACATATACTTCCCTCTCTTATCTATTCAAAACAGTTAAAATGACGCTATTCTAAATTTTTAACAATCGCATCTATTATAGCATATCTAAAGTAGGCTTTCATTAGGTTTCTGAAAATGACTTTAAATTTTAAACATATCTTAATGCAAAAAAACTTACTAAACAGGATAAAGGGAAAAGAATGTCTAGTAAGTTTTTTAAACAAAATAATTAATTATTTTTCAAATTTAATGCCTTAGTATTTCCTTCTGATAATGCTTCTTCAATTTGTTCTAGTGTATATCCACGAGTTTCAAATACACAACGTTGAACAAATATCACTGCTATCATACAAACAATACCAAAGATAATAAATAATACTTGATCTCCTAAAGTATGTTCTAACACTGGGAAACTAACTGATACAGTCCAGTTTGCTGCCCAGTTAACTAAAGAGGCAATACCTACCGCAAGTCCGCGCACTTTTAATGGAAATACTTCACCAATCATTACCCACATAACGGGTCCCCATGTTGCACAGAAACTGGAGATATATGTTGCAATAAAAATAAATGTTAATAGGTGAAAATGTTGACTATTAGCTTCTACATGAAAAGCAAATGATAAAGCAAAGAAGGATAATCCCATAGCTAATGCCCCATACATTAACACACTTCTACGTTTGAAACGATCCATGAAATAAGCAGCAATTGCAGTCACAATTACGTAAAATACACCTAAAATAATTTGTGTTTTAATAGCAGAAGTACTATCTGAACCTCCACTCATTAAAATACGTGGTGCATAGTAGAAAACGGTATTACATCCCATCCATTGCTGTAAAATAGCTAATCCAAAAGCAACAATGATTGAAGGTCTAACCCATGCTGAAAATAATTCACTAATATTACCTTGTTCTATTTGAGACTGTTCTTGAATCTCGGCAATTTCTGATTCTGTTTCAGCTTTTGTTCTAATATTTAGTAAAATATTACGTGCAGTATCGACCTTACCAATTTTTACTAAATAACGAGGTGATTCTGGTAACAAAATACCACCAATAAATAATATAGCTGCTGGTACCGCAGCAAATCCTAACATCAAACGCCAACCAATTGGAGATAATCGCCAAACATAATTAGCAATATAGGCAATAAGCATCCCAATCATTATCATCAACTGGTTTAAAGAAGAAAGGCTACCACGTTGACTAGCTGGTGCTAATTCAGCTAAATACATAGGTACTAATGCACTAGCTCCACCAACTGCAACCCCTAAAAACAAACGAGAAATATTCAAAAATACTACGTTTGGTGCAACAGAACAACCTAGAGCCCCTAATAAAAAGATCAGAGCAGTAAGCATAACCATTTTTTTTCGACCATATTTATCGGATAATGGTGAGATTAATACTGCACCAACAATGGCACCAATTAAAACACAACTAACCACGAAACCAATTTCTGCTTCATTTAAATGGAAGTCTTGTTGAATAAACAATTGAGCTCCTGCTATTACCCCAGTATCATATCCAAACAATAGACCTCCTAATGCACCAAAGAAATAAATCAAATTTTTCGATAGTTTCATTAATCTTTTCCCTCCTATTTAGTTAAAAATCTTTTGTTGCTTGATAAATCTTTTGCCATTTTTGATAAACTGCTTGATAAATTGCTACATTTTCTTTATTTGGCGTAAAAGTCGCTTGTTTATAATCAACAAAAGTTTTGATTAAATCTTCTACCGTTTCAAACCAACCTAAGCCCATCGCGGCAATCATACAAGCCCCCAATCCTGGGCCTTGTTCGACAGATAGACGAATCATTTCAGCATCAAAAATATCTGCTTGCATTTGCATCCAATCAGGATTTTTGGCACCTCCACCAACAGAAATTAACTTTTTAAATTTCTTCTGTTTGGCTTGTTCCATAATCATCTGAGAATCCTTCAAACTAAAAGTAATCCCTTCCATTACCGCACGAGCAAAATGATCGAAAGTATGCTTAGTATCAATACCAATAAAACTACCTCTAACTTGACTATCAATGTGTGGAGTACGTTCACCCGCAATATATGGAGTAAACATTAACCCATCAGAGCCTGGAGCGATTTGGTAAACATCTTTTAGCATATCTTCAAAGCTAATTCCTTTAGCAAAGGTTTCTTTAAACCAACTTAGAGAATTCCCTGCTGCTAAGGTAACACCCATTGAATAATACTTATCTTCAATAACATGATTAAAGAAATGAAGCTTTCCATGATAATCTTCTACTTGACCTTCAAATGAACTAAATACTCCACTTGTACCGATGGAAACTAGACCAATTTCATCATCTGCAATACCAGAGGCCAAAGCCGCACAAGCATTATCTGCACCACCGGCAAAAACTTTTACTTCATTTTTTATATTATAACGCTTACAAATTTCATCTTTAACAATACCTACACAAGACATTGATGGTAATAATTTTGGTAAAATATCTTTTGAGATTGCAAATTGATTTAAAATTTCATCTGACCAAGCTCTTTGTTGAATATCTAATAATAATGTACCTGCCGCATCACTATATTCCGTACAAATTTCGCCGGTAAACCAAAAAGATAGATAATCCTTTGGTAGCATGATTTTTTTCACTTTTTGCCAAATAGCCGGTTCATTTTCTTGTAGCCATAGAATTTTTGGTAAAGTGAAACCTTCTAAAGCAATATTTTTGGTAATTGAAAGCAAACGTTCACCAAAAGTTGACATAATTTGTTCACATTGTTTAGTTGTACGCACATCATTCCATAAAATTGCTGGATAAGCGGGTTTTAAATTAGCATCTAATGTAACTAATGAGTGCATTTGGCCTGAAAAACTAATTCCTGCTAATTTATCCCCAAAATCATCTACTGCAATTGAAAGTTGTGTTAGAACATCTTCACAAGCAACTACCCAATATTCAGGGCGTTGTTCTGAATAACCATTCGCAGGTGTATCAATACCATAATCACTAGATTTCTCACAAATCACATGACCTGTTTCATCCATCAATATTCCTTTTAAACTACTTGTTCCTAAATCGATTCCTAAAACATAACTCATTTATATCCCTCATTTAATCAGAATATGCAGTTTGTATTGATACACTGCGATATTCAATTATTCAAAGGGCTTCTTTATAACGCTTACAAAGAAACCCTTAATGTCAGTTTGTTGTCATTACTTTATTGATTTTGTCATTACTATTACTTGTTTACTATCTTTGTTGAATGAATGTTTGAAAATTATCCTACTATTTATATTAGAATAAATAGTCATTTAAACAATTCTTCACATATTCAATATGGCTTGATTCCATCTTAATATCATCATGTTTTAATGCATATGCAGTTAAACTTTCTAAATCTTCTTCTCCGGCAACAATTTTCGCACCAATGCCTTCTTTATATGAAGCATAACGTTTTTCTTTAATTTCATCGAAGAATCGTTCTTCTTTTAATTTAGCCGCATTCTTTAATGCACGAGCAAAAGTATCCATACCAGCAATATGCGCTAATAATAAATCTTCCATTTCAAATGCTGAACGACGAACTTTTGCATCAAAGTTAATCCCACCAGGAGCAATACCACCATTTTCTAAGATTTCATACATTGCTAAAGTCACATCATAAACGTTTGTAGGGAATTCATCAGTATCCCAACCTAATAAAACATCCCCTTGGTTCGCATCAATAGAACCTAAAGCATTGTATGAACGAGCAACACATAATTCATGTTCAAAGGTATGACCAGCTAAGGTTGCATGGTTGGCTTCTAAGTTTAATTTGAAGTCATCTTGTAAACCATATTTTTGAATGAAAGCCATAGTAGTAGCTGCATCAAAATCATATTGATGTTTAGTTGGTTCTTTTGGTTTAGGTTCAATTAGGAATTGAGGTTTATGACCAATTTTTTCACCATATTTAACTGCCATCTTAAATAAGCGAGCAATATTATCTTGTTCAAATTTCATATCCGTATTTAAAAGTGTTTCGTAACCTTCACGACCACCCCAGAATACATAATTTTCACCATTTAATTTTTTGCTAATATCCAAACCTTTTTTGATTTGAGCAGCTGCATAAGCAAAAACATCTGCATTATTTGATGAAGCGGCACCGTTTACAAAACGTGGATGACTGAAAAGATTTGCTGTATTCCATAATAATTTGATTCCTGTTTGATCCATCTTTTCTTTGATTAAATCAGTAATTTCATCTAAGTTTTGTAAAAATTCTTCTAATGAATTACCTTGTGGCGCAATATCCACATCATGGAAACAGAAGAATTCAGCGCCTAATTTTTGCAAAATTTCGAAAAACGCTTCCACACGATTTTTAGCTGTTTCCATTTCTGTTGCTCCAAACCAACTTCTTTGGTTGACAGCTACCCCAAATGGATCTGAACCATCTTGAGTCATTGTATGCCAATAGGCTACCGCAAATCGAAGATGATCTTTCATTGGTTTACCCAAAACTAATTCGTCCGCGTTATAATGTCTGAACGCAAACATATTCGTTGTATTTGGTCCTTCATATTTGATTTTGTCTACATTTGGAAAATAAGTTGTCATTACTTATACCCTCCTAAAAATTTTTTCTTTACATTGGTTAGTTAGTACGATAAACTAACTTACACAAAGAATAATAGCACTAAAAAAATAATTGTCAAGCGTTTTCAAATATTTTTTTAATCGTTTACATTTAATATTTTTATGTAATGCTTTATAATAAAAGTAGTTTATTGGAGGAAAGCCTATGATATCAAGTAAATATACCATTCGTGAGCAAAATCAAGCGAAACTTTTAAAAGAAATTATTCAGTCACGAGAAATTTCAAGGGCTGATCTTTCACAAGCAACCGGACTAAATAAGGCCTCTGTCTCTGAAATTATCAAAGATTTATTAGATCAAGAATTAATCTTTGAAACTCGTGTAGGTAATGCTTCGACTGTTGGTGGTCGAAAACCGATTTTACTAACATTCAATAAGCAAGCTGCCACCATTATATCTATTGACCTAGGTCCTGATTATATTGAAGCCATGTTTTCCTATATTGATGGCACAGTCATTTGTTCAATTTCTAAAAAAGATGTTTTTATCGAGCAAAAAAATGTATTATCGCTGTTGCAAGAAATGATTAATAAAATGATAAACAAACAACCAGCAACACCACATGGCATTGCTGGTATCGCCATTGCTATCCATGGAATTGTTTTTAATGATCAAATTCGCTTTACGCCCTATTATGATTTAGATCAAATGGATTTACAAAAACAATTGGCTGATTGTTTTAAACTACCTGTTTATTTACAAAACGAAGCCAATCTGGCTGCTTTGGGCGAATATACTTTTATTAGTCAAGCAGATAATTTATTGAGTATTAGTGTCCATAGTGGTATCGGTGCCGGTATCGTTCAAAATGGAGAATTAATTATTGGTAAAAATGGGGAAGCAGGGGAAATTGGTCATAGCATTCTTTATCCTGACGGGAAAGCTTGCCCTTGTGGTAATCATGGATGTTTAGAACAATACGCTTCGCATCAAGCACTCTATAAAAAAATTAAAGAACAACTAAATTTAAATTTAGTAAACTCTGATATTGTACAAAATCTATATCAAAAACAAGATCCTGTCCTATTGAAGTTAGTCAATGAGAATGTCCACTTATTAAGTATTGGCATTAATAACGCAATCATGGCCTTTAATCCAGAAGTCATCGTAATAAATAGTTCCATTTATCGGAAAATTCCAGGGCTAATTGAGGCTATCAAAAAAAATCTACCGAGTCGATTCGCTAAAGAAAATATTATCCGTAACACACTTTTAGATGATAAAGCAATTCTTTATGGTGGTTTTGCTGTAGTTGCACAAAACTTTTTAAATATTCAAAACTTAAAATTAACCTTGGAATATGCCCAATAAAAAAATGGTACTTCAAAATAGCTAAAACTAATTTGAAGTGCCATTTTTACATAAAATCATACGGTGAGAGATCATTCATGCCAATCATTGGATCAATTAACTTTTCTTCAATCATGTTGATTGTTAAATAATCCGGCAATGTCGTCACCGTTTCAGATAATTGTGTATTCTTATCTTCTTTTGCATCGACAAATAAATCATAATTAATGATCGACTCTTTTTCACTCTTAGTCTCTGCAAGGTTATTGATTGACTGAGCTTCTTTAAATAACTCTCTGTCCTGAGACGCCAACTGTTTAGAGTCTAAAGCTTGATTATCTCTTGACTGTTTAGGAGTAATGATTGCTTTAGTATCTGTAGAATGAATACTTGTCTCCTCTACTTCATCAGCTAATTGTGCTGTTTCATATTGATCAATCTTCAAGCGCATCCAATCAGATAATTCATCGCATTCACGAATTCTTTTATCCAATGTAGTCAAACGGTTAGCTGCTTCATTTTGCACACAACTCACAAAAGCCTGAACTTCTCCTAAAAGTATTAAAATTTCCTTACTACGAGTTACCGCTGTATACAATAAATTTCTTTGCAGCATGCGACTATATTGCCTAACCATCGGCAAGATAACCATTTTAAATTCACTACCTTGCGATTTATGAATCGAGCAACAATAAGCCAAAGTAATCTGTTGCCATTCATTCCTTGGATAAGTAACTTCTTGACTATCAAATTGAATAATCAATTCATCAACTTTATCTTCTGTATCTTTTGCATAATTAATCCCAACAATTACACCCATATCGCCATTGAATACATTTAATTCTGTCGCATTAACTAATTGCAAAACTTTATCGCCAATTCGATAACAAACTTCATTAAAGTAAACTTCTTTTTTATTAGGCTGTGGGGGATTAAAGATCGATTGCATCATCTGATTTAAAGCATCAATACCGGCAATTCCACGATACATCGGTGCTAAAACTTGAATATCTTGTGCAGTAAATCCTTTTGCTTTGGCTCGTTTTACAATTTGGGCAATCGCTTCTTCAATTTGATTGGCTTGACAAGCGATAAATGAACGATCGGCTTTTTTTAGTAATAAATCATTTGGCAGTTGGCCCACTTTGATTTCATGAGCTAAAGGAATAATACTAGAGCCTTCCCCTTGACGATAGATTTCATTTAATTCATGACTTGCTAATTCTTCAATAGCCAATAAATCATGTAACACTTGACCAGGCCCTACTGAAGGCAATTGGTCTTTATCCCCCACTAAGATGACCTGCATCTGGTTACCGATTGCTTTGAATAACATATTTGCAAGCCAAGTATCAACCATTGACATCTCATCAACGATTAATAAGCCGCCTTCTAACTCGCGCACATCGACTAATGGTTTCTTTTCTTTCCCGTTTAAACCTAACAAACGATGAATCGTCCCACTAGGTAGTCCAGTGGTTTCATTCATGCGTTTAGCTGCTCGACCAGTCGGAGCAGCTAACAAAATCGGAAAAGTGGTTTCTGTATATTTGTGGACCTGTAAATCTAAATCATTTAATTCCGCAAAGACTTGTACAATCCCATTGACTACCGTGGTCTTTCCTGTACCCGGACCTCCTGTTAAGATAAACAATGGTGATTGGATTGCAGCTTTAATGGCTGAAATTTGTGAAGCACCATATTGAATCCCTAGACGTTTTTCAACTTTACGAATGGCTTTTTCAATTTTTTCTATAGGATATTGAATTTCTTTTTTTCTAGATAACAAACGAGTGATTGAATTAGCAATCCCATACTCAGCAAAAAATAAACTATTTTCATATAATCGCATTTCATCTTGTGAAATAGCGCCTTCTTCTACTAATTCGATAATTACTTGAGCCAATTGTTCAGGCAAAATTTCTATTGGGCGACTGTCTTCAAGTAATCTTAATGTTTGTTCCATTAAATCTTGTGCTTGAACATAGGTATCTCCTTGCTCAAGTGATTGTTGTAATATCTGATGTAAGATGGCCGCCCGTAAACGCTTAGGACTATCTGCTGCAATCTCTAATTGACTTGCTAAATGATCTGCACGTTTAAAACCAATTCCTTCTATATCTTCTACTAACTGATAAGGGTTGTTTTCAATAACGTTTAAAGCGTCATTTTTGTACTTTTGATAAATTGCAAAAGATAACTGACTCCCAAACCCATATTTACTCAATCCGACAATTACCTGATCCATCCCATGATTAGCTAAAATCGTATTGACAATCATTTGACGTTTTTTTTCATTTAAACTAGGAATTTCTTTTAACACTGTTGCATCAGCTAAAATTTGTTCAATCGCATTTTCACCTAAAGTCTCCACGATTTTTTCAGCGGTTTTTCGCCCAATTCCCGGAAAACGATCACTTGAAAAATAGGTTACTAAGCCATTAAATGAAGTTGGTTGTGCTTGCTGATAACTTTCGACTTGAAATTGTTGTCCATATTTAGGATGATTGACTAACTGACCAAAAAACTGATAAACTTCACCTTCTTGGATCTGACCAAAACTTCCGGTAACAACAATCTCTTTTTCTTTAATCGGCAAATTCGTTTGCTGAATTTTAATCAACATTACTTTATAAAAATTTCGTTGATTTTCAAAAAAGATAGCTTGTACACTACCAGTAATTTCAGCTTTTGTTTCCATCAATCATCCCTCCTTTTTAACTATTTTTTTCTAAAAAATGGGTATCATTCCAAACTGATAATTTATAAGGTAAAATCGCATCTTCAGTTTCTAAAATCGTTAGACTACTGTTTTTAAGTCCGCCAGTTTCTCTTAATTTAGCTAATGGTTTTCCCATTAACCAAGGAATACTGGCTGAAAAAGCAGCTCCATGACCAACAAATAAGACTGGTCCTTCGTCAAAATGTCGTTGACAAGCCGCCGTAACTACCTCTTCGATACGACGTAACATCTGACCAGGTTTTTCTCCATCAAAAGGGGTTGGATCATATAAATCCAACCGATCACGCATACGAGCTGATTTAGGAAATTCTTGATTGACTTCAACAAATTTCCGACCTTCTAATTGACCAAAGCCAAATTCTCTTAATTCATCTAAGGCATAAATTGGCACCTTTTCATTTAATTGTTGAGCTAAAGTTTCAGCAGTCCGCACTGCTCGTTTAGCACTAGAAGTATAAATAGCAGCAAAAGGCACATCTTTTAAATATTCACCTAGCAAGGCAATCTCTGCGTAGCTTTCTTCTAAAAGTGGTGAATCCCCTTCACGCCCTTGAAAACGCCCTTCTAAATTCCATTGTGTTTTACCATGTCTAGTAAAATAAAGTTGCATTTTTTTAACCTCTAATCTAGTTTATCATATTCATAATGATGCGTTAATTCTAGATTTGGAAAACCTTGTTGTCTTAAGGCTTCATAGATAATTAACGCTGCAGTATTTGATAAATTCAATGAACGAACATGGGTGTCATTCATCGGTATACGCAAGCATTTTTCTGCATTTTCGCGCATAAAACTTTCCGGCAAACCTTTCGTTTCTTTACCAAACATAAAATAATGATCTTTGCCATCATCAAAATTCACTTCGCTATACACTTTATTAGCAAATTTAGTAATTAAATGTAAATGGGCATCTTTAGGTAATGCATCAATAAAGGCAGCTAAATTTTCATGATAGGTAATGTCTACACTATGCCAATAATCTAAGCCTGCACGTTTTAAATGTTTGTCATCGGTACTAAATCCTAAAGGTTCAATGAGATGTAGAGGCGTATTCGTTGCCGCACAAGTTCTAGCAATATTGCCGGTATTCGCTGGAATTTCTGGTTCAAATAATACAATATGATTCACGATTAATCATCCTTTTTTCAACGTAATTTCGCATAAAAAAAAAACGTAACCCACTCGGTGTCAAGCACTGCGAGAAGCTACGTTAGTGAAGGTTTTTCACTAACTTTTATCAGAACAGGATACTGATAAAAACCAATGAAAAACAACTTGTGTATACTATATCACTATCGTATCTTCTTAGCAAGAGAAAACTCAAAAAAAATTCAAAAATTTTGAATTTTTTTTGGTAAACAAGGAAAAAACTTTAAAAACATTAGGAATAAATCATAAAATTTTTCGTTATCTTCAAAATAGGTCACTAATACAGTCATTTATTTGTGTACGAATGCTACTCATTTTCACTAATTGCCACTAGCAAATCAATGGTAATTTGTGCTAAAGGCTGAGCTTTCAGTTGCGCTTTTCTTTCTAGTGAAACACCCCATTCTAACGGCGACATTTCTAGTAATGAAGCTTGCAATGCTTTAGGGATGACAAACTGATATTGAATTTTTTCAAATCTTGTATTAGGAAAAGCTTGCAATAATTTTTCAACTACTAAATGATTGGAATATTGCTGCTTAGCTTCATTATTTGGATAAAACGCCTTACGTAACTCAAATAAGTATTTCTCACCTGGAATCACTTTAATTAAACGACCACCCGGTGCTAATACGCGTTTAAATTCATGATAATTCGATGGTGAGAAGATATTTAAAATGACATCAAAACTCTGGTTCGCAAAAGGTAAATTGGTTAAATCGGCCACACACCAAAACGTATCAGTTGTATGATTACTTGCTTGATAAATTCCTTCTTTAGCAATATCAAAACCGATAGCGGCTTTTAGTGAACTTAATTGCTGCAACGAAGCTAAAAAACTGCCTTCGCCACAACCTATATCAAGTACATTCCTTTCTTCAAGTAGCGGTGCAAGCAGTGCCAATAATGGCTGATACATTCCACCTTGAATCATTTTGGCACGATGAAAAAATAAATTAGCATCATAATCACTTTTTAACTGTGATTTCAAAAAATATAATGTTCCCTTTTTTGATAAATCATATCGATGACCATTTGTACAGATCAACCCTTGCAAAGTTTGGTTCATCGAGTGGTGACAAATTGGACAAGCAAATAGTCCAGAATGTTGTTCTAAAAATAAGCGTGCACGATCAATTTTTTTTAACATATCTTTTTCCTTACATTTTCATACAAATTTCAGATAATTTTATTGTACAAAAACCCTTGTTGAAAAACAACTCTACTATTTTACCCTAAATAATGCGCATTTATGTTAGAATAGGCGTTGATGATGATTTATGAAAGGAAGAAAAGCATGATTAAAGAATTTTGTGCAGAAAATTATACAGACATTCCCTCAGCTATTTACCATGGTGCCAATCGCATTGAACTATGTGATAACCTAGCTGTCGGTGGAACTACGCCTAGTACTGGCGTCATTGAAGAAGCGCTAAGCTATGCAGGTGAAAAACATATTCCTGTAATGGTGATGATTCGTCCACGAAAAGGTGATTTCATCTATAATGATATTGAGTTAAAAATCATGCACACTGATTTAATCGAAGCCAAAAAATTAGGCGTCGATGGCGTCGTTTTTGGTTGCCTAACGCCAAGTAATTGGTTAGATGAAGAAGCCTTAGAAACCTTAATTGAAGTTAGCGAAGGACTAGATATTACCTTCCATATGGCTTTTGATGCCATTGATAAAGAAAAACAATTTGAGGCAATTGATTGGCTAGTCGAACACGGCGTAACTAGAATTTTAACTCATGGTGGCTTACTTGATACACCAATTGAAGAAAATTTAGAACACCTTAAAGCATTAATTGATTACGCGAACCAACGAATCACCATCTTACCGGGTGGCGGCATTACCTTTCAAAATGCTGAAGCAATTGCTGAGAAATTAAATGTTAAAGAATTACACGGCACCAAAATTGTAGCGTTAGATTAAGAACATTACTTTTTACTGCCTTCTAAAATTTAACTAATAAACAATCTTCACACAAAAAAGACTACTCCTATTTAGTTTAGCTTAGAAAAGTCCATTTGGAACTTTTCTAAACGATACTCTAAATACTTTAGTAGTCTTTTTTATTTCCTATTGAAAAATTCTTCATATTTCATTTAATCTAGCAAATATGCAAAAAATGTTAATTCCAAGCAAAAGCTGTTGTTGGTTTACCTTACAAATAGCATTTTCAATGAAAATGTTTATGAAAACTACATTTTCAATTATTTTGTAAATATTTAATTTTTCATTTTCCTATCACTTTTCTATCAGTTGAATCTATCGTTATTCATTAATCCAGGCTTTAAACTAACGATTCACTAGATTGGTAAATAAAATGACAAAATTTTCATTCAAATTAATACTGAGTAAAGTAAAAATTTAGCCAATATTTCTCCTATTCTTCAATGTTTTTTTAACAAACTTCATTTCAGTATTATTCAAGCTTTTTTCCACTCAAACATTTTTTTCTTTTAAATGACAAAAACATCTGATTATCTTATATTCGCTGGTTAAATACGCAAATTATCATTTTTTACACGTTATCCAAAAAAATAACCAACTATAAAAATCTGCTATAGTACAGGTGGTTACTTAAGTAAATCAAACCACGTGCACGAGAAAGCAGAAAAAATGAAACCTTATGAACAAGAACAATTAATTACACAATATCAAGGAATGATGCACAAAATTTTATATCGATTGGCCATTAATCATAATCATCCAGATTATGAAGATTACTTACAAGTCTTAAATATTCAATTGTGGCATATAAGCAAAAACTATCAAACAATTACTGAATTTAAGCAAGCTTACCCTATCAATCGTTTATGGCAATTAATGTATTGGCGCGCACAAGATTATCGACGAACGCTCTTAAAACTCCCTAATCCCTTAGATGAAATACAGTTATATCATTTACTGGATCAATCAAATAGTACTACCCAAAGCGACGAAAATATTTTGCTAAAACAATTTATAGAACATTTAACTGCCAAAGAACAACAACAATTAATCAAATTATATACACACAATACTTCGCGGCAATTACGTGCATATTATCGACAAAAATTGTATAAACGCTATCAGGAATTCGTTCAAGACATCCGCTAGCTCTACAGATTCAAAAACAAAAATTAAATAATTAACAAACAAAATTAAGCTACTAAGATTTGTTTATCAACTTATTTTAGTAGCTTTTTTATTATATAAAAAACATATTCAACAATACTAATCTGCTAGTTTTAACTTTCTGAAAGTATCAAGTATTTTTTCTTTCAAATATAAATGTCATCTTAATTTATCAACTGTCTCCTACCAAACTACTTTACAACTTTATAATAACAAACCCAACAATCCTATTTATCGATAAAATAAAAATAAATAATCTAAAAACTTAGCAAAAACCTTGCCAATACAGCGAATCGAGCTAATATTAATAATAAAATAACTCTATAAAAAACGATTACATTTAAACAAACTACATTCAAAGCTATTATATAAGCCTTTAACCAAATCAATTATATTCATGCAAATAACAGACGTATCTATATGCATACTTCTTCTAAAGTATATGCTACCTATTTAACTCTTGATAAATTAAATCAGCAGTTAGATGATAAACAATTTATGCGAGTGCAAAGAAGTTATATCGTCAACATGCATTATATAGCCGATCTATATGCAGGATATATTATCTTAGAAAATGGTCTAGAAATTAAGTTATCCAGAATCAATCAAGCAAAATTAAAAGAGCAATACCAACAATATCAATTAAAGTATAAACACAAAACAAACTATTAATAAATAATCTATTATCAAATAAAACAAAAAAACAGTGCAAATAATTTGAGGTGACCCCCAAAAGTTAGACTTTTTTACGAGACGACTCCGGTCGTCTCGTTTTCATTATGCAGCTAAAAGATGGAGCCTATA
>DYWZ01000060.1 GCA_020742395.1 Enterococcus columbae
AATTGTTTTGAACGAGATGGATGGCGCAATTTACGCAAGGCTTTTGCTTCAATTTGGCGAATACGTTCACGAGTTACACCAAATACCTTACCTACTTCTTCTAAAGTTCTAGTACGACCATCATCGATACCAAAACGTAAACGTAAAACATTTTCTTCACGATCAGTCAAAGTATCTAAAACATCTTCTAACTGTTCTTTTAATAATTCATAGGCTGCATGTTCAGCTGGTGAAGTCGCTTCTTGATCTTCGATGAAGTCGCCTAAATGAGAATCGTCTTCTTCACCAATTGGTGTTTCCAAAGAAACCGGCTCTTGAGCGATTTTTAAGATTTCGCGTACCTTTTCTGTTGGCATTTCCATTTTCTCAGCAATTTGTTCAGGAGTTGGTTCATGTCCAAGTTCTTGTAATAGCTGACGTTGAATTCTAATCAATTTGTTGATTGTTTCAACCATATGCACCGGTATACGAATAGTTCGAGCTTGGTCAGCAATAGCTCGCGTGATTGCTTGACGAATCCACCAAGTAGCATAGGTTGAAAATTTAAATCCTTTACGATAATCAAATTTCTCAACAGCTTTCATCAAGCCCATGTTGCCTTCTTGGATTAAATCTAAAAATTGCATGCCCCGACCTACATAGCGCTTAGCAATACTTACAACCAAACGTAAATTAGCTTCGGCTAAACGTTGCTTAGCTTCTTGGTCGCCATCTTCTATTTTTAAAGCTAGATTTACTTCTTCATCAGCTGTCAATAATGGGACACGACCAATTTCTTTTAAATACATCCGAACTGGATCATTAATTTTTACACCAGTTGGCGCAGATAAATCACGATCATCATTGGTCTCTACTTGTTCTTGTTTCTCACTATTCTTCAGAGAGTGAATAGATGGTTCACCATTTTCATCGACAACACTAATCCCTGCATCTTCTACTTTTTGAATCAATTGATCCATGGCTTCTGCATCCAATGAATAAGGAACAACTAACTGATTCGATAGTTCATCGTATAAAACCTGACCTTTATAACGATTCTCACGAATAAATTGTGATAGTGCCTGTTCGTAAGATTTTTGTGGTTGTTCTGACATGTAAGAAACTCCCTTCACCTATTAACTCATTTGTTTCAATTGTTTGGTTAACTGAATAACTTCCATTGCAAGCGATAGTTCTAACGCTTGATTTCCTTGTTGACTCGCTAATTGCTGAGCAACTTTTTTTTCATTTAATTGTTTTTCTAATGTGACACGTTTAAATAGTTTCTGCAAATCCTGCCATTCTTTTTCTTCCATTTCTTCTGGAACATTTAAACGAATAACATCTGCAACAATACTTTTTAATTGATCTTCTTTTAAGATATCCAAAAACTTCGCCACTTCAAAGGTATTCGTTGTTTCGACCAATGTATCGTATAAAAAATAAATTTGTTGATAAATTTCATCAGGAAATTCAATCTGCTCTGCTTTCATACGTTGGTTCAACATTGGGTTATTAAACAAACGATTCAGTAATAACTCTTGCGCCTTTTGTAGCTGTGTTTTTTTTACATGTGTAATCGTCACAATAGTTTGCGCTTGTGCGATTGGTTGTGGAGTGCGTCTTTGATACGTATTAGCAACTTGATTATGTGAATTTTCTTTACGTTGTTGCATAAATTGTGTTTGTAAAGCATCACGACTAATGTTAAACTCAACTGCTATTTGATTCAAATAGCGATCTTGCTCAATAATCGAATCAACTTTTAACAAATCAGCTAATAATTCTTGGATATAGGCTAACTGTTCGCGCTCATTACTTAAATGCCGCCCTTGCTTACGATAACGCATTAAGAATGGGAAAACACCTTCACGACCATGAGTTGCTAATTGATAAAACGCATCTTCACCATTTTTTTTGATATATTCATCAGGATCTAGCTTTTCTGGCAAGGCAACAACGGAGACATTTAATCGCGTTTGTTGTTCAAATAACTCAATTGCTCTAAAAGTTGCATTTTGTCCTGCTGCATCGCCATCATAAGCAATGATTACTTCTTGAGCTAAACGCGAAATCATGTTTAGCTGTTGCTCTGTTAAACTAGTTCCCATCGAGGCAACACCATTTTTAATTCCAGCACGATAAGCTGCAATAACATCCATAAAGCCTTCAAACAAAAAAACTTCATTGGTCTTGCGAATATCTACACGAGCTAAATCTAGATTAAACAAAACATCGCGTTTGTTAAATAAAGGCCCTTCTGGACTATTTAAATATTTTGGTTGCTCTTTATCATCAATCATTGAATCATTTATCGGTAAAAAGCGTCCGGAAAAAGCAATTACTTTTCCACGCTCATTACGAATTGGAAACATTACCCGTTGATAAAATCGATCCATTAATTGATTATCACCATATTGAACAAATAAACCAGAAGATAACATTTCATCAAAAGTATAACCATCTTTTGACAAAATCTTAAATAAAAAATTACGTTCATTCGGTGCAAAACCTATCTGAAAAGTATCAATCAATTCTAAATCCAGATTTCTCTGTTGTAGATAATTTAACGCCGCTAAACCGACTTGCGTATGCTTTAAAATATGCAAATATACTTCACACGCTTTTTGGTGCATCTGCATTAATCTAGCTTGTAATGGAGAATAGTCCGACTTTTCTTCAGAATGTTTATATTCTTCAGCTAACGTAATTCCTTCTATTTCTGCTACGCGTACAACGGCTTCTTGAAAAGAAAGACCTTCTAGTTCTTGTAGAAACTGAAAAACATTTCCGGTTTTTTTACAACCAAAACAGTAATAAAACTGCTTATCTTCAGCAACTGAAAAAGAAGGCGTCTTTTCATCATGAAACGGACAAAGTCCCGAATAATTTTTTCCCGCCTTTTTTAGATGTACATGTTGACCGATAATATCTACTATATTTGTCTTATTTCGAATATCATCAATAATATGTTGTGGAATTTTTGCCATCAAAACACCTCCTCAATCACTCAATTGAGAAATTTTGACTGCTTATAGTCAGATAGGAAGCTTCTCATTTATTTTACGTAACCTTCATTCTCTTATCCTACATTTATCGCTAGATTATACGTTAAATAAGAAAGTTAACATCTATGACTACCAAACTAAAGACTGAGAAATTGTTCTCAGCCTAAAAATACAGACAATATTCCATGGTATTGATTGTAGCATATTTTCAGTTATTTTCAAGTCATATATCAAACAAAAAAATCATGAATGACCTCACTAGCCATTCATGATTTTTTTATACCAATACAGTTGAAAATGATTCATTTTTACTAATGTCGCATAATAAAAATTTCCCCCGTTTCGGTATAAATAGCCACCATTATGCCAAATTGATACTATATGAAAATAACGATAACGTTTTAGACTGGTATTTCCCAAAGCTGGAGCCAACTTTTGCTTAGAATATTGCTCAGCCAAATCAAGGCTATGTTTTTTTCCATGTTCGGCAACATAATCAATATAATCTAACCCAAAATTGTAAGCTTGAATCATTGTAGCGTAATCACATTTCTTTTTTTGATTATATCGATATAAATCAACAAAATGCTTAACTCCTTGTTGGATACTTTGCTTACTATCATCAAAACTACCCACTTCGGTATTCATGCTTTCAAAACTTTGCATCGGATCATTTCCGATACCCTTACTTTCGGTCATTATAATCGCTAGAATAGTATCTGTATACTCCGTTAACTGATATTTAGCTAATTCTTCACGAACAATTGGCTCATATTGATATACTTGTTTTAAAACTAAGGATTTCTGATAGCCAAAGTAACCCATGAAAATTAGCAACAAAGCTAAGCTTCCCAGGAGTACATATTTAATCTTTTTTTTCATAGATTCCCTCCTAGAAACAAACATATTTCCATATTAATCAAAGAAAGGCCGCTTGACTACTTTTATAATCATTCATAAAAAAAAATTATAATTTTGCAGAAATATCCTCAATATTTTTGATCGTTACCGAGATAGTACCATCCGGTTGATTAATAAATTCTAGTTTACTTGGATCGCGATAGACATCCATTGGAATAATTAATTCAATTCCATTAGATAATACGAGTTTTTGCTTGCTATATTTCTTTTCACTAATTTCTTTTACTTGTGAAATCAGTGGTGCTGGTGACGTAATTCCTTTTTCTGCAACTTTTTCTTGGAAAGCCAATTGGGCAGTAATATTTTCCTTAAACACTTCTTTAGCAATCGTTTCAGGTTCAATACAACCATTTTGTTCGATAGACTGAGCAACAGCCTGTTTTACATCAGCTATCACTTGAAAATCAGCTTCAGCAAAATCTTTTCCTACTTTGCTGGCTACTTGCTTGATAAGGCGAACATTTTCTTCAAGCGAGGCTGCGGGTACTTGTTCAAGAAAATCAGTTGAAAAGTAGCTTTTCTTTTCACCAGAAAAAAGATATTTCTTCTCAATCATCTGAAATTCAAAATTTAATAACTGAATCAACACGCCTTCATCGACCTTTTGCGTTTTGTTCGCTAAAATTGCCCGATGTAATATTAATTTATTTTCAATCCCTTTCGCTTGATTTTCTACAAAATGGGTATAACCTTCTGCAAAATTAATTTTTAAAAAGGCTAAATATGGAATAGTATCTACTTCATATTTTACAATAATAATATCGCATGAAGGTGCTTCTTCACTTTCCTGATACACACGATACCATTTATTAACCAACTGATGAGACAGCTCGATAAAATTCTCGCTATATTGATTTAAAAGTTGAGCGACTTCACTATCAGGGGCTAATATTCCGGCTTTAGTTTGCGGAGAAGATAATTTTTGAATTTTCTTCTCGATATATTCTCTAATATAATCATTGGCTAAGTCCAAAGAAACTTCAGATAAAACTGGTTCTCCTGTTTGGCGATCAATAATATGTAAAATGGCTTCTTTTAAATAAATTGTAAACATTCTTTTCCTCTTTTCATCCATTCTTTTATTACCGCTACTTAGTTTACCAAAAATTTCAATTTATGAAAGAAATAAATACAAATTTGCTTCATCACGTAAAAGATATTTGTATTTATTTTAAAAGGTTGATACACTAGAATGGCTGAGAGTTTAATGATATGAGGTGAAAATATGGATACGCAAAGATTAGAGCAATTACCTATGTATGTAAAAAAAGCGCTACATCCTGATTTTGTCTTTTTAATCCAGCCTAATCTGATTCAACATTTTCCTGCTAGGAATTGGCAAAAATCACAGTATATTCAAGCGCTAAATGAGCGCTTAGGAAGTGATTACACTTTATCTACTTGGAATGGCTATGCAATTGCAATTTCTAACAAAAAAGCTTGTATTGCTATCATTCCTAAATTTGAACATTTATAATTTTATGAATTTCATTAAAATTAACTTGTTTTTTTTAAGTAAAAAATCATTTTTTAGAAAAAAGTCTGTTCATTTGTCTTATTTTTTCTTATAATCATTTAGTATTGAGAGGAGATTGTTATGAAGAAAAAGCAATTACAAAAATTAATGAAGCATTTTCGACCATCAATGGAACAAACAAAAACACAATTATTTAGAGAACTTGAGAAAAAAGCAATGGCTTTATATCAATTACCAATCAAGGTCTATATTTATCGAAATCGTAAAAACGAAATGATTATTGAGTTTTTAGGCGAATCAGATAAAGAAAAGACGATTGCTGTTCCTTTAGACAAAAATTTCAACACAGTAATTAAACGTATCCAAAATGAAGAAGAAGGGCTTTTCGATCGCTTCAGTACAAACTTGGTAGAAGAAATTGCAAGTTACTGGCAAAGACCAGCTATCGCAGCATCACAAACAGTTACCAAAGAAACTGAAACAAGCGAAGTAAAAGAAAAAAAAGTTGCTGATGAAAAAGTTAATACTTCAAAAGAGATAGCTGCTGACAAAAACGAAACAAATACTCAAAATGACTATTCAGAATATTTAACAGCTAAAGATTTTATTGAACAAATTAGTCAATTTCCTAAATTTAGCGTGAACGAAACTGACGATGCCTTTGAAGTTATTTAACAAACTGCTAAAGAAAACCGTTTATTAGCAAGTATTGATAAAAAAGCTGTAGATACTTATCAAATCGAAACAGCCCTTGAAAGAAAATATAAATTAAAATTGGAAGTTATTCCAATTATTGAGACTTTTGCGCATACGCCAATTGCTAAGCGCTAAAAAATAAGCTGTAAGTCTTTTGACTTACAGCTTATTTTTTTGTCGATAACTCCTTAAAATTCTATCAGCATTTTCTTGATTCATAACAGGCATAGTTAACAATTCTTGAGCAACATAGGCAATTTCTTCACCTACTGCCCCAACATTCATCGCTAATGAGCGTGCCTGCATTTTCATGTGACCTTTTTGAATGCCTTCACTAACCAATGCTCTTAAAGCCGCTAAGTTTTGGGCTAAGCCAACCGCTGCCACTAACATACTTAACTCTTTTGCATCGTCTAACTTAAGCATAGATAATGCTTGCTTAGCTCTAGGCAATAACTTAGTAGCCCCACCAACTGTTGCTACTAACACCGGAAGTTCAATCGTTCCTTCTAAATAGTCTTCTTTTACTTGCCAATTGGTCAAGCCTTGATACTGACCATTTCTTGCTGCATAAGCATGCATGGCTGCAGAAGTTGCTCTAGTGTCGTTACCTGTAGCCAATATCAATGCTTCTATCCCATTCATAATCCCTTTATTATGAGTAACTGCTCGATAAGGATCAAGTGTAGCCACCTTGCTGGCTTGTTCAATCCGACTGGCCACTACTTTCCCATTACCAGTCTTACTTAATTGATGAAAAGGAATCGCCACTTTAGCTTGGACAACGGCTTCAGTATTGTAATTAGTCAAAATCGCAAATAAAACATTGACTGATAAAACTGATTTTAAATGATTGGCTAAAGTTTCTAATACCGTATTTAACATATTCGCACCCATTGCATCTTTCGTATCCATCAATACATCAATGCTGACATAGCTTTCATCAGGTAGGACTCTTAAGGTCAACTCTTGAATGCCGCCACCACGTTTAACAATAGAAGGATAAGCTTGATTGGCAATAGTGAATAATTCAGCTTTATGAGTTTGAAGATAATCAGCTATAACATTGATATTTTGCACTTCAGTAAGTACAATTTGTCCTCTAGCTAAACGTTTTTGCATTGTTGTCTGAAAGCCACCTGTTAAATGGGACATCTTGGCAGCAAAACTACAAGCAGCCACCACAGAAGGCTCCTCTGTCACTAACGGAACATAGTAAGTTTTACCATTAAGCCTAAATTCCGGAACGACACCTAAAGGTAGAGAAAAATCAGTTACTTGATTTTCAATCAAATGCTCAAAAACGTCTTCAGGCAAGGCTAATTGCGCCCAATTTTGAGCAATTGGTTGATCAATATAACCTAATTCTTGAAGTTTTTCTCTTCTTTGCGCACTAGTTAGTTGTTGAAATTTTTTTTTTTTATTTTCCATAGTTTGCTCAGCTTCAATCAACATCGCCAAGCCAAGGCCTCCACCAATACATAAAGAAGCAATCCCATAACGACCATGAATACGATGTAATTGATGTGTTAAAGTACTGATAATTCGAGCACCACTTGCACCAATTGGATGACCTAAAGCAATCGCGCCACCAGCAATATTGATTTTTTCTTCAGGAATTGCTAATTCTTTAGCAACAACTATCGAAGAAGCTGCAAACGCCTCATTAATTTCAAATAAATCAACTTCATCTAAAGTAACATTCGTTTTAGCCATCAGTGCTTGAATTGCTTGAATTGGTGAAATTCCCATAATCGATGGATCAATGCCAACCTCACTAGTTGCTTTAATTGTCGCTAAATAAGGTAATTGATGCTCAATCGCATAACTTTTGGCAGCTAAAAGTACCACAGCAGCACCGTCATTAATCGGTGAGGCATTGCCGGCAGTTACAGTTCCCTCTTCTTTGAAAACTGTTTTTAATTGGGCTAATTTCTCCATTGAAGTATCAAAACGAATCGTTTCATCTTGAGAATATAATGTATCATTGATTTTGACAGGTACGATTTCACGTGAAAACCAGCCGTTTTCTTGGGCATGTTGGGCCTTTTTCTGTGATAAATAAGCATATTGATCTTGGGCATGTCTGGTGACTTGATATAAATTCGCCACATTTTCAGCGGTCAATCCCATATGTTTGCCACTCAAAGCATCGGTTAAGCCGTCAACAATCATCACCGGCTTAGGTGTAGTATAACTATCACTGCTCTTATCATATTGACTAATATAAGGAGCATTAGACATATTTTCTGTTCCACCAGCTAATACCACTTGTGCTTTACCTAATTGAATTTGTTCCATTGCAAGTATCACAGCTTTTAGACCAGAACCACATACTTCATTCACCGTCATTGCAGGAATGCTTACGTCTAATCCGGCATTTAAATTAATTTGTCGAGCAGTGTTTTGTCCACTACCGGCCTGTAATACTTGTCCAAAAATGGTTTGATTAATTGTATCTTTAACTTGTGGATAGCGATTAAATAACTCTTGTGTTAATTTTGTTGCTAAATCTACTGCACTAATATCTTTGTACATCCCACGAAACTTGCCAATTGGTGTACGTAATGCATCAATAATTACTACTTCTTCCACATTAACACCTCCATCTTGAAATATATCATTCTTTTCTAGAAAAAAAAATACAAACACTTGTAATTTATTGTTATTCTAAAGTTTTTCTAACAATGTAAACATTTTAATCCCAAAATAAACAAAATTATGCTATGTTATTATAGTAACATATTGAAGGGAGTTAAAAAAATGAACGTAGGTATTGATCAAATTAGTTTTCATGTACCAAACTTCTATGTTGATATGGTTGACTTGGCTAATGCAAGAAACGTTGATCCAAATAAATTTCTTATAGGTATCGGTCAAGAAAAAATGGCGGTAAATCCTAAGAGTCAAGACATTATTACTTTTGCAACAAATGCAGCTAAACAAATCTTAACAGATGATGATTTAAATAAAATTGATTTAATCATCGTTGGAACTGAATCAAGCATTGATGAATCCAAAGCTGCTGCAGTTGTATTACACCGTTTATTAGACATACAACCTTTTGCTCGTTCCTTTGAAGTAAAAGAAGCTTGTTATGCAGGAACAGCTGGATTACAAATGGCATTAAATCACGTTCGTTTACACCCAGATAAAAAAGCCTTAGTGATTGCAACTGATATTGCCAAATATGGCTTAAATTCTGGTGGTGAACCAACTCAAGGTGCAGGTGCTGTGGCTATCTTAGTTGCTGCTAATCCTAAAATATTGGTTATTCATGAAGAAAGTTTAGCTTTAACTCAAGATATTTATGATTTTTGGCGTCCGACAAATCAAGCTTATCCATTAGTTGATGGACCATTATCAAATGAAACATATATTCAATCATTTAATCAAGTCTGGAATACATATAATCAGCAATTTAACCAACAAATCAGCGATTATCAAGCACTATTATTCCATATTCCATATACTAAAATGGGAAAAAAAGCCTTACAAAGCGTTTTACCGACCGCTGATCAAATAACTCAAGAACGCTTATTACAACACTATGAAGATAGTATTCAATATAGCCGACAAGTTGGTAATCTATACACAGGCTCACTTTATCTTGGTTTGATTTCTCTATTAGAAAATAGTCAAGATTTAAAAACTACGCAAAAAATTGGTCTTTTTAGTTATGGATCAGGTGCCGTTGCCGAATTCTTTACTGCAAGTTTAGTTAATGGCTACCAAGAGCATCTTCACCACTCACTACATCAAAATTTATTAAATGAACGGAAACGTTTGAGCATTGAAGAATATGAGAAGATGTTTGAAGATAGCTTAGATGTAAATGTTGACCAAGAATTTTCAGATACTTATCCTTATAGTATTCAATCGATTCACAATACAATTCGTCAATATCGTAAATAAAAAAATTGAGTTGAATAAATTATTCTATTTACTTTAAACGAGAGAACTTTCCACAATTTTTAAGGAAGTCCTCTCGTTTTTTATTCAATCTACTCACTTCCTTTTTTGAGCTTTTGCTTCATTATTCTGTCTATTCTTATCAAATACTAAAATTAATACATTTTTTATCATTGACTTTTAATTTAAAATTAATTATAATTCAAGTAATTCAACTGGAAGGAAAGATTCAATATGAACAAACAGATATTACAACCGAACCATTTGAATAGTTTTTACTTTAGCTATTTTAGATAGACTTGTATTCAGCATTATGGATACAAGTAGCAATGTGATTTGTATCTATAATGGCTAGAGCTTTTTAACTTTGAAATTTAGCCATGTAGACACCCTAGATGGCTGATAACTTTTGATATTGTTTCATCACCATTTAGGCACGTTGCTTAAATGGTTTTATTTTTATTTAAAAAATTCCTTCTTATTTGAGTATTATTTAAGCGAAAGGTTTGAGAAAAATGAAAAAGAAAAAAATGTTAACTTCACTAGTAGTTGTTGCTAGCGCACTTTTATTAGGAGCTTGTGGGAACAGTCAAAAAAACAGTAGTAACCAACAAAAAACTGTGGGTGTATTACAAATTGTGCAACATCCATCATTAGATGCGGCCTATGAAGGCTTTAAAGAAGGACTAGCACAAGGTGGCTATAAAGAAGGAAAAAATGTCAAATTTGACTACCAAAATGCCCAAAATAACCAAGATAATCTAAAGAGTATGAGTGAAAAATTAGTAAAAGAAAAAGCTGATTTACTATTAGGTATTGCAACTCCTTCTGCACAGTCTTTAGCAAATGAAACTCAAGATATCCCAATCGTCATTACTGCCGTAACCGATCCAGTAGCAGCAAAATTAGCAAAAAGTCTAAAGAAACCAGGTACAAATGTCACAGGAACAACCGATATGGTTCCGATTGATAAACAAATTGATTTACTACTTAGTATCGTACCAGATGCTAAAACCATTGGGATTATGTACAATGCTGGTGAAGCTAATTCAAAAATCCAAGCTGATTTAGCCGAAAAAGCACTAAAAAAAGCTGGGGTCAAAGTTAAAACGTTAACTGCCAATACTACCAATGATGTTCAACAAGTAACCACTAGCTTAGCAAAAGACGTAGATGGTATTTATATTCCAACAGACAATACCTTTGCTTCAGCAGCTACTGTCATCGGTGAAGTAGCTAAACAAACAAAAACACCGATTGTTGCTGGTTCAGTTGAACAAATTGAAACAGGTGGCTTAGCTACTTATGGGATTGATTATAAAGAACTAGGTAAACAAACCGGCTTAATGGCTGCAAAAATTCTAGATGGTAAAGCTAAAGCCAACACTAGCGCCATTGAATCTGCTAAAGAACTTAAATTAGTGGTCAATGAAGATATGGCTAAAGCCTTAGGGATTGATCCTGCAAGCATTGTTGCACCAAAATAGTTTTGATTTTTAATGAATTGATTGGGGATAAATAATTATGAATATCATTAGTAACCTACCTCTTTTACTACAATCTGCGGCCTCTCAAGGAATATTATGGTCATTATTAGCCATTGGGGTTTTTATTACCTTTAGAATACTTGATATTGCTGATTTAACAGCTGAAGGGAGCTTTCCACTTGGAGGAGGGATTGCAGCGATTTGTATTACACAGGGCCTTTCGCCATTTATCGCAACTCTTTTAGGGTTTGTTGGCGGTATTTGTGCAGGCTTTATTTCAGGAATTTTGCACACAAAATTAAAAATTCCTGCCCTATTAGCCGGAATTATCACTATGACCGGACTTTATTCAGTCACTTCTCGTGTAATGGGAGCACCCAATATCGCCTTATTAGGAGAAGATACCATTTTTACTTGGTTACAAAATATCGGACTAGCCAAGATTAATGCTGGGATTGTTATGGGATTAATTATTACCGGTATGGTCATCTTTTTACTCTTTCTATTTTTTAGAACAGAAATTGGCTTGGCTATTCGCTCAACCGGAGATAACATTGAAATGAGTCAAGCAAATGGAATAAACACAGACAATATGAAATTAATCGGCTATATGCTTTCTAACGGTTGTATTTCTCTTTCAGGAGCATTAATTGCTCAAAATAATGGCTTTGCTGATCTAAACTCTGGCGTTGGAACAATTGTTATTGGCTTAGCTTCAATCATTATTGCAGAAGTACTCTTTGCCAACAAACCTTTATGGATTCGTTTTATTACCATTATTCTTGGAACAATCATTTACCGATTCATTCTAGCACTTGTTTTTGAATTTAACGTTGAGCCAAGCGACTCAAAACTAGCTTCAGCAATCGTTTTAGTCATCTGCTTATCTCTTCCGCAATTAAGACAAAAATTAGGCTTCAATCGTTTAATTAAGGGAGGGAAAAAATAATGGCAACAGTTTTAAAAATTACTGATTTACATCAAATTTTCGAAAAAGGTACAATCAATGAAAATCATGTGCTAAAAGGAATCAATTTAGAAATTAATCAAAGTGATTTCATCACAATTATTGGTGGAAATGGTGCTGGTAAGTCTACACTATTAAACAGTATCGCTGGAGCCATCCCTACCGAAATGGGTAAAATCGAGCTAAATGGACAAGATATTACTAAACAATCCGTTGTCAAACGTTCTAGCAAAATTAGCCGGGTATTCCAAGATCCAAAACTAGGCACAGCGGTTCGGCTAACCGTTGAAGAAAATATGGCTATTGCTTTAAAACGTGGTCAAAAAAGAGGCTTTACTTCTGGTGTGAAAAGTAAAAATCGCCAATTCTTCCAAGAACAACTTGCCAAATTAAATCTAGGCTTAGAAAATCGTCTTACTGCTGAAATTGGTCTATTATCTGGTGGTCAAAGACAGGCAATTACTCTATTAATGGCAACATTGGTTCGACCTGAATTAATTTTACTTGATGAACATACAGCAGCTTTAGATCCAAAAACTTCAGCGACAGTCATGCAATTAACTGATCAATTAATCAAAGAGCATGCACTTACTGCCTTTATGGTTACTCATGATATGAATGATGCCATCAAATACGGCAATCGCTTAATCATGTTACATCAAGGAAAAATAGTAGTCGATGTTCGTGATGAAGAAAAAGCTCAATTAACTGTGCCAGAATTAATGGAATTATTCCAAAAAAATAGTGGCACACAACTAAATGATGATCAATTATTACTTCGATAAGCTTAATGATTCATCGATATATCAAAAATAGTGGCTCTATCCTCTAAAGATAGTTGCCACTATTTTTTTACGCACAGTTTAATAAGACTGAAGAAACCATTTCTCTCCTATCGTCCAACAACACTAGTTGACAAAGAGCCTTTATTATAGAGTCAATATCATATTAAAAGTATAAAAAAAAGCCACATAAAGTAGCTCTAAACAACTGGGGTAGCTGGATTCGAACCAACGCATGAGGGAGTCAAAGTCCCTTGCCTTACCGCTTGGCTATACCCCAATAAAAGGGCGAATGATGAGAATCGAACTCACGAATGCCGGAGCCACAATCCGGTGCGTTAACCACTTCGCCACATTCGCCATGGCAGGGGCAGCAGGAATTGAACCCACACTAACGGTTTTGGAGACCGCTGTTCTACCTTTAAACTATGCCCCTATGT
>DYWZ01000061.1 GCA_020742395.1 Enterococcus columbae
TGATTCTGCCATAAATTTATGGTGAAATTCAGACCAATTTTTGACTTTTTCAGGAAGATTGATCTCATCTGACTCAAACAGTCCAATCCATTGATTTTCTTCTAGATAAATAGACTGATTACAAGTAAGTAAAAAACTACTATTGGTATCAGCTGACGCTTTTTCTTCGATTGGCGCTAATATTAATAACTGATCTTTTTTTTGCCATTGCCAACTCGCTTCAACATTTAAGGTCCAATATCTCTTCGTTTGACTAAGCATTCGTTCTAATTGATCAATATGACGATCCTTTAAAGGAATCGCTCGTGTTAACCGTAATTGTTGGAAGGTAAACTGCCAAAAGAAAACACGTTCGCCGATAGATAGCTCCTGTAAAGCTAATAAATCAATTAAAACTACCGGTTCTTTAATCGTTACTATCTTTTTATACCAACTTTGCTGTTGTTTGGCTAGAATTTCTTCAACATAGGCTAGTTGTTTAGAAAATTTTAAAAAATGCGCGCTGGCTTGCGGTTGTTCGTCTTGAATAATTGGTAAGATGGATTTTCTAATTCGATTTCTTTGATAATCCATCGAAGCATTACTTTCATCTTCAAAATACTTGATATGTTGGCTTTGAGCATAATCCAATAATTCTTTCTTAGAAAAAGCCAGTAAAGGCCGAACCAGTCGTAAATTATCTTTAGTAAAATGAGATTCTTGACGAATACCAATCACATTACTGAGATTGCCATGACGCATCAATTTCATTAACATTGTTTCAATTTGATCGTCTCCGTGATGCGCAGTGATTAAAACATCATATCGTTTCGTTTTCATCACCTCAGCAAAAAAGGCATAACGAGCTTTTCTTGCTGCCGCCTCAATTCCTTGTTTTGGTGGGTTTTGCCATGCTCTTGTATAAAAAGGCAACTGATGTTCCTGACAAAAAGCTTGTAGATAAGCCCCCTCATCTTTAGAAGCTGAGCGTAACTGATGATCAAAATGGATTACTCCTAATACCTGATTAGATAAGCAACGAATCAGCAAATGTAACAAAACCATTGAATCTACTCCGCCTGAAACAGCTATTAAAAGTCGTTCATCTGTTTGCCACCAATGATTCTGTTGAAGCATTTGTCTAAATTCTTGTTCTAAACGTACCTTGTGCATAATTTCATCCTTTGCATCACTTCTTTTGCTTTTAAACCAAGACAAAAAAGTAGGGAGCAATCAAAGTGGCCTTCCCTACTTTTTCTTTAAAACTTTAACTACGACGACCGCCACGACCGCCACGTTTACCTTCTGTATTTCTTCTCAATGATGCCAAACGATCATCGCTATCTTTCAAAAACGAACTCATTAATGCATCGAAGTCTTGCTTAGGTGCACTAGCAGCATGTGATCCTTGGTTTTTATTGAAAGGTTTTTTATTCGCTGGACGATGATGTTCACGTTTTTCTTCTTTTGGACGATCCATTGCTTTGCGAATAGACAAACCAATTTTACCGTCATCTCCCACAGCTGTAACTAAAACCGTTACCTCATCCCTAACTTTTAAAACCTCATTAATGTCTTTGATAAAACCGTTAGATACTTCACTAATATGCACTAAGCCAGTCTTACCTTCACCCAAATCTACAAAAGCACCAAAATTAGTAATTCCTGATACTTTACCTTGTAGTTTCGCTCCAACTTCGATTGACATAAAAAAAATGTTCCTCCTATATATTACCCTTTTATAAATTAATCGTGATTTTTTCACGACGATTGGCTATGGATTGGATGTATCCTCTTTTAACTGACTATCTCTATTTTCAGGTAGTGGATAAATTAGCTCTCCTGATTTGGAATAGAAGTATCGACTACGAGCTAACTTGCCCACATAATCTTCATCTTTTAATAGTGCTACTTCTTTTTCTAATGTTGATTTTTCAGTCTCTGTTTGTTTTTTCTTGGCTTGAGTCTCTACCTGATATGCACGCATTAACCGCAAGCGCTGATGATCTTTAAACAAAGCAATCCCTGCACTTGTAAAAATAAACACAGCTAAGATAAACAAGACCGTTAGACGACGTCGTCTAAAAATAACTTGCTTTTGTTCATAACTATATTTTGCATATTGTTCGCGCGCATATGAATTATCTAAAACATGAATGTTATCTCCAGATGGTCGCTTCATTGTCCTCGCTCCTTATCTGCTATCATCTTCGTAATTATACCAATATACCAGTAGCTTGTCTAGGTCATGACGCTTAGATTTTCCCAGAAAAGATAAGAAAAAACAAGGAAAAGCCCTTGAGAAATTCTAGGAATTTTCCTTGTTTATATAAACCTTTAAGCTTTCGTATCTTCTAAACCAATTCTTTCTTCAGAAAGAATGGTATACATTTGGGTTGCATCTTCTTTTTTTGTTGAATCTTTTAATTCTGTCACTTTAACTTCTAAACGTTTGTTCCCAAATTGGATGCATAAAATATCACCGACTTTTAATGTACTACTTGATTTAGCTAGCTTTCCATTAATTTGAATCCGGCCCTTATCTGCGACTTCTTTGGCAACAGAACGTCGTTTGATAATTCTAGATACTTTTAAAAATTTATCTAATCGCATGCTTTCTCTCCTCTTTTACTAAATAATTTTAATAAATATTTACCACCTGGCAATAATAACCATTCTCTTACTGTAAATAATCGTAAGCGCAAGGCTAAGCTAATAAAAACCACTACTCCTAGCACAACCCCTAAAATACTTAACAACAGCAAAGCGAATCTAGAATTTATTGGTAATAAATAGTTTTCCACACAAATACGATAACTAAAGACCACGCTATACATACTACCTATGCATAAACACATTTTCCACCAATAACCATTTTCAAGCCAAAATACATTTAATTGTAGCGCTTGATTACCAATCAAAATCACTAAAACAATGATCAAGGCCACAATAGTTCCCACACTAGCACCTTCAATAGAAAAATAACGAGTAAAACCGATAGTTAAAATTAGTTTAAAAACTAACCCTACCATCCCTGCTTTAAATGCCGGTAAATAGCGGTTTTTACTTTGGTCTACACTTTGATACGCTTGAATCATCGACATCAAAGCAATAGATAAAACAAAAATGCTTAAGGCTTGATTTCCTGCATTATCTTTAAATAAAGCTTGATTCATCCAGGGCAACAAAGCTAACAAACCAAAAGTTGCGGCTAATGAAAAACAGGTTACTAAACGCAAGAAAATTTTTAACATCCGTTGATAGGCCATCGTTTTATTTAGCACTACAAAGCGGGTTAAGTTGGGTAAAAAACTCGCACTTAAAGCACCTGCTATCACTAAGCCTAATTGAACTAAGGGTTGGCCGCGATCATAAATGCCTTTTAAATTCTGAGCAAAATCTAGGCTATAACCATGCCATTTTAAGGCATTGACAATCACAAAAGCATCAATTAACTGAAATAAAATCAGATAACCTGTATACATGGTCAAAATACCACCTTCTGTGATAAGTCGCTTTAAAAGATGGCTTTCACGCTTCATTTTTTCTAACCAACTTTTCGGTTGGCTAAAATATGGCAAAAGTAACGGTGGAAAAAGTGTCGCTAATTGCCAACGATACTGGGCTTTTTTCAAAAGAACAAAAGCTAAAACAGCACCTAATAAAGCACCTGACATCGCCCATTGCGCCGTTTGATAAGTGGTCAAATTGAGCCATTTATAACAGTAAGCGGCAAATAAAATGATTCCTACTCGAACGATTTGCTCGCCTACTTGCGAATAAGCACTTGGCAACATTAATAAATGACTTTGATAAGTTCCACGATAAAGTGATAAAACCGGTACAAACACAAAGGTAAGCGCCGTAATCTGGATAATACCAATTAGCTGACTATCCCCCATTACACGGGCAATCACTGGACTAAACAGTACCAAGATGAGACTAAAAAACACAGAACTATAAAAAATAAACGGATAAATTTTTTGCAGTCTTCTAGCTTGTTCTAAAGGATCAGTGACCTCAGCTAGATATTTAGAGATAAACTGGGGAAACCCCGTCAAAGCCAGTGTCATCGCTATGCCATAAATAGGATAGGCTTGCTGATAAACATAAAAACCTTGATTGCCTACCATATTTTGAAAAGGCACTCGATAAATTGCACTTAAAATTTTTGAGATGAACGAAGCAATAGTTAAAATCAAGGCCCCTTTTAGCATTGTCTTCATTGCCAATTTTGCCATAGTTTATCCTTTCTGATTAGGATTAGTTACTACTTTTTCCTGAACATGCGCCTGGTATTTCATTTCTTGTAACGCTTGAACAAACTGGATGATTTCCATTAGCCAAACCATTTCTTTTTGCCCATTTGGTATTGTTAAAACAATTTCCATTTTTTCTTTATGCACGCCAAGAGTTGCTTGTAATTTAGTGGCACTTAATGCCTCAAATAATTGTTCTACTACATATTGTTTTGTTCCTGATTTACTTAAAGTAAACTTGATTTTATTTTGACTGCGACGAATGGTTTCAACCAAAGCTTTTTCAGCATACATCTTCAATTCACCCACCATTAATAAATGGGCTACTTCATCAGGATATTCCCCAAATCGATCTTGCAAATCATCTTGCAACTCGTCTAGATTCGCTTGACTTTCTAACTCACGAATTCGTTTATAAATTTCAATTTTTTGTCGTTCATCTTCAATATAACTAGTTGGTAAGTAAGCATCAATACCTAAATCAATTTCCACCATCGTTTTTTCTAATTGTTGGTTCTTACCTTGCTTACGATTGACCGCTTCAGAGAGCATTTGTGAATACAAATCAAAACCGACTGAGTCAATAAAGCCGTGCTGCTGAGCGCCTAATAAATTCCCTGCTCCTCGAATCGATAAATCACGCATGGCAATTTTAAAACCAGAACCTAATTCGGTAAAGTCTTTAATTGCTTGCAAACGTTTCTCGCTAACTTCTTTTAGCACCTTTTGCTGTTCGTACATGAAATACGCATAGGCCACCCGATTACTTCGACCTACTCGGCCACGTAGCTGATACAAAGTAGACAAGCCCATGTAATCCGCATTTTCGACAAACAACGTATTGGCATTCGGAATATCTACCCCTGTTTCGATGATAGTTGTCGTAACCAAAATATCATATTGTCCTTCAATAAAATCAAACAGCGTATTTTCTAATTGAATCTCAGTCATTTGCCCATGTGCAAAACCAATGCGAGCATCCGGAATCAAAGCTTGTAACTCTTCTACCTTACGCTCAATCATATCCACGCGATTATATAGATAAAAAATTTGGCCACCACGCGCCATTTCTCGTAAAATTGCCTCACGAATGGCACCTGGATTATACTCCATTACATAGGTTTGAATCGGATAGCGATTAGCCGGTGGGGTTTCAATGACTGACAAATCACGAACGCCTAGCATCGACATGTGCAGTGTTCTAGGAATTGGCGTAGCTGTTAGGGTTAAGACATCAACTTGGGTACGTAATTGTTTTAGTCGTTCTTTATGCTTTACGCCAAAGCGTTGCTCTTCATCGATGATAATCAAGCCTAAATCAGCAAATTCAACATCTTTAGATAATAAGCGATGGGTTCCAACAATAATATCCACTTGCCCTTGTTTTAATTGGGCTAGCGTTTCTGTCTGTTGCTTTTTCGTCCGGAAACGACTCAACAAACCGACATTAACCGGAAAGCCTTCAAAGCGATCCAAAATCGTCTCATAATGCTGTTGAGCTAAAATGGTAGTGGGTACTAAAAAGGCCACCTGTTTATTTTCTTTGACCGCCTTAAAAGCAGCACGCAAAGCAACCTCTGTTTTACCAAAGCCGACATCGCCCACTAACAGTCGATCCATCGGTTTTTCTTTTTCCATATCTTTTTTAATCTCAGCTGCACTTTTTAGCTGATCTTCCGTCTCTGAATAGGCAAAAGCATCCTCAAATTCTTGCTGATACCCATCATCAGGTGCAAACGCATAGCCTTTTTCTGCCTCTCTTTTGGCATATAATTGAATCAAATCATCAGCGATATCTTCAATTTTGCTAGCGACCTTACGTTTGGTTCTAGCCCATTCACTACCACCCAACTTATTGATTTTAGGTGTTTTAGATTCTGAGGCTACATACTTTTGAATTAAATTCAACTGTGTAACTGGTATAAATAGCTTATCATCGTTTTGATATAAGATTGAAATATAATCTTGATGGACACCATCTACTTCTAAGGTTTCCATCCCAACATATTTACCAATCCCGTGATTCACATGAACAACATAATCGCCCACTTTTAATTCGTTATAGCTTTTTAACCGTTCTGCATTAGAAACCGTTTGACGACGTGCGCGTTTTTTGGCAACCTTTTGAAAAATCTCGCGTTCTGTAACGATGACTAAATGATCTTCAGGTAACTCAAAACCAGCTTGCAATTCTTGGATAATAATTTGACTACGATTCGTAAAAATTTGTTGCGGAGTTGTGGGTACCGCATAAATTTCATGCTCTTTAAATAATTGTACTAATTTTTCTTGTTGTACTTGATTACTTACTAAAAAGATGACCGTTTGCTGTTGGCGTTCCCAACGATCCACCTCAGCTTTCAACAAGCCAATTTGACCAAAAAATTGTTGCATAGGTCGATATTGAATTTGACAAATCGCTTGGAACCGTAAATTACCCATCCCTTTTTGAAATAATGAAAAATATGTTGTTTGCAAAGGTGATTTAGTTAATTTTTCATGAATATCAACGGTAAAAGTCTGCTCCGAAAAGATTCTTAATTCAGCAATTTTTTGCGTCATCCACTCTAGGGTATCTTGTTCTAATTGGCGAGCACTTTCCATAACTCTAGAAAAATCATCAACAATTAACAAGCTATCCTTAGAAAAATAATCTAAGATACTATAATGTTTAGCGTATAACAAATCAGCGTAGTAATGTACCACATCCGTTTTTTGTTCTTTACGCCAATGATTGAGTAGTTCTTCAAAATAATCTTGTAATAACTGAGCATCCGCTTGCTCTTTGGTCACAGTTAAACGTTTAACCAATAAATCCGTTACTTTCTGGATACCATGGCTATAATCTTCACTACTAAATACATATTCACTAGTGGGAGAAAGCTTGAGTTCTGTAATCTTTTCTTTTGAACGCTGTGTTTCCACATCGAAATATCGGATAGAATCTACTTCATCATCAAAAAATTCTATCCGACAGGGATAATCTTGATCTAAAGGATAGACATCAACAATGCTTCCACGAATACTAAATTCCCCAGGTTTGGCTAACATTTGTTGTCTTTCATAACCCATTTGTTGCAATTCCTGTGCCAAATGCGCAACATCTAACACCTCTCCTACTTTGACAAATAAATGACTATCTTGCCAAGTTTTGGGTTGAGGTAAGAATTTTCTTAGTGCAGCTACCGGAACAATGTAAATTCCTTTTTGCTGACTACTAATTGCATTAAGCGTGGCTACGCGTTGCATCTTGGCCTCAGGTGAAGCAAAAGCCATTTCTGCTGATAATACTTCATCTACCGGAAAAACATAAACTTCATCTATGATATTTTTTAAATCATCGGCTAATTGATTGGCATAATACAAATTTGCAACAACAACGACGATTGAGCGTTGAAGTTTCGCAAATGATTGGGCCAACATCAATGTTTTAGCCGAACCGGCTAATCCTAAAAATAACTGCTTAGTTAAACCTTCTTCGATGCCTTGTTGCCACTTAAATATTTGCTCATCTTTTTCTATTAAGTGTAATAAACTCACCAATCATTCTCCTTTACTATTAATTATACCGATTCATCATTAAAACAAAGTCATCACCTTTAGCAAAGTCCTCGCACGCTGCTACACTATGGTCAATCGCTTGCTCAATTAAAGGTAAATCTTCTTTATCAAATGCCGATAAGACATGATTAACAACCGTTTGTTGCTTTTTAGGTCGATCAATTCCTACTTTGATACGATTAAACACTTGGCTGTTTAAATGTGAAATAATGCTTTTAATTCCGTTATGTCCACCGGCACTTCCTTTTTGACGTAAACGAATTTTGCCCAAAGCCAAATCTAAGTCATCATAAACAACTACTAATTCTTCAGGATAAACATTAAAATAAGTCATTAATGGTCCGACTGCTTTTCCTGATTCATTCATAAAGGTTTGTGGTTTAACCAAAAGAACTTTTTCTCCGTTTTCAAAATACTCAGCTACTTCTGCCTGAAAAGCATTCTTTTTAAAAGTCGCTTGATGGGCTTTTGCCAAACGATCTACAACCATAAAACCAATATTATGTTTTGTTTTTTCATATTTACTACCTGGATTTCCCAAGCCAACTATCATTTTCATAAAAGCATTCCTTTCTTAACTTGCTATTTATTTTCATTCGTCAGACACTTTCTTACAACGCAGAAATAACCTAGCACCCTTACGGCGTAGGTTTACAAGAATATATTGTTAACAATCTATTTTCAGACTGTCAAGGGTTACTATTTCAACATTGTAGCATAGTTTAGCCAAAAATGCGACGACTACATCCCCGGTTAATCATTTTATTTCCTATCAACAATCGGTCTACTCATTTGTAAAATAGAAAAATTGAAAAACTTTACGAAAAACAGTTATGATAATTTTTATTTGCTGTATTATTTTCTTTCTTTTTCTACTCTTATAATCATGTTTCACCTCTCAATTTATATCTTATGTTTTTTTGTTAACTATATAAAACAAAGGAATATCCTCAACCTTTTTCCGAGAATAAAAGCACTAAATTTTCACATGTTCGTGAATAAGTTAACTAAAATTAGATTTTTCTAATGATTTCACAAATTCACATTCAATCATAAACATTGATTTAAAGCTAAAGAAAACCGTTCCAAAAAAACAGCTAAAAATACTGTTACATTCTTTGCAGAAAAATGATGACAAACCTTCGTGAAAATGGTAGCATAGTATGTGAAAAGAAAAACCTTTGGAAGGATTGGTATACAGATGTCAAACGAAAAAAAACATCAAAAAGTTATTCTTGTTGGAGACGGTGCTGTAGGTTCTAGTTATGCTTTTGCGTTAGTTACTCAAAACATTGCACAAGAAGTAGGGATTGTAGATATTAACAAAGCAAAAACTGAAGGTGATGCAATCGACTTATCACACGCATTAGCTTTCACTTCACCTAAAACAATCTACTCAGCTACTTATGAAGATGCACACGATGCAGATATCGTAGTAATCACTGCTGGTGCTCCTCAGAAACCAGGTGAAACTCGTTTAGACTTAGTACACAAAAACTTAAAAATTAATCGTGAAGTCGTTACTTCAATCGTTAACTCAGGATTTGACGGTATCTTCTTAATTGCCGCTAACCCAGTTGACATTTTAACTTACTCAACTTGGAAATTCTCAGGTTTCCCTAAAGAACGCGTAATCGGTTCTGGTACTTCATTAGACTCAGCTCGTTTCCGCCAAGCTTTAGCTGAATTAGTTGGTGTAGACGCTCGTAACGTTCACGCTTATATTTTAGGTGAACATGGTGATTCAGAATTCCCAGTTTGGTCACATGCTAACGTAGCTGGTCTACAAATTTACGATTGGGTGAAAAGTCATCCTGATATCGATGAAGAAGAAATTATTAACTTATTCTTCAGCGTTCGTGATGCAGCTTACACAATTATTGAGAAAAAAGGTGCTACTTTCTATGGTATCGCAGTAGCCTTAGCTCGTATTACTAAAGCTATCTTAGATGATGAAAATGCAGTATTACCATTATCTGTTTATATGAATGGTGAATATGGCTTAAATGATATCTTTATCGGTGCTCCTGCAGTAATTAATGCAAAAGGTATCAAACAAGTTATTGAAATCCCATTAACTGATGGTGAAAGTGAACGTATGCATGCTTCTGCTAAACAATTAAAAGACATCATTGATGAAGCTTTCGCTAAATTAGATGCTGAATAATTTTTAATACGACTTCTACGCATGAAGCTTTAGTCAAGTTTCATGCGTTTTTTTGTCATAATTTATGAAAAATGTTTACAAAGTTAGGATAAATCTTGAAGTTTTATTAATTCTTAAGCATTTTACCAACTTTTTTAAAAATTTTATGCTATTATAATTGTTATAAACATTTTCTGATAGACAGGAGTAGAAGCATCGATGTCTGAACTTTCACGCAGAAATACGAAGCACCAAAAAAAGCCAAAGACGAAGTGGATAATTGGTGGAGTGGCTACGGTAGGAATTCTAAGTATCGCTGGTTATGCTTTAGGAAGTAATTTTTACAGCAAACACTTCTTACCTAATACACAAGTCGAAGCTGTTGAAATCAGCAATATGTCTTTAGAACAAGCAAAAAAAACAATGGCTGATAAAAATAAAACTCAAACCTTACAACTTTTATTAGACAATCAAGTCGTCAAAGAAATTAATAAATCTGATTTTGGAATGCAAGCTGATTTTAAGGATACATTAAAATCTACATTGAAGAAGCAAAATCCATGGAGTTGGGGTAGTGCTTTATTTAAAGATAATCATGTAAAAAATGATACAGCAAGCTTTGATAATGAAATTTTAGATCAAAAATTAGCTGAATTAAAAACTGAATTAGAGCAACTCAACCAAGGTAGAACGACAACACAAGATGCCCAAATTACTAAGGATGCTAGTGGATTTGTAATTACAAACGAAGTAGTGGGAAATACTTTTTCAGTTGATGAAGCTTTAAAGGCTATCAAAAAAGACTTACTAAATGGTCAAAATAAGCTTAATTTAAATAACTATATTCATCAACCAACTATAAAAGCAAACGATAGCAAGTTACAAGAACAATTAGCTGCTTTAAATAAAATTGCTCAAATTACTGCAAATTATTCCATCAATGGTACAACCTTCCAAATTCCGAATGAATTAATTGCTGACTGGTTAAATTATGAAAATAATCAAGTAACCATCAATCAAGAAAAAGTGCAAGCTTACGTTCAACAATTAGCCGATCAGTATAATACTAGTACCAATCCAACTAGTTTTAATAGTACCAAACGCGGTGTGGTATCCGTGCCCGCAGGAACTTTAAGCTGGAGTATTCAAGTAGCTGACGAAGCTAAAGCCTTAGCTGACCAAATTATGCAAGGAGCTAATTTCACACGTTCGCCAATCACTAAAGGAAGTGCCAAGGCAAGTCAACCTTTAGTTGGTAATACTTATATCGAAGTAGATTTAACTAACCAACATATGTGGTATTACAAAGATGGCGCCTTAGTATTGGAAACCGATGTAGTCACAGGAAAACCAACCACGCCAACACCTAAAGGGGTCGATTATGTTTGGAAAAAAGAACGTAATGCAACCTTAAAAGGAACTAATGACGATGGTAGTAAATACGAAAGTCCAGTAAGCTATTGGATGCCTATCGATTGGACCGGTGTTGGTATTCATGATTCTGACTGGCAACCAGCTTATGGTGGTAACCTTTGGCAAACACGCGGTTCTCACGGTTGTGTCAATACCCCACCTAGCGTGATGGCGCAACTTTATGCAGCTGTAGAAGTTGGTACCCCTGTATTAATCTTTTAATATCAAAAACGACCTAGTTTTGAATTTACATAACTAGGTCGTTTTTTACTACTCAAATTAAAATGAACATTTTAGCTACGTTGAAAAACCGCTAAGACTTTCGCACTTGCCTGATTATACGCAATAGTCTGGATGAGTTTGCCTTGTACTACCCATCTAGTTTCCCCACTCATTTCACCACAAGTAATTAATCTCACCAAAGTTGTATCTGGCACTTCATCTAAGACATCTACTCGGTTAGGACTTACCTTTTCATTACTAATGGATTCATAAATATACACATTAGCCAAATCAGTTAGATAGATCTTCTCCCCTACTTTTACATGGTCTAATGGAGTAAACAACAGACTCTCATCAAACATTCGATGGCTCGCTAAACCATAATTTCTCTTACCCATTACTTGCGTTGGGCTAGTTGTTCCCGCACCATAAAGCAAAACTTCATTGGATAAACCTTTAAAAATTGGTAATTGAATATGCACACTAGGAATTACTATATAGCCAATTACTGGTAACTGTTTATTGGAAAACTGATCGGCCACTACTTTTTGCGCACTAATGGATTGTACTTGATCAAAATCAAAAGTTGTCGTTACTTTTTGATTTTGAATAATTTTTTTTGCGTGTGACATGTTGGACTTGGTAAGTCTGCGTTTTATGTTGCAAGAGCATTTTTTGAATTGGTTGATTAAAAATTAACACTAAACCTACGATTACTAAAACGGCAATTAACAGATTGAATAACCATTTTTTCCATGTTTTTTCCCATTTTTCTGCTCCATTCATCTTAAAATACATCAACTTATGCTATACTACCATTGTACACCAAAAATTAATTAGATAACAAAAATTTTAACCGGAGAAGATAGATGAAACAAAAAGGTATTTTACTTATTAACTTAGGAACCCCTGAAAAAGCTGAGAAAAAAGCAGTGAAAACTTTTTTAAAAAAATTTTTAAGCGATCGTCGCGTCATCAAATTAACGCCAATTATTTGGCAACCAATTTTACAAGGGATTATTTTAAATGTTCGTCCTAAAAAATCAGCTAAACTCTACGAAAAAATTGCTGATCCAATTCAAGGATTTCCCTTATTTCATTATACTCAGGCCCAACAAAAAAATTTACAAAGCCTTTTACCCGATTATAAAATCGCCATGAGCTTTTCTTATAGTCAACCAAGCATTGAACGCTCACTTAGTCAATTATTGACGGAAGGTGTCAATGATTTAACCATTGTCCCTATGTATCCACAATATTCTGGTACAACAGTAGGTTCCGTTTTTGATCAAGTTATGCGCTACTTTATAGGCAAAGATTATCTAGTCGATCTACATTTTATTCGTTCCTATCCTGAACATCCTGACTACATCCAATTTTTTGTAAATAAGATTCAAGAACAGTTGCAAAAACAAGCTGTGGATGCCATTGTTTTTTCTTATCATGGTCTACCGACAAGTTATGTTCAGGCAGGTGACACTTATCCTGAAGAATGTCAACAAACAACTCAAAAAATAATGGAACAGTTAGGTGAGATCCCGTATTTTCAAACTTATCAATCAAAATTTGGACCTGGTCAATGGTTAACTCCTGCCACAGATGAAACATTAAAACAGTTACCTCTTAGAGGATTTAAAAATATTTTGATTGTCACCCCTGGTTTTGTAGTCGATTGTTTAGAAACACTAGAAGAAATTGATCAAGAAAATCGGCAATATTTCTTACAGGCAGGTGGCCAGACTTTTACATATGTTCCGCCTTTTAATGAAGACATCGCTTTTGCTCACTTAATTAAACATTTACTAAAAGATTAAAAAACGCAAACAGCTTTTACCAGGCAACAGAGCTAAGGTAAAAGCTGCTAGCGTTTTTTAGTTTATTTATTCCGTATTTTTCTGATTAACAAAATCAGTAGGACAGCACACAAAGCTCCCGCACCGTCTAGCATGACATCTTGAAAAAGTGGCGTTCTACCTCCTGTTAACATTTGATGGAATTCATCAGTAGCTGCATAACCTAAAGCAGCAAAAACACTAAATGGTGCAACTACCCACCATGCTTTCAGTTTAGCAGATAGCCCTAAAAACAAACTTCCACCTAAAATAAAATAGGTCGTAAAATGTGCCGCCTTGCGAATGAAAAATTCAACAAAGGAAAAATAACCTAAATGTTGAATGCTTACAATTGATCCGGCATAATCAAAGCGAATCCGACTCAACCAATCTTTCAGAGGTTGATTTTTTAACCAATGCGTGAGATTGGATAATTGAGACTGTTGCTCATAGGTTTGAGAAGAACTGTAAAATAAAACGGCCATCATGATTAATGCCACTACTAAATAAAAATTACCATTTTTTCTTGATGTTTTGAACATATTTTCCCTACTTAATTATAGATTTTTACATTTGATTTTCTCATAAAATCATGAAATTTGATCTTATGATTCCCATACTTATTAATCTAGCACAGATGATTCTATTTTAATAGCTTTCTAAATAAAAAATGGCTAATCTTTAAAGATAATTCGCTCGTGGACCGCCGATATATTTTGGTCTACTATATAAGGCCGTGACATGCGCGCCACCTAATTCACGAATACTTGGTCGAATCGGTACTTGAACATGTTTAATGTGCATACCAATTGAGGTATCCCCTAAATCAATGCCCGCCTTGGCAACGACATGTTCAACTTCAACCGGTTGATGAAAATATTTAAACGCTGCAACCGAACAAGCCCCACCTGCATGTAAGGCCGGAATCACTGCGACTTCTTCTAAACGGTGTTTTTCCATAACACTTTTTTCAACTACTAAAGCACGATTTAAATGTTCACAACCTTGAACAGCTAAATCGATGCCTTTAGGTTGTAAAATAGCCAGTAATGTACTAATTACCCATTCACCAACTTCTTGACTTGAAGCTTTACCAATTTGTCCACCTACAATTTCACTAGTAGAACAGCCCAAAACAAATAGATCACCTTTTTGAACATTCCCCTTAGCCAAAACTTCTTCTGTAATTTGCGTTAATTGTGCCACTAATTCTGCTTTTTCAATCATCATGATTCCTACTTTCTGTTTTCATTAAATCATTCGTTGATGTAAATTACGTTTTTGAATAATCGGTAAAATCATTAAGGTGACTATTGAACCAAAGCTGGTTTGGACAATATTACCGATAATGGAAGCTAAGCCAGCTGGCCAAGTATATAATAAGCTAGTTGCTAACATGTATCCAATAATCATCCATAAACTAGCTAAAACCAGACTAACTATGTGTTTTAGTGGAAAAGATTGTTGCATCAAATAGCCTGCAATCAAGCCCTGAATACCATGAATGACAAAAGAGAAAAGCATCCATTGTGGATATCCTGAAAGTAAATCAATCATTCCTCCACTTAATGCACCTACACAAAAACCTCCAAATGGACCAAATAAGCTTGCGCTGATATAAATACCTACTTCACACAAAGTAACGATACCTTTAGTTGCCGGTACTGGTATCACTACCAACATCGATACAGCCACTGTTAAAGCCGTCATCATGGCGATTTTCGCTAATTGTTTAACTTCCATATGCTTCGCTCCTTACTCGATATTATTTCCCGCATGCCAAACATTCCCCGTTTGCGAATCTAAATAAATGCCTTGTTCAATGGCTTGAAAAACATATTGTTTCGCTTTAGCTACAGAGTGCATCAATGTTTTTTTCAGCGCTAATTGACAGGCCAAGGCACTAGCAAAACTACAGCCAGCACCATTAATCGTTGGTCGATCTAATTTTGGTTGTTGAAAAATTTTACGTTCGTTTAAACTAACCAATACATCAATAGCTTGATTTCCTTCTATACGACTCCCACCTTTAACCACTACGGGAATTTGATAGGTTGTCTGTAATTTTTGAGCTAATTCTAATAAATTCGTCAGCGTACTTTCTCCTAATAATAATTGTGCCTCAATCAAATTAGGCGTCATCACACTTGCTAAAGGAATCAACGTCTTTAATTGCTCGATATAATCCTGTTGAGCTTGCTTTTGTGTTTCTTTAAAAGCTAAAACAGGATCTAATACGATGGGAATTTTCCCATAAAATGCTCGACAAAATTCAGCCACTATGGCTACTTGTTGACTATTAGCAAGCAAACCTATTTTAATCAATGATAATTGATCGTAATAACTTTGTTTAATCGTCGCCAATTGTTCCTTAAGCACATTGGTAGAAATTGGCCGTACCACAAAACCTTCTTCTATTGTTTCAAGGGCAATACTAGTAAGAGCCATCAGACCAAAAACATGATGATTTTCAAATGTTTTTAAATCAGTGGCTACACCACCACCACCCCATGTATCTGAGCCACCAATCGTTAAACCAATTAAAGGCATATATATCACTCCTTTAAAATTAGATTATACTAATTTTTCATCAATCAACAACAACCAATTGGCCCGTTTTTTGACCAACCAATTTTGTCGACTAGTATTTTTAACGCTCAAGGCTTATAATAACTATCACATAGTTCAATACTTAATATGAAAAGGAGCGAATAAACGATGGCTTATGCAATCAACTGGGATTTAGAAAGTATTTTCAGCGGAAAGAGTCAATCTGCTGAACTAAAGGCTGAATTAAATCATTTGGATGAAATGATTCAAAATTTTCATCAATTAGTCCAACAACTAACTATCAATAGTGACAATGAAGTAGAACAATTAAAGGCTATCATCCAACAAGATGAAGCCATCCAAAAAAGCTTTACTGAATGTGCCACTTTCATTGAAGCCCTAGCATCTGAAAATATTTATGATAACCAGGCCAAATTATTAACTGGTTCTTTATATGCCAAATTGCCTGCACTACAACTAGCACAAACTATCTTCAATAAGAAATTGAGCAGCTATACAAAAGAGCAATGGCAAGCATTAATTCCTACTCACTTTGCTCAAATTGCCTTCCGCTTAGGTGAAATGCGTAAACAAGGGGCAGAATTATTAGACGAACAAGCTGAAAATATCATCAGCACCCTATCTTTAGATGGTCAAAGTGCTTGGAGTCAGCACTATGATACGATTGTCGCTAGTATTCAAATACCTTTTAATGGTGAATTACTCTCAGCAGGACAAGCATTTAATATGATGATGGCTAGTGCAGATGCCAATATCCGCCAAGAATTATTTGAAAAATGGGAACAAGCTTGGCAAGAAAAAGCTGATGTATTAGCGGATACCTTAAACCATTTAGATGGCTTCCGTCTAAGCAATTATCGTCTGCATCAAGTAGAGGACTTTTTAAAAGAACCTTTAGAATACAACCGTCTAGATCGTCAAACGCTCGATCAAATGTGGGCAACTATTACTAAAAACAAACAAAAAATTACTGAGTTTTTAACTAGAAAAGCACAATTACTAGGCAAAGAAAAAATGGATTGGCAGGATCAAGATGCGCCGATTTTATTAGGTGATTTCAAAGAACGCCGCTTTACTTTTGATCAAGCAGCGGACTTTATCATTGAAAATTTCCGCCAATTTTCACCAAAAATGGCTGAGTTTGCACAAATGGCTTTTGAAAAAGCGTGGATTGAAGCGGAAGATCGTCCGGGTAAACGTCCAGGTGGTTATTGCAGTAGCTTACCAAAATCTCAAGAGTCACGTATTTTTATGACTTATGGCGAATCAGTAAACGAAGTAGCAACTTTAGCTCATGAATTAGGTCATGCCTTTCATAGTCATGTAATGTGGGACTTACCAATGTTTAATCAAGATTATGCAATGAATGTAGCGGAAACAGCTAGTACCTTTGCAGAATTAATCGTTGCCGATGCTACATTAAATGCTGCTACTAGTGATGAAGAAAAAATCAATTTATTAGATGTTAAACTACAAAATGCCGTAGCTATGTTTATGAATATCCATGCACGCTACCTATTTGAAACTAACTTCTATGCAGCACGTCAAAAAGGCTTGGTTGCCACTGAAGAAATTACTGAAATGATGCTACAAGCTCAAAAAGAAGCTTATGTAAATTGTTTAGGTAGCTATCATCCGCATTTTTGGGCAGCAAAGCTACACTTCTTTATCGATGAAGTACCGTTTTATAATTTCCCATACACCTTTGGCTATTTATTCAGCTTAGGCATCTATGCCAAAGCCAATCAACACGCTACTGGTTTTGAAGATCAATATATTGCCCTACTTCGCGATACTGCTAGCATGACGACTGAAGAATTGGCTAAAAAACATTTAGCCGTTGATTTACATGAACCAACCTTCTGGCAAGCTGGTATTGATATGGTCTTAAAAGATATTGATACCTTCATGGAATTAACTGAACAATATATCTAAGCTTTTGGCAATCTATATTTTTTTGAAGATATAGATTGCTTTTTATTAAAGGAGATAGCAAAATGGACTATATCACTGAAACACTAGAAACAAAACGCTTAATCTTACGACCCTTAAGTGTGAACGATGCTACAGAAATGTTTAACAATTGGGCAAGTGATCCACAAGTAACTAAATATCTTACTTGGTCTGCCCATACCAATAAATCTACCACAAAAGATCGACTCGTATTGCGAGAAACAAAATATAAAAATAAAGAAATTCTCGATTGGGGCATTGTCGTCAAAGAAACAAATGAGCTAATTGGGACGATTACTGTAGTTAAAGACCATCCAGAATATCAAACCATGGAAATTGGCTATGTAATCGGTCGCAAGTGGTGGCATCAAGGATATACTACGGAAGCTTTTAGGCAAATTATCCAATATTTATTTGCTACTTATCCTTGGTTAAATCGCATTGAAGCAACTCACGATATTGAAAATCCTAATTCTGGTAAAGTCATGCAAAAATGTGGACTACAATTTGAAGGAATCCTTCGACAAAAAGGCAAAAATAGGCGTGGACTCGTTGATATTGCCATATATGCCATTTTACGTGAGGATGGTAAATTTCAAAAATAGTAAAATGCACGGCTGACTTTAATCAGTCAGCCGTGCATTTTGAAAAATAACCCCAAGCTAGCCGTTCTTTTTATTGACTTTTTGTTCCAGATAGCTACGATGCTTCAGCCCAAAATAATGCAATTGATCCAAAATTGGTGCAAGCTCTTTGCCGTGTTCAGTCAGCGCATACTCTACTTTGGGTGGGATTGTGGGATAAACCCTTCGCTCAATTAATTCTTCGGCCTCCAATTCACGCAAATTTTTCGTCAACATTTTTTGCGTAATGCCCGGAATGGCTTTTTGTAAGACTGAAAAACGAATGGTTGGATTTTTAAAAATTTGCATTAGGATTTTCAGCTTCCATTTGCCACTTAACACCTCTAAACCATCTTCTATGCGACAAGATTGAATCTCAAAATTTTCAGTATCTGCAATTGTTAGCTCCTTCATATAGCTTATCCGTTAGCCACCTTTCCAATAGTATCTTTTAGGAAACTAAGGCGAGAAAAAGTGCCGTCTTCCCAAAATTACTCATTTCTCTTACTATTAAGTATACAAAATACAAGTGAAAAGAGGAAATAAATATGATTGAATTGGGCATTTCTACTTTTGGCGAAACGACTCCCTTAGAAGCAACCCAACAAGCACCTAGTCACCAAGAAAGAATTCAGCAGCTAGTAAAAGAAATCGAATTAGCTGATCAGGTAGGATTAGATGTTTACGCAATTGGTGAGCATCATCGCGCAGATTTTGCGGTATCTACACCAGAAATTATTCTAGCTGCTGGCGCGGTGAATACCAAAAATATTCGTCTATCTAGTGCCGTAACCATTCTTTCATCGAGTGATCCTGTTCGTGTGTATCAACAATACGCAACCATCGATGCCCTAGCCAATGGTCGAGCAGAAATTATGGCTGGACGTGGTTCTTTTATCGAATCATTTCCTTTATTTGGTTATCAATTAACGGATTATGATGAATTATTTAACGAAAAGCTAGCGATGCTTTTAAAAATCAATGACGCTACCCGATTAAACTGGCAAGGTAATTTCACGCAAAGTGTCGACAATCGACCAGTCTATCCTAGAGCAACGCAAGGAAAACTGCCAATCTGGGTCGCAACAGGTGGCTCGCCTGACTCGACCTTACGTATTGCTAGTCTTGGTTTACCAATTGTTTATGCCATTATCGGTGGCAATCCTTATCATTTTAAACCACTGATTGATTATTATTATCGTGTAGCCAAGCACTATCAGCATGATTTAAGTCAAATGAAAGTCGGTGCCCACTCTTGGGGTTGGATTGCGCCAGATCAAGAGACTGCCATCGAAAGCTACTTTCATCCAACCAAAACCCTAACCGACCAATTAGCTAGTGAACGACCACACTGGCAACCAATGTCTAAAGCTCAATATCTGCAAGCAGTTGGTCCGGAAGGTGCGATGCTAGTCGGTAATCCTAAACACGTCGCCAACAAGATGATTCAGCTAATCGAACAGTTGAAGCTACAGCGTTTCATGCTCCATCTACCAGTTGGCCCAATGCCACATGAACAAACGCTGCAAGCAATTCAGCTATACGGTGAAGAAGTCGCTCCACGTGTGAAACATTATTTTTCTAAGCAACCTTAATGCTCGTAAAACTAAAAGGTAAATAAACTTGGTTGGGAGAAAAACTTGCTATTCTGCTTATTTCCCCAGCCCAGAGCTTATTTGCTCGTAGCTGTTCAACTTGAAGAACCTCATTAGATAAACCAACTTGAAAAGCATCCTTAGATAGCCTTGACTATTCTGGTATAAAGAGTAGACTATAGACGAATAATCGTGCAGCCAATTTTGAAAAAGACTCGTGTGATTTGTTTACTTGCATCACTAGCTAACGAATGAAATGTTTAGACATTCCTTATTCTGACGCTACTTAAATAGCAAGCGATGTATTAGAATCCATTCATTCATTGGAGATGAGTAAAGTGAAATTAGACCCAACTAAAAAAACAACTTCGGCTAAGCAAACTTTTATTATTAGTAAATACCTATGCTATCTTCTTGGTATTGTCGCTTTTATCTTCTATCTATGCTATGTCGCACACAAAGGCGAGAGAATAGCAACAAGCTTTGGTATTATTGCCAATCTTTGCGTTATCCTGGCAATAATAGCGATGTATATTTGTGCTTATATTAAGTTTAAGGGGAAATATACAAAATACAGTGGCTTATTTATCTGGCATGCTCGTGATATTGGTTGGGGAGCTAGCTTCAATCCGTATAGCTTAGCTGGTAAAGCACTATGGCTATGTATGATGGCACCATTTGCCTATTATCTCTATACTTTTCTAGTGAAATAATGCGTAGATAAATACAAGCTCTGATTGACAAGTCAGCAAATAGAAATTTAAGAAAATAAGAATCCGAATGTTCACCTTAATTTTTGATAAAATTATTGATGAACATTCGGATTATTTTATTATTCAATTTTTATACTGGACTTTTAGGTCAGCTCCAATTTCTCTCTAATTGCCTTCACGAATCGCCTTTACGCTTTAAAGCGTTTAAGTCGTAAAGCATTTAATAATACTGATACCGAGCTAAAGCTCATGGCAGCACCAGCCAACATTGGATTTAACAATGGACCACCGAAAAGATGTAAAATCCCCATCGCTACCGGAATTCCTAACACATTATAAGCAAATGCCCAGAATAGATTTTCCTTGATATTGCGCATGGTAGCCTTACTCAAACGAAGAGAAGCAACCACCCCTTGTAAATCGCCTCGCATCAAGACAATATCCCCGGCTTCAATGGCGATATCTGTACCAGTACCAATAGCAATCCCCACTTCGGCTTGAACTAAGGCAGGGGCATCATTAATCCCATCACCAACCATTGCGACCTTTTTCCCTTTAGCTTGTAGTTGTTGAATGACTTGCGCTTTTTGATCAGGTAGCACTTGACTGATAACTTGTTGAATACCGGCTTGCTTGGCAATTGCTTTAGCTATTTGCTCATTATCCCCCGTTAGCATAATTACCTCTAAACCAAGTTTTTGTAACGCTTGGATTGCCTGTGGGCTACTTGCTTTAATTGGATCACTAACGGCTAATACACCAACTAATTGTTGATCAACTGCTACATACATGACTGTATTACCTTGACTAGCTAAACGATTGACAGTAGCCTGATGTGCTTCAGTGGCAATCGAATTAGCTTGCATAAATCGTTCATTCCCTAGTAATACTTGGTGATGATCAACAGTTGCTTGGATGCCTTGACCAGTCAAGGTATCGACCGATTGCGCCTTTCCTAAAACAATTTCAGCCTGACTAGCAGCTTGTAAAATAGCTTGCGCAAGTGGATGTTCAGAACGTTTTTCCACACTAGCAGCTAAATAAAGCATTTCTTCTTTAGACATTGAGGTAAAAGTGACGAGCTCACGCAATTCAGGTTGGCCCTTGGTAATCGTACCCGTCTTATCTAAAACAATGGTATCCACCGCTTGCGCTGTTTCTAAGGCTTCACCGTTTTTAAATAAAATCCCTAATTGTGCCCCTTTACCCGTTCCAACCATAATTGCAGTTGGAGTAGCTAAGCCAAGCGCACAAGGACAAGCGATGACTAACACTGAAATCATAATTGTTAACGCAAAGACTAAACCAGTATGACCAAAAATCAACCAAGCCAAACCAGCTAAGAGCGCTAAGATCATAACGATTGGTACAAACACAGCAGACACTTGATCGGCTAATTTCGCAATCGGCGCCTTACTTCCTTGCGCTTCTTCGACTAATTGAACGATTTGCGCCAGCGTTGTATCTTCACCGACTTTGGTTGCTTCAAACTGAAAGCTACCTGTTTTATTCAAAGAAGCACCAATTACCGTATCGCCAATCTTTTTGGTGACTGGTAAGCTTTCTCCGGTTAGCATGGATTCATCGACACTGCTTTGACCTTCAACAATTTTCCCATCCACCGGAATCTTTTCACCTGGTTTCACTAAGAGGATGTCCCCAACTTGAACTTGGGCAATATCGACTAATTTTTCCTTTCCATCTTTGATAACTACTGCTTTTTTAGGTGCTAAAGCTAATAATTCCTTAATCGCTTCAGAGGTCTTGCCTTTACTAATGGCTTCAAAAGTTTTTCCCAAAGTAATCAAGGTTAAAATCACCGCAGCTGATTCATAATATAAATGCATGGAAAAAGCGGTATTGCCTTGATAAACAGCTAACGTACCAACTAAACTATAGATAAACGCAGCACTAGTTCCCAAAGCAACCAATGAATCCATATTTGGATGACCTTTAAATAATAATTTAAAGCCAACAAGATAAAACTTACGACCAAAATATAACACAGGCAGCGTGAGTAATAACTGTAAGGTTACAAAGATTTTTGGCGCATGCATCGGCGCAATCACTGCTGGTAAGGGTAAACCAATCATCTCACCCATCGACAAATATAATAAAGGGATGGTAAATAGTGCCGAAAACCAAAAACGCTGCCACATTTGCTTAATCTCAGCTAATTTCTCCGCTTTCAAGGCTTCTTTATCCTGATCGACTAACTTTGACGCTTGATAACCTGCTTCCTGAACAGCTTGGATAATCTCATTAGCGGTTAAGGTTTGATGATCATAATCGATACTTAATTGCTCCGTAGCTAAATTCACATTCGCACTAGCTACCCCTGGTAATTTGCGTGTCGCTTGCTCAATTTTGGCAGCACAAGAAGCACAGCCCATGCCTTTAATGGCAAAAATCTCCTGTTTTTCAGGCTTGACTAGCTCAAAGCCAATCTCCTTAACTGCCTCAGCCATTTGATCTAAGGAAGTTGTCTCGGGTTGGTAATCAACCGTTAATTTTTCCGTTGCTAAGTTCACATTCGCTGACTGCACACCTGCTAGCTTGCCGACCGTCCGCTCAACGTTTTGCGCACAAGAAGCACAGTGCATGCCCTTAATGGTATATGTTGCGTGATTCATTAAAATCCCTTCTTTTCTATATTGGCTATGCAGACGAACTGACTGATTGACTTTCTTTTGGAAAATCGTCTACATTTGTAATCTTTATTATCATCTTACGCATAAAATGGCTTCTCGTCAAATATTTTCAACTAAAATTTCCAAAAAATGACTAAGAAAGGATCCTCTTAATCACACACTAACAAAAAACCGTTTTCATGATATAATAGGACTAGCAGCTATACTATTGGTTCAACGGTTACTTTAAGGTCGATCAAATTTTGATCAAACACGAAAGGTTGTGAATAACGATGATGGGAAGCTATTTTGTTTCTGGTATGATGTTTTTGAATTATCTTTTTGATCTAGTGCCAGTCATTTTACAAGCTGTGATATGTATCTTGCTGTATAAGATTTACAAAAAAATGAAATAAACTAAAAAATAGAGCAGTCCTTCTTATGACTAGAAGTCTGCTCTATCGTTTATTTTTTAGAGAGTAAATCGTCGGACCATGCAAAGCCATCAAATTGTTCTCCATCATAATATTTTAGTAATTCCTCATAACTCAAAAGTGAGGAGGTCATTTCCTCTTGCTCTTGTTCATCACAAGTAGTGTATAATTTCTTTTGCTCTTCTAACCATTGATAGTAAATCGTCATCAATGCACCGTTTAAGGCCTGTTTAGAGGAAGCACTCGCCTGCATGAAAGGATATTCTTGAATATAAGCCGAGTATACCGGTAGTTGCTGCTCATCTAAGCTAATCGGCAATTCTACTACATGTAAATTCATTTCTTGAAAAGCTTCAAACATTCCTGTTCACCTCAAAGCTATTATACTAAAGACGAAACAAAAGCACTATCAAAAAATAGCTAAGGGTAAGCAATAAGTACTTATCGCTCACCTTTCGCTATTCTAATGAAAGAATATTTTTTCTCAATCTTTTGCTTTCTGGCGTCCCAATTGACGGCGACTTTGTCTGGAAAGCGTGGTTGTTTGGTCAGCTTGAATCTGTTGCTGTGTTGGTTGATGAATCAATAATTTTAATGTATAAGGCTCATGGAATAGTCGATCATTCATATAAAAATCGCCCCCACGGATAAATAGTCCCACCGGTTTTAGCGCTTCTTCTGCCGATGAGATTCTGACTCGGCCGATTTCAAACAAACGTTGATAACTGGTCCCGATACGAATGACATACTCTTGCGTACCGATTTTGCTAATATCATAAAATGGAAATAGCGTATCTTTAGGCAAAACATAGCCTTCTTTGGTGGTACGTTTGGTTAAAATGCCTGCATTGAGACATTGCTCAATGGTTTCTTCTAAAAGCAAATGATGATCCCGTCTAAAATCAATGGCCACTTCCGTAATCGCTAAATCTGATTGGGTTTTGGTTTTTTTCTTCTTCTCATTGGTATCCTGAACATTTAACGCATCCTCAGGCAGATATTTGGCAAATAATTGCGTAATATCAAACTTAGAATTACGATTGAAGAAATAATATAAAGTATTGAGCACGATAAAATAGACTAAAATTAGAAATACTGCACTGTATAACAATAATTGACCGTAATGCTGATTTAACCATAAGCCGTAAATAATCCGTAAAATATAAAGAGTTGGGAAAACACTTAGAATCGTATAGGCACGATTTAGATATTTCGGACTAATTTCTAAATAACCTAGAAATTTATGAAAAGAACTAATTAAATCAATTAATAATGTCATCTATCTTCCCCTCCTTATTGATTATTTGTTACTGTACTATCCGTTGTCGATTCAGTAGTGGTCGAACTATCGCTACTTGTAGCTGATCCTTGATTTGCATCTTCATTTGTTACTTGGCTATCTTTGGTTGTCTGATCAGCACTACTATTCGTCGTATCCTGACCAGTCGTTGCTTTTTTATTATCCGTTTTTGGTGTGGTAGCTTGTTTGGTTGAATCACCAGTTGTTTCACTAGATTGCGTCGTTGTGGTCGTCGCCTCTTTCGTACTATCAGTCGTTTGGGTTTTATTGGTACTATTAACGGTTGACTGCGTGGTGGTAGTGGTTGTTGGTGTTGTATTAACCTGACGATAACTCGATGAATTGATGATTCCTGTCGTCGTCGCAATTAAAATCGCACTCGTTAACACCGCAATCGGCTTTAGAATTGGAGGTACTTTTTTCACTAAACGATCCCTTCTTTACTTATTTTCCTTCTAGTTATACGCCGATTAACTGATTAAAACAAGTAGACTGCTCTAACTTTAGCAGACTCTTAAAGACCATAATAAAAAATTAACCTTTTAATTCAATTTAAATCCTAAAAAAGGCAAAAATTCCCCTCAAAATAATGAGCGGAATCGTTAAAATAATTATTCTTCAATTTCACATGTAATATAAGCGCTAGTAAGCCAACTAAAACCGATACTGTAACTAATGAAGTAAAAATCGCTGCAAAAGAAATAATCACCCTTACTCTTCCAATTGATTCATACGTTCATTAATCAACTGTGCTAACTGTTTTAATTCCTCTACATTGTCTTCCTTCTTCACAAAGTTAGCAAACAAATGCTGAAAATTTTTCTTAGTAAACTGTTGCGTCACATATTCTTCCTTGGTAATCGTCGGAATATAGTATTGTGCAAAAGTTTTGGCTACTTTTTGAATGGATTCGACTGCTAAACATCCTCGATCACTCAATTTTTTTACAACAACAGGAACCGTATTCTTATTGAGTTTGGGATTGATGTCAAGTATATCTCTCACGCATAAGGGACGATTGGCTTGCCAAAAAACCTCTAGGACTTCCTGTTCTTTTTTGGTAAATTTCATCATTTCATTTTCCTTTCAAATACATTTCGGATATATTTTATTATATATGAATCTAAAGTTCAACTTTCTGATAATAGTTACTAGGCATTAACTAATCATTCAATCTAAAAGCAAAAAAAGACGAAATATTCCTGTTATTTATCTTTGAATTCGAATAACAAAAGGCTTGTTTATCAATAAAAAATCGGTTACAATAAACTTAAGTGATGAACATAAAAAAATATATTCGATTCTAAGGAGGAATGGACCATGAAAAAGCGTCAAAATGTCCTTATTGGGTTAGTGTTACTCGTACTAATTATTGTTGGTGGTATCATTTATCAAAAACAACAGCCTAAACAACAAGCTTCCTTTACCTTTAGTGTGAAGGAAAACGAAGGCCTTGAAATAGTTAGCACTGGAGTAAACCCTTCTAGTCAATCCATTCCGATTATCCAAATTGCCAAAGATACTACGCCAGTCACTGTCAAATATCGCTTAGACATTCAAGTAAAGACCGATCGCTATCAACTGACCTTAACGAATTTAGACAGTAAGAGTAAAGAAAAAGTAAATAAACACACCTTAGATCAAAAATTTAAATATTCCGCTTTTGTAACAAGCAAAGCAAAAAATCAATTAGGTTATATCATTCTGACAAATCAAAAAGATGAATTAAAGGAACCACAAAAAGCGACCAAAGGACAAGTTTGGCTGATTTCTAAAACCATTACCAAATAACTCGCAAAGGCTGAATCTTCCTGACTAAATAAAGAAGACTCAGCCTTTTTTCAAGCTTTCTTTACTTTGCCCATTCATCTAAAACCATTGCACCGAACAAGCAAAAATAAATACCTACTAACAAACGATTAATACAACCAGATTTTGAGGATTTTTAAATATAGCAATGATAAACACACCTACCACCTTATCCCTAATATTGAAATCATAAGCTATTTTGACATAATTAATTTGGAAAGTGATCCTGGTACCATCGGATCTTGTAACCCTGTGCTGACGGTCACTTTCTTTTTTTATATTCTCAGATATAATAGCCAACACGTTTCTAAAAGGTTGAAGGATAGGAATGCTCTCAACATTGAAACGATTCAGCAATCTAAGGCAAAAACAAGCAAATAAAAAAAACACCTAGATCATTCTAAGTGTCTTAAGGAATAGGTGGGACGGCCTTTTTCCACCTCTCAGATACCAGATTACTGATGCGTGTGCAACCGATATTTTTCTACTTCTATCCCTCAAATGCATTATACAACCACACTCATTCATTGAACCACTTGCACCAACTAAGCGAAAAAATAGCTCAAAAACTATTGCACATATTTACCGTATACATCATAATGTACTCATAAGGTTAGTAAAGTTAAAGACGGTTAGCAATTCTCATTTCTGGGGGTGGTGCTTATGAGTGTAACAACTCTGCAACGCATTCTAAAGAAAGGAATTTGCAAGATGTCTGTTTATGAAGCACTCAGCCTAATGATTGCTTTTGCAACGTTAATCGTGCTAGTGAACAATAATAAAGACAATAAAAAATAGCCGTCTAAACTTTTAGCGAGGTTTTCGGCTATTTTTCAATTAGTATAAAATCAAGCTACCGTCTTCAAACGGTGCTAACCTTTTTCTATTTACAATATATCATGTTTAGAAAAGAGGTGCAAGCGATGCAATCAGAAAATAAACAAACCATCGCTAACCGTAAGTATAGAGAAAAGAACAGAGAGAAAACCAATCAACAAGCTTATAAGCGATCAGGCAAACTATTCATTTTAAAATATGCCACTGAGGAAGATTTACAATTATTTGAAAGCTACATTCAAGAAAGACGCGAACAATTAAAGGGCTAGCCTATTTTTTCGGCTAACCCTTTTTTATATTCCAATATATCTATGCTTAGTAAAATTGAATAATGACTTTTCTGATTGCTTTCCTAGCGGTATCTTCAGAAATAGCTTGTCTTTAGGCTATTGCATATCTTGTATAACCTGTTAACCTATCATCATCAAAATATTTATGCTGCCCAAAAGCTAGCGACAACTCAAAAATATTGATCAATCACTATTTGTTAGTATATTTACGCCATTCGTCTAAAATTGCTTGCATCTTTGAAAAGCCTAAAGCAAAGGCGCCGATACCTAGAATACCAAGCAACAAATATAACCAATCCATCTATCTCACCACTTTCTATTATGGGGCAAAAGGTAAGCCAAATTTAAGCAATACAGTGACCAAAAGGACAAATAATAATGGACTTAGACCTAAAATAAATGAACAAATATTCCAAAAGCTACGTTCCTTTTTTTGAAGATAAAGAGCAGCTAAACAAACAACAATGGCCAAAAGACAAACAAACCATGTGCCAAAAGAAGAATCTGTCAAAAACAAACGTACACTTGGAATCCAAGTCAACGCAGCAACCATTATCCCTAAAATAAATACAACATATTTCTTCATCAAACCACTCCTTTTTAAATACACATTTATTTGTTGAATTTGTAGCACTATTCCTATCATTATTATACATCATATTTATTTATATTGGAAATATTTTTAAAAAACAGAAAAGATTCCTAGCTAATTTTTCATTTAGCCACTTTTCTCACGCAACCACTGCACAAATTTAAAAATTTATGCAGTGGTTTTGCGTGAAATTTTGTTATACGCAATTTTTACGCCCACGAAAAAAAGGCTATCCCCATTTTAAAAAGGATAGACTTTTTTCTCATCAATATTATAAGCTTTGGACTTACATCAATCTAGTAAAGCGAATACGACTTCACCTATCAAGGTGAACAGACATTCAACTATCTCCACTACAAAATTCGCCTTATACTTACCCTCCATCGCCGATACACTCCTAATAGTATTGCTACTTAGATTATAGCAAGGCTTTATGAACCATGCCTAAGTCTTAAGACAGAAATCTTAAGTCAATTTCAACACTTTCAAAGCCATCACAAAAAAAGCCCAGGAATCATCCTGGACTTTTTGAATAGTTCATTGATTTTATAGTAAATCATTATTATTTAAAGCATCCTCAGCAGCTAGCTGTGCTTCAATATCTGAAATACTGTAAACATTTTTGCTAGTTAAAGTAGCTTCTTTTGGTTCCATATTACGGTAACGAGGCATACCTGTACCAGCAGGAATAATCTTACCGATGATAACATTTTCCTTCAAGCCTAGTAATGGATCTTTCTTACCACGGATAGCCGCATCAGTTAACACACGAGTTGTTTCTTGGAATGAAGCAGCAGATAAGAAGCTGTTTGTTTCCAATGATGCTTTGGTAATACCTAGTAAGACTGGGCGAGAAGTTGCGGGGATACCACCGTTAACGATTGTTTCGTAGTTTTGGTCTTTGAAGTCAGCAATATCCATCAAAGTACCTGGTAAGATATTGGTATCACCTGGATCCATCACACGTACTTTACGTAGCATTTGACGAACCATTACTTCGATGTGTTTATCGCCGATTTCTACCCCTTGCATACGGTATACACGTTGTACTTCACGTAATAGGTAAGTTTCAACGGAGATAACATCGCGAACTTGCAATAACTGTTTAGGATCAATTGAACCTTCTGTTAATGGTTGACCACGGTGTACGATATCGCCTTGAGCAACTTTCATACGTGCAGTAAACGGTACAGTATAAGTACGAGTATCGGTTTTCCCTTTGATGGTTACTTCTTTCGTACGAGTTGAAGCTTCTTCGTTAATCTCGATGACTTCACCAGTTACTTCAGTAATAACGGCTTGCCCTTTAGGATTACGTGCTTCAAAAATTTCTTGGACACGAGGAAGACCTTGAGTGATATCATCTCCGGCAACCCCACCGGTATGGAAAGTACGCATGGTTAACTGTGTACCTGGTTCACCGATTGATTGCGCAGCGATTGTTCCAACTGCTTCCCCTACTTCAACTTCGCTACCAGTAGCCAAGTTACGGCCGTAGCAGTGTTTACATACCCCGTGACGAGTGTTGCATGTAAAGACTGAACGAATCGTTACTTCTTCGATACCAGCATCCACGATTTGTTTGGCGATATCTTCAGTAATCAATTCATTTGAACCGATAATCACTTCACCAGTATTTGGATTTACCACTGATTTACGAGTATAACGACCAATCATACGTTCTTCTAGAGACTCAATAGTTTCATTACCTTCTTTAATCGCAGTAATCACTAAACCACGATCAGTACCACAATCATCTTCACGGATGATTACGTCTTGAGCAACGTCAACCAAACGACGAGTTAAGTAACCTGAGTCAGCAGTCTTCAAGGCAGTATCGGTCATTCCTTTACGAGCACCGTGAGTTGAGATAAACATTTCCAAGACAGATAATCCTTCACGGAAATTAGAGATAATTGGTAATTCCATGATTCGACCATTTGGTGCGGCCATCAAACCACGCATTCCGGCAAGCTGAGTAAAGTTAGAGATGTTACCACGAGCTCCAGAATCTGACATCATGTAAATTGGGTTATGTGATTCTAATCCTTCCATCAGTTTTTGTTGGATTTGGTCTTTGGCTGCATTCCAAACACCGATTACACGTTCATATCGTTCGTCATCAGTAATCAAACCACGACGGAATGTACGAGTGATATTATCAACTTGTTTGTGGGCATTTTCGATAATGTCATGTTTTTCATGTAATACCATAATATCGGCAATCCCTACGGTAATACCTGCTAATGTAGAATGTTTGTAACCTAAGTCTTTCATTCTATCTAGCATATGAGAAGTTTCAGTAACTTTGAAACGTTTGAATACTTCAGCGATAATATTTCCTAAGTCTTTTTTCTTAAATGGTGATACCAAGGATTGACTTTCAATCATCGCTTTAATATCTGTACCAGGTTCAACAAAGTATTTATCTGGTGTTTGAACCGTTAAATTAAAGCCACTTGGTTCGTTTAGATAAGGGAATTCTTGTGGCATGATTGAGTTAAAGATAATCTTACCAACTGTAGTTACCATTAATTTAGATTTTTGTTCATCAGTAAATGGTTTATCCCCTAAAGTATTTGGATTTACAGCGATACGTGAGTGTAAATGTACATAACCATTACGCCATGCAGTTACTGCTTCATCCATATCACGGAAGATCATCCCTTCGCCTTCGCGACCGGCTTCTTCCATTGTTAGGTAGTAGTTACCTAAGACCATATCTTGAGATGGTGTAACGACTGGTTTACCATCTTTAGGGTTCAAGATATTTTGTGCCGCTAACATCAACATTCTAGCTTCGGCTTGCGCTTCTTCATTTAATGGTACGTGAACCGCCATTTGGTCACCGTCAAAGTCGGCATTGTAGGCTTCACATACTAATGGGTGCAAACGAATGGCACGACCTTCAACCAAGACTGGTTCAAAGGCTTGGATACCTAAACGGTGCAAGGTAGGTGCGCGGTTAAGTAGTACTGGGTGTTCTTTGATTACGTCTTCTAAAACACCCCAGACTTCATCTTCTTGACGTTCAATCTTACGTTTTGCATTTTTAATATTCGAAGCTAATTCACGTTTTACCAATTCATGCATTAAGAATGGTTTAAATAATTCAATCGCCATTTCTTTTGGTAAACCACATTGATACATCTTCAAGAATGGACCAACAACGATAACAGAACGTCCTGAATAGTCTACACGTTTACCAAGTAAGTTTTGACGGAAACGACCTTGTTTCCCTTTTAGCATGTGAGACAATGATTTCAATGGACGGTTACCAGGACCAGTTACTGGACGGCCACGACGACCATTATCAATCAACGCATCCACAGCTTCTTGTAACATACGTTTTTCGTTTTGAACAATAATATTTGGCGCATTTAAGTCCAATAAACGTTTTAGACGATTATTACGGTTAATTACGCGACGGTATAAATCATTCAAATCAGAAGTAGCAAAACGGCCACCTTCTAATTGAACCATTGGACGTAAATCAGGTGGAATAACAGGAATTACATCCATTACCATCCAACTTGGTTTATTGCCAGATGAACGGAAGGCTTCTAAAATATCCAAGCGACGGATAGCACGTGTACGTTTTTGACCTGACGCACTCTTTAATTCTTCTTTTAATTCAGCTACTTCGGCTTCTAAATCTACGCCGTCTAATAATTGTTTAACAGCTTCAGCACCCATCGCAGCAGTAAATTCTTGACCGTATTGTTCACGTTTTTCACGATATTCACGTTCAGTCAATAATTGTTTCTTTTCAAGGCTGGTATTACCTGGATCAATTACCACATAAGAAGCAAAATAGATAATTTCTTCTAACGCACGTGGACTCATATCTAAAACTAAGCCCATACGAGAAGGAATACCTTTGAAATACCAAATATGTGATACTGGGGCAGCTAACTCAATATGTCCCATACGTTCACGGCGAACTTTAGAACGTGTTACTTCTACACCACAACGGTCACAAGTAATCCCTTTGTAACGAATACGTTTATATTTTCCACAAGCACATTCCCAGTCTTTAGTTGGACCGAAAATACGTTCATCAAATAACCCTTCACGTTCAGGTTTTAAGGTACGATAATTAATGGTTTCTGGTTTTTTTACTTCACCAAAAGACCAGCTTCTGATTTTTTCGGGAGAAGCCAAACCTATTTGCATACTTTCGAATTTATTTACATCGATCAAAAGGGGTTCCCTCCATTTCCTTTACTAGCTCGATTCAAACAGGATGAAGGGAAAACAAGCAATCTAATTAGATTGCTCGTTCTTCCTTCAAGCTTTATTAATTACTACTCTTCAAATGACTCATCATCATCATCTAGCTGACTAGCTGCCAATGCTTCTTCTTCAGCTAATTGTTGTGCTTCTTGTTGCGCTTTTTGTTTTTCAGCAAACTTAGTTAGCGCATCAACAGTGATTAAATCATCGTCGTCATCCATATCACGAAGTTCAATTTCTTGATCATCGATGTCTAATACACGCATATCTAAACCTAATGATTGTAATTCTTTAACTAATACGCGGAATGATTCAGGAACACCTGGTTTTGGAATAGGTTCTCCTTTAACAATCGCTTCATAAGTTTTCACACGACCAACCACGTCATCAGATTTGTACGTTAAGATTTCTTGTAGGGTATAGGCAGCACCATAAGCTTCTAAGGCCCAAACTTCCATCTCACCAAAACGTTGTCCACCAAATTGCGCTTTACCGCCAAGTGGTTGTTGGGTAACTAATGAGTATGGTCCAATTGAACGAGCGTGCAATTTATCATCAACCATGTGGGCTAGTTTAATCATATACATAACCCCAACAGAGATACGTCCATCGAATGGTTCACCTGTACGGCCATCATAAAGAATGGTTTTCGCATCACGCGCTAAACCGGCTTCACGAACCGTTTCCCATACATCCGCATCACGCGCACCATCAAATACTGGCGTAGCTACGTGGATACCTAACGCACGCGCAGCCATACCTAAGTGTAACTCTAATACTTGTCCGATATTCATCCGTGATGGCACCCCTAAAGGATTCAACATGATATCGACTGGTGTTCCATCTGGTAAGAATGGCATGTCTTCTTCCGGCATAATACGGGAAACAACCCCTTTATTACCGTGACGACCGGCCATTTTATCTCCTTCGTGAATCTTACGTTTTTGAACAATGTAGACACGAACTAACATATTCACACCTGGTGATAATTCATCGCCTGCTTCGCGAGTAAAGATCTTAACATCATGGACAATACCGCCACCACCGTGAGGAACACGTAGAGAAGTATCACGAACTTCACGGGCTTTTTCACCAAAGATAGCGTGTAATAAACGTTCTTCAGCAGATAACTCAGTTACCCCTTTAGGCGTTACTTTACCAACTAATAAGTCACCATCTTTAACTTCAGCACCAATGCGGATAATACCCATTTCATCAAGGTTTTTCAGTGCATCTTCACCCACGTTTGGAATTTCACGGGTAATTTCTTCAGGTCCTAATTTAGTATCACGTGCTTCTGATTCATATTCTTCAATATGCACAGAAGTATAAACGTCATCTTTAACTAAACGACGGCTCATGATAATCGCATCTTCATAGTTATAACCTTCCCATGTCATGAAGGCAACCAATACGTTTTGACCTAAAGCCATTTCACCATTTTCCATTGATGGACCATCAGCTAAGATATCGCCACGTTCAACTTTTTCACCCAAAACAACTAATGGACGTTGGTTGTAACTAGTTCCTGAGTTAGAACGACGGAATTTAGTTATTTGATAAATATCTAAAGTACCGTCTTCTCGTCGAACACGAATTTCACGAGCATCCACATACTCGACGACACCATCATGTTTACATAATAATGCGGCACCTGAGTCATGAGCTGATTTATATTCCATACCAGTACCTACCCAAGGTGCTTTAGGGTTGATTAGTGGCACAGCTTGACGTTGCATGTTCGCCCCCATCAAGGCACGGTTAGAGTCATCATTTTCTAAGAAAGGAATACATGCAGTCGCCACCGCAACTACTTGCTTAGGTGATACGTCCATGTAATCTACTTTTTCAACGGCTACTTCTAAGTTTTCACTGGTTGCACGTGCCATAACAACTGGTTCAGCAAAGGTACCATCTTCATTTAATTTACTGTTGGCTTGGGCTACAACATAGTGGTCTTCGATATCGGCAGTTAAGTAGTCGATTTGATCAGTTACTCGACCAGTTTCACGGTCTACTCGACGATAAGGGGTTTCGATAAAACCGTATTTATTTACTTTCGCATAAGAAGCCAAACTATTGATCAGACCAATGTTTGGACCTTCTGGTGTTTCGATTGGACACATACGACCATAGTGAGAGTAGTGTACGTCACGAACTTCATAACCAGCACGGTCACGAGTCAAACCACCAGGCCCTAAGGCAGATAGACGACGTTTGTGGGCTAACTCACTTAGCGGGTTAGTTTGGTCCATGAATTGTGATAATTGAGAAGAACCAAAGAATTCTTTGATGCTTGCCACTACTGGACGAATGTTAATTAATTGTTGTGGCGTTAAGGTTTCAGTGTCTTGAATCGACATTCTTTCACGTACCACACGTTCCATACGAGCTAGACCAATACGGAATTGGTTTTGTAATAATTCACCTACTGAACGAATACGACGGTTTCCTAAGTGGTCGATATCATCTACTTTACCGATTCCTTCCATTAAGTTTAGGAAGTAGCTCATGCTTGCGATAATATCAGCAGGACGAATCGTACGAACGTTCATATCTGGATAGGCATTCCCAATCACGTTAATCTCACGTTCTGGGTCACGTGGAGAGAACACTTTAATCACTTGAACGGTCATTGGATCAGTTACTACCCCATCTTCAGAAGGATAGTACGTCACGCTATTTAGACCATTTTCTAATTGCTCAGCGATACTATCAATCACTTGGTGGGTTAAAACAGTACCTTTTTCAACTAAAATTTCACCCGTTTCAGGATCAACTAAAGTTTCAGCTAAGGTTAAGTTTAATAAACGTGTCTTTAAGTCTAATTTTTTGTTGACTTTATAACGACCAACTGCTGCTAGGTCGTAACGTTTTGGATCGAAGAAACGAGCATTTAAAAGATTTCGTGAGCTGTCAGCTGTTTTTGGTTCACCTGGACGTAGACGTTCATAAATATCTTTTAAGCCTTCTTCTGTACGAGAATCACTAGCATTTTTGTGTAAATCTTTTTCTACTGTATTGCGTAATGATTCGCTATCACCAAAGATTTCAAAAATAGTGTCATCTGAACCAAAACCTAATGCACGAACTAAAACAGTTAATGGGATTTTACGTGTACGGTCAATACGTACATAAGAAATATCCTTGCTATCTGTTTCCATTTCTAACCATGCACCACGGTTTGGAATCACAGTAGATCCGAAACCTTCTTTACCATTTTTATCTACTTTGCCATGGAAATATACACCTGGTGAACGAACTAATTGTGAAACAATTACACGTTCTGCCCCGTTGATGATAAATGTACCTTGTTCTGTCATTAGTGGGAAATCACCAAAGAAAACTTCTTGTGATTTAATTTCGCCAGTTTCTCGATTAGTTAAACGTAAAGTTACATGTAAAGGTGCAGAATAGTTTGCATCATGTGCACGGGCTTCATCTACATTGTACTTAGGTGTCTTCAACTCATAATCTACGAATTCTAATGATAAATTACCGTTAAAATCTTCAATCGGTAAAATATCTTCAAACATTTCTCGTAATCCTTCATCTAAAAACCATTGGTAAGAATCTGTTTGAATTTCAATCAAATTCGGTAATTCCAATACTTCACTGATACGTGCGAAACTTCTACGTTCGCGGTGCTTACCGTATTTTACTACGTGTCCAGCCAAGCTCTTCACCCCTTCAAAAATCTTTCAAAATAGCTATCAAGCAATATTACATTTTTGTTACAAAAAATAAATTTAGGTAACAAAGCGTATTTTTTGCGGCTTTAAGACAAAAAAAAATCAAAAATAGCAAGCCATGAAAAAAGCTGTTCTATTTTTGTTTTTCCTTATTTTACAGCCGAAACGGACAATATTTCGTTCCTACTGATAATACTTTTTGATAGTTTTTGCATCTATATATTATAGATAGAAATGATAGAATTGTCAAGCTTTCACTTGGTTTTCAGCAAACTTTTCCAAACCTTTTCTTTCATACTAGATCTACCCATTTTGTGGTAAAATACAAGAAATAACATCAGCGACAAGGACGTGCTTTCTTAATGAATACCAAGCAAAAAATCTTAGCCTATATGCGTGAGCATCAACAAATCATCTCTGGTGAAAAATTAGCCAATGAGCTACAGGTTTCCAGAACAGCGATTTGGAAAGCAATACGCGAATTAGAAAAAAGCGGCTATCATTTTGATCATTTAGCTAATGGTTATCGTTTATTACCTAGTGATTTGATTGAACCAGCTTTAATCAGTAATCCTTATCTAACTGAGGAAATGATTTTTTACCGAGCATCGACCGTTTCAACCATGCAAGATGCTAAAACTGCCGCCATCAATAATCAATTGAAACAAGGATTGTTTATTGCTGATGAACAAACGCAAGGGCACGGACGTTTTGGTCGTCAATTTTTCTCACCAAACGGCCAGATTTATATGAGTTTATTACTTTCACCAAATCAGCATTTTCAAGAATTACCCCAATATACACTCTTATCAGCAGTCGCTGTAGCTAGTGCAATTGATCAGTTGGTCGGTGAAAAAACCACCATCAAATGGGTAAATGATATTTTTATCAATCAAAAGAAAGTCTGTGGAATCTTAACTGAGGCCATTAGCGATTTTGAAAGTCAACGAATTAGCCATGTAATTATCGGTATAGGAATTAATTTTTTTATTGAACAAGAAAAATTTCCAGAAGATTTACGCCAAAAAGTTACCGCCTTATTCCACCAACAACCAACGATTACACGTAATGAATTAATTCGGCTGATTTGGCAAAATTTCTTTGAATTATGCGCAGCCTTACCCGATACGCACTATTTAGAGTACTATCGACAAAAATCATTCGTGCTGGGTAAAAAAGTAAGTTTCCAACAAAATGGGCAAACCATTTCCGGAAAAGCCAAAGCCATTACTGATAATGGTGAATTAGTGGTAGAAACTCCCACGCAAACATACTACTTATCTTCTGGTGAAATTAGCTTAGAAAAAATTGAAGATTAAACGAAAAAAGCAGTTGCTCTATATAAAAATTAAGGCAACTGCTTTTTACTAAACTACACAACTTTTTGCGGTAACTCAATGTATTTCGCTAGTAGATGATAATAACATTTACTTAATTCAGGATTGACCTCTTCAGTTAAACAAAGACAGGGAAAATAGCCAGCCACTGCTTCTTTACAAGCTTTTTCATAAGGGGTATTATTTTTAAATCGTACAAGATCTTCAGCTGCTAAATAGCAATAATAAGTTTCAATTCTAGCTACTAATTGCGCAAAAGCCACTTTATCTGAAATCTTCGCTACATGGTCGCTTTCTAATTGCCCTAAATACAACAAAGCTCTGTCATAAACCTGTTCATTTAATAAAAAATCTTCACATCCCACTAGTTGTTTATATAAAAAGAAAGCATATCTATTTCTGCCCCTTTCTTTTTCTAGTAATTCATAAAATCTAGCTAGATAACGATTACTCTCTTCTTCGGTAGCCGCAATTAAAGACGTTGCAGGTCGATCGTCTTCATTTACAGCATCAAAATAGCAAAAAACAAAGCAAAACCAATTCATCACTTGATCATCGCCTACGATTTGTGGATAAGGGCTAAAAGAGAGGACTAAATGAAAGTTGGATAGCCAACATGATAAGTTTAATAATTCTGTTCTTAGCTTGGAATAACTAATAAACAAACGTTGGCGCAACTCCTGATGAGTATAGGCTTTCTGTTCTAATAATAGCCGCAATAATTTAAACGAAGTATTATTTTTCAACAAACGAATCAATAATAATAAGGCGGATATTTCTTGTTTTGACGTATAAATCAACTGTCCATGTTTAAAATGGCAAATATTTTTTAATTCCTCAGGATACAATAAAGATTGACGCATATGATACTTGCAAACTCGCTGATTCCAGCCATAATTTTTTTCAATATACGCACAACTTAATATTTTCTGTTCGGATAATTCCAACATTAATCGATACCACTTTTGCGTATTTGTTGTTAAAAGTTTTTCTAACATTACCTTCACACCTTCATTAATATATTTATAGTTTCACTATAGCAAAACTAAAATTTTGAAAATATTCATGAAAAGGCGATTTATTAATGAAAATAAAAAATACCCAGTATATTTTGCATAAAAAATCAATAAATATTTATAAAAAAACAACCTGCAATCGTATTTTAACTTTATATACTGCAAACAACTTCTGTTTGGAAAAACCAGGAGCAAAATGAAAAAATGTATAAAAAAGCTCACCTGAAAAAATTCAAGTGAGCAGAATAATAGAATTAAGCGTGTTTCGCCAAAACCTTTTTAGCAAAATATTTCAAAATTAACGGTGAGACAAGTGTACTAATTAAAATGGTAATAACCATTGGTGCAAAATAGCGTTCAGGAATCAGACCACCTTGTGAACCAATTTGTAACACAATTAAGGCCATCTCTCCGCGTGAAATCATTCCCGCGCCGACCATCCAAGCACTGTTATTAGAAAAACCAGCCATTTTTGAACCTAGATAACCACCGAACAATTTAGAAATTACCGCAATCACGACAAAAGCTAAAATGAACGGGAAGTACGTGACTACACTTGAGAGCTTGACTTCTAAACCAATATTTACAAAGAATACTGGAATAAAAATTGCATAACCAATTGATTCTACATTAATAAAAACTTGTTCTTTAACCTTGGTTTGACCCACTGCAATCCCTGCAAAGAAAGCACCGATTACAGAGCTTAGACCAACAAAATCAGCCACATAAGACATACCTAAACAAATCACTAGCGACATAATAATCACTGAAGCCGTCGTGTAAATCCGTTCCGATAGATGCATCAGATACGGCGCAATCCATTTAACCAGTAGATAAATCAACACAAAGTATATACCTTGTTGCAATAAAGTGATGCCGATAGACTGGTCGTTGCCTTGATTACCGCCAAGGAAAGTTAAACTAATACTCAATACTAGAACAATTAAGATATCATCTACTACCGAGGCACCTAAAATGGTCGATCCTTCTTTCGTGTTGACCGCTTGCAGTTCTTTCAATACTTCAACCGAAATACTAACCGAAGTCGCTGCTAATACGACACCCAAAAAGAAAGCTTCCGTTTTGGTTACGTCAAAAGCAAATCCGCCACCTGTACCTAGCAATAACGGAAAAATGACCCCAAAAATCGCTACTAGCATTCCCGGTTTAAAGTACTTACGCAATAAAGCCATGTCACTTTCTAGCCCAGCTAAAAACATCAGCAGGATCACACCGATTTCTGAAAAATGATGAATCAGTTCATCAGAATGAATCCATTGTAAGCCACCTGTACCCACAATTAAACCAACTAATAATTGACCCACCACTCCAGGAATACCTATTCTCCTACAAAGATGCGCCGCTAAAGCCGTTAATACCAAGATTAGACATAGCGTTCCAATAAATGCCATATAAATTCAATTCCTCCCATATTTTTTCTTTAATTCTATTATACACATATTTTATGAAAAAATATAAGAAAAAGCACCGGCACATTAAAATGCGAATTAACAAACTTTATTTAAAACTATTTTTTCAAATTTAGATTAATTTATTTTATTTTTTAGTTATTTAAAAAAAAAAGAAGCCAATCAATTTTTTGACTGACTTCTCCTCATTAGAAACCCGATATTACTTTATTGGGTAATTTCACCCTTCCAAGCTGACATACCACCTAAAACATTGATTACTTGATACCCTTGACTGGCTAAAATTTGACAAGCTAACGCTGAGCGTGCACCCGAGTGACAAATGACCGCATAAGACTGCGTTGGCTCTAGCTCAACCGCTTCTTCCATTAATAAGCTTAATGGTAAATGCTGAGCGTTTGGAATATGCCCGCTTGCAAACTCGTCGCTTTCTCGAACATCTAAAATTGCCTGTTGATTTCCTTGTTTATAGAATTGATAAAATTCATCACTAGCCATACTACTGTACATCGATATTTCTTCCTTTCATTGCATGAGAATATAGATAAAAAGCACCATCTAAGTTTTGTACCTTAAAGCCATTTTGTTTTAAGATTCTTTCGGCTAAATAACTACGTAAACCACTATGACAACTAACGATATAGCTTTTTGCTGGATTCAGTTCAGATAAACGGTCACGTAATTCATCAAGTGGAATCGAATATGCAGTTTTAATGTGTGCTTTTTCATACTCTTCTTTCGTACGCACATCTAATAAAACCTTGCCTTGTGCTAATTGTTCCGCTAATTCATGCCACTGAATCGTTTCGCTAAGACCTTCGATGAGATTCATCGCCGCATATCCTAACATATTTACTGGATCTTTAGCCGAGCCAAACGGTGGGGCATAACTAAGTTCCAATTCAGGTAAATCAAAAACCGTCAGCTGCGCCTTAATCGCTGTTGCTAAAACATCCATTCGCTTGTCCACTCCTGATTTACCGATAGCTTGCGCGCCGTAAATTTTACCTGTTTGGGGATGAAAAATCAATTTTAATAAGATGCCTTCCGCTCCTGGATAGTAGCTAGCATGACTTTTGCCCAATGTGTGTACTACCTGATAAGGGAGATTGAGCGCTTTGACAGCTTTTTCGGTTAGACCTGTAAAGGCAGCAACTTGTTCAAAGACTCGAACAATGGCTGTCCCTAGACTTCCCCGATGTGTACGTTTCAAGCCAGCTATCACATCTGCTACTTGCCTACCTTGTCGATTTGCTGGAGAAGCGAGTGAAATTAAAGCCGGCTGCTGACTAATTTGTTGCTTGACGACAATTGCATCGCCAATAGCAAAAATCGCAGGATCACTCGTTCTAAAGTGTTCATCGACAACAATGCCTGACCTCAAGCCCAAAATCAAACCTGCCTGCTGGGCTAATTGAGTGGCTGGCTGCACACCAATGGCTAAAATGGTCAAATCACTTGTTAGCTGACTGCCATCAGAAAGCTGTAAGATCCGCCCTTCCTCTAAAAAGGCACTGACTGCCACATTGGTTTTGACGTTCACTTTATTTTGTTGCAGCGCTTCTTCAATAAAGACAGCCATTTCTTCATCTAGTGCTGGCAAGACTTGCTTGGCTTGTTCAATTAAGGTAACTCTTAAGCCACGTTTAGCTAGATTTTCAACCATTTCTAAGCCGACAAAGCCAGAACCAATGACTGTTACCTCTTTGACCTGACCAGTTTGTAGACTGTTCATAATCGCATCTATATCCGGAATATTTCTAACGCTAAATAATTGTTTAGCCTGATCTATACCAGGCAGATCCGGTATATAGGCTTTGGCACCAGTGGATAAGATGAGATAGTCATAAGCGAGACTTTCTGTTTTTCCTTGATGCAGCACTTGTAATAATTTTTGCTTACGATCAATAGCAACGACTTCATGATTGACGCGTACATCTAGTTTAAAGCGTTGATTGAGCTTTTCTTTCGTTTGGACTAACAACTGCTCTCGATTAGCAATTTCACCAGATAGATAATAGGGTAGTCCGCAATTTGCAAATGACACATAGGGACCTTTTTCTAATACAATAATTTCTGCCTCTTCTAGTAAACGTCTTAGGCGCGTCGCCGCAGACATTCCTCCTGCAACTCCACCAACGATGACAATTTTAGGATGTTTCATCATTCTTTTCCTCCAATTAACGGTCCGTCCCAACGATTGAGACCCCCACGAATATTTTTAACCTGATAGCCTTGTTTTTGTAAAAACTTGGCTGCTTGTTTGCTGCGCATACCTGATTGGCAAATGATTAGATGTAGTTTTTCTTTATCCCCCTGATAGGTATTTATACGGTTTAAAGGAACATTTTTCGCCCCTCTAATATGCCCACTACGGTATTCTTGGGCTGTACGTACATCCAACAACACCATTTGGCGATTTTTCAAGCTAGTTTTTAGCTCGGCTATTGTCATGATTGGGACTGATTTAAAAATAGTTAACACTTATCTGTCACCTCTTTCATATACCTTATAGGGTATATTTAAAATCAAGAAGCAATTTTTGTCAATTAATTTGATTTCATTCATTATTATTAGACAAAATTCCTGGGATACTTTATAGTACCCATATAGGTATCAACACGGAGGAAGAAAAAATGGAAATAGCCGATAAAAAGAAAATCAGTAATCGTTTGAAGCGTACAGAAGGACAAATTCGTGGGATTTTAAAAATGATTGATGAAGAAAAAGAATGTATCGATATCGTCACCCAATTAAGCGCCGTACGCTCCAGCATTGATCGCGTGATGGGATTAGTTGTCGCTGAAAATTTCAAAAAATGCTTGGAAGAGCCTAGCGAAAATCCTGAGCTTCAAAAAGAAAAAATTGAACAAGCCATTCAATTAATCATCAAAAAATAAGTTGAGCAAGATATTTGTTTTATAAAATTAAATTGTGTACAATTAAATTCAGAAAGGATAATTTCATGATTCTGCCAACTATAGATAATCAATTGTGCTTCGCTTTGTATCGAGCGAATAAAACCTTTAATCGTTTATACAATAAAGTTTTAGCTCCTTTTGATTTAACCTACCCACAATATTTGACCTTACTAGCTTTGTGGGAAGAAGACCATCAAACCGTCAGTCAGCTAGGCGAACGCTTAGCTTTAGATAGCGGTACATTGACTCCTTTAATCAAGCGCTTAGAACAAAGGGATTATGTACTCCGGAGCCGCGCTAAAGATGACGAAAGACGAGTGATTATTTCTCTAACTGCTAAAGCCAAAAAACTAAAGCCAACTATTTTGGATACGGTTTGCAATTGCCTATCTGTATTGACGGCTGATGAAGCGAATTATTTTTCCTTACTACAACAATTAAATCAATTATCGCAAACTCTAGGAGGTATGCAGGATGAAAAAAATGTATGAAACAAAGGTAACAAGTATCGGTGGTCGCGAAGGTGAAGTATTCTCTCCAGATCGTTCTTTTGCTTATAAAACAACTGCTCCTGGTAAACGTGTAGAAGGGGCCACTAACCCAGAACAATTATTTGCAGCAGCTTATAGTGCTTGCTTTAACGGCGCACTTGGACTAGTTATGCAAAATGAAGGTGAAAGCTATCCAAGTACAGTTAGCGCTAGAGTCGCTTTAATGTCTGATGAAGCAACTGGCTTTTCAGTTGCAGTCACTTTAGAAGTCCATCTTGAAGGAGCTAGCAAAGAACGTGCAGAAGCTTTAACTGCCTTAGCGCACGAAGTTTGTCCTTATTCTAAGGCGACACGTAACAATATCGATGTACAATTTGAAATCGTCTAATAACGATTACGTTTTTAAATAATTAAAGTCAGGAATCAAGCGTGGTTCCTGACTTTTTTACGTTATTAAAAATTTTGATTATATAGCTCAATCTGCTGAATTTTTGCAAAGCATTCGGGGTGCTCTGTCAGTATTTTCTTTAAAGAATCAACAGTTGTCACCATATAAATGCTACTGATTTTAAAATTGGCTTCATCCTTCAACAATCGCTGATAAGCTTTGATTTCTTTTGTAAGAGGCTCTTGATGAAACAGCTGTTGATAATCCGCTTCATGATCTAGCATAAATGCTAGCATTGATTGAAAGCGTAAAAATTGATAATTCTCAGGATACTCCTCGCCATTTTTAATTCCTATAAAAAGATAAGGATAGGTTTGATTGAGCTGATTTAGATAATTTTTAGCCTCGTTGTTAAACATTAAGGTATAAGGAACGCCTCCATAAGCAGCAAAGCCCATTATAGAGGTTTGATCATTTGGTGGCTGAACACCATACCAATAAATATGCGTATTTTTTTCTTCATCTAGCTTTTTCACTTGCGCTAAATCCATATTCGGTTCAAAGGCTAACGAAGCATAGATCTGACTGTAGGGCGGTAAGGTTGCTAGTTGTTGGAGCATGTGTTCTTTTTGTAAAGCAAACATTTCCTTTGCGGTCGCCGAACTCTGCTTTTGCAGTCTTAGCAACGAAGCTGTTTTTCTAAAGATAGAGGTATCCACTTGTAGCATTCTTCCTTTTCTAAGCTGCATTTTTGAAGGGGGCTCGTAATTAACATTTGACTGCCCCTCTTCGGTAAAATTGATATAAATATCATAATTACCAAAGCCAAGTGCATCAATTTTGATTTCATTTAACGAACGATAAGGCTGTTGCAATTCATTCGCTACTACTAAAGATAAGGTAAACGGTGAAAGCTTTTCTCCTTGCTCAGTGATTGGATCATAATAAAACTTATCTACAAGCTTTGGTAAAACTACAACGCTCACTCCTAGCAATACAAGTAAAAGACCGATCGTTGTCAATATCGTCTTAAAGTAGTTCTTCTTGATCTGTCGATTGATCTTCTGCTTCAATTGTTCATCTTCTAAGCTTAAGTCCAATTCCTCCCAATCAATCTTTTCCTCTTCTAATGCTAAATCCTGTAGTTCCTGAAACTCAGCTAAGCGTTCTTTGATATAGGCGATTTCTTCTGGTGTCGCTTGGTTTTTTCGATATTTTGCTAGTAAATCTAATAAGTTAGTTTTCATCTGCTAACACCTCCCTTAATTGCTTGCGTGCTCGATGTAGATACACCCGAACCTGATTGATCGACAATTGGAAATATTGCGCGAGCTCTGCAGTCGAGCAATCGGCAAAATAAAAAAGCAAGATCAGTTCATTATATGGATATTTCAATGATAAAATAGCGAAATATAACCGACGATTGCGCTCCTTTTGCAAAATTGCTACTTCAAAGCTTGGCGTAAAGGTCGCTTGTTGCTGCGCTAAATTGATAGCTTGCCGATATTTTTGCCGACGATAGTGATCGATAAAGCTTGTTTTAACCACACGCAATAACCAAAATTTTATCTGAGCAGGGGCTTGTGCTTGGCAAAGTAGCTTATAATAGGCATCACTAACCAATTGCTCTGCTTTTTGTTCATCCTTCATTAGTGATAGCGCATACAAAAATAAAGGCTGTGCATACGCCAGATAGCTGGCTTCTACCACTTTTTCATCCATCACACGCGCCCCCCTTCATCTAAAATACGTTTCAATCACTTAAACATTACACGGATTACTAGCTTTATTTTAACAAAGGTTCAAACAATACTCTAGAAAACAAATGAACGTTCAATGCAAGAACAAAAACTTTTACATTAAACGTCCATAACAAACAGTCCACGTATTTAGTTAAATCCATACATTTTTTTGGCTAGCTTATAACAACCAACCATTGTTTTTCGTCCTAATCTACCAGGCAGATGTACCCCTACACCAAATAAGCCTCGACGTAATTTACGGTAAAGTTGTTCGTCTTGTTGGCGAATATATTGCCAAAGCGCTTCTTTTTTCTGCAAGCTTTCTTTCGATCCTTCACGAATTAATAAAATAGATGAAATCGTGGTAATAATTTCTAAGTATTTCAACATATAAGCCTGCAAGCTATCATCCATTAACTCAGCATCAGAATAATAATGAACCATCCGGCGATTTACCGCTAGCTGCTGATCGATGCGACCAATCATCACCTTTTCATTGACTGATTGATCTTCACGACCAATGTAATAGCGATAAAAATCGACATTTAAATAATACATATTTTTAACCATTGGGAGTGGTTCAAAAACATATAAATTATCGACATAAAAGGTATGCTTTGGTAATTGTAAAGTATGATCAATCAGCAATTGACGACGATAAATCACTGAATGCATCAATAGATATTTCCCCACTGGAAAACGCTTGGTAGCATCCCAACTAAATAATTGATTTGTTGGTAAAAACGAGGTGTATTCAATCACCTTTTTGCGTTTTGCCCCTTGTTTTTCATAAACATAATTGCTAATCAGCATATCCACCGGCTCAGCAAGATTTGTTTGTCTAGCTAAAAAGGCTAAAATCTCTTGGTAGGCATTGGCATCAACCCAATCATCACTATCAACAACCTTAATATACTCACCACTTGCATGTGCAAGACCAGTATTAATCGCTTGTCCATGACCACCATTTTCTTGGTGAACAGCTTGAACAATAGTTGGAAAATGACTAGCAAAACGATCAGCAATCGCCGCTGTTTCATCCTTTGAACCATCATTGACGATAATAATTTCAACTGCTTCGCCCCCAACAAGCAAAGAAGTAATACAACGCTCCATATAATCTTGAGAATTGTAGCAAGGGACAATAATACTCAATAATTTCATTTTTAACGATCTTTCCTTACTAATGATAAATTTCTTAAAAGCTGTATACTCCAACATCCTCTATAAAAGAAAAATAATTCAAAATATTTGAAGTTATAAAGTATCTCAGCCAAAAACTCTGTTGTATCTATACTACAACAAAATTTATGTAATATGCAACAAAGCGACTAATCTTATAGTTCTTTTGAAAGAATATAAAAATAGACAACTTTACACAAAACAGTTTAAAGTTGTCTATATAGATTACTAAAATATTTTTCAAATTATAAACTAGCTAAAATATTTTTCACAATATTTTCAACTGCAAGACCATTTTCAGCTAGTAGTTCATCCACTTTATAACGATCATGGAAAGCTTTATCAAGACCATAATTTTGAACCTTGACAGCTGTATTTCCTAAGTAACTTGCTACGGTTTGTCCATAACCTCCATCAGTAATACCATCTTCTAAAATGACCACTACTTGGTAATCTTGCGTCAATGCGGTCAGTAATTTTTCATCTACACCTGAAATGAATTTTGGATTAATTAAGGTTGCTTGGATATTTTCTTTAGCTAAAGCTGCGACTACCTCTTTAGCTAGGCCAAAGAAATTCCCTATTCCCATTACCGCTACTTGTTTTCCTTGTTGGACGACTTCATTTTTGTATAATTGATTATAATCAGTCTGATCTGTTTGACCCACACTGTGCAATGGACCCACTGGCACACGAATGGCCACCGGATGATGGGTTTGTTCCAATGACCAATCTAGCATCGCCAAATACTCTTCTTGATTGGTTGGTGCTAGATAAACCAAATTAGGAATATGACTTAAAAAAGGAATATCGAAAATACCCAAGTGCGTTTCATCCTTCATTCCATTCACCGAGGCATTGTAAACCAAAATAGTCCCTGGTAAATCATTTAACGCTAGATCATGAGAAATTTGGTCATAGCTACGTTGCATAAACGTTGCGTTAACAAACCAAACAGGCTTAGCTCCATTTTTAGCCAAACCAGCTGTCATCGTAGCTGCCTGCTGTTCATCAATGCCCACATCAATGAATTGTTTGCCCAGCGCTTTTCTTTGCCCAGGGTTAAAAACCATCATCGGTATGCCTGCATTAACGGCAACGACAGTCTGATCTTGCTGCATTTTATTCCATAAGAAATCGGTAGTAATACTATTATAAGTTGCTTGCACGTTACCATTACGAACATATTCGCCGGTTTCTAAACTAAATGGACCACCCACATGGAATTTTTCACGGTTTTCCTCAGCAAATTTAAAGCCTTTCCCTTTTACAGTATGAATGTGTAATAATACTGGGTGATCGCTATCTTTTACTGATTCAAACAAGGCAATCAACTTATCGACATCATTTCCCTCGTCTAAGTAATGATATTCAAAGCCAAGGGACTTGAAGAAATTATCTTCTGCTTGACCATTAGATTCACGCAGCGTCTTTAAGTTGCGATAAAGTCCTCCAAAGTTGTCAGCAATTGATTGGTCATTATCATTGACAATCACAATAATATTGCTATTTTGTTCAGCAATATTATTTAACCCTTCAAAGGCCAAACCGCCAGATAAAGAGCCGTCACCAATGACCGCTACTACATTGTAATTTTCTTGTTTGACATCACGAGCAATCGCAATCCCATTAGCTAAAGCTAGAGAAGTTGAAGTGTGACCTACTGTAAACAAATCATAATCGCTTTCTTTAGGATTCGTATAATCTGATACATCGTCATAATGGGCAGGATCTAAGAAAGCTTGCGCACGACCAGTCAACATTTTGTGAATATATGTTTGATGAGAAATGTCGAAGACTAATTTATCAACTGGTGAGTTAAAAACGCGGTGCAAAGCCACTGTCATTTCGACCTTACCTAAATTTGGCCCATTATGTCCACCATGTTGGCTAATTTTTGCCAACAAAGCTGTTCTCGCCTCATTAACAAGCATATGTAATTATTCTTGGCTTAATTTTTTTAAATCTTGTGGTTGTTGAATTGTTTCTAAAATCATAAGTGCCCTCCTTCAGTGCTTCCTATCATACAACTTAAAGTGGACTTTAAGTCAAGCCTATTTCGTGATTTTTTTAGCAATTAAAAAAAACGCCAATAAGCTTTAACCCTCATTGGCGTTTTCGAAATAAATCTTAAACAAATTTTACAGCTGTCCCATAGGCCACTACGCTTTGCATATCTTGCATAATCGAACCTGAATCATAACGCATCATTACAACCGCATCTGCCCCCATGGCTTTAGCATTTTCTTTTAAACGCTCAACAGCTTTTAATCGTGATTCTTCTAACATATTGGTATAGGCTTTAATCTCACCACCGACTAAGCCCTTTAGACTAGCACCAATATCTGAAAACATATTTTTCGATTGTGTCGTCAAACCAAAAACTTCACCAATCACTTCATATTCCTTACCTGGAATTCGCTCAGTTGTAGTTACAATCATCTAATGTCCTCCTATTCTTCTTTTGGATTTTCTGTTTTTACTTCACTGTCTTCTTTTACACTATGAATAGCTTCCACTAATTCTTGATTAGCTTGCTTGCGAGACATCGTTTCATTAATTAAAGTCACTAGGTCTAAACCGGTAGTTTCTTTAATAGTATCAAAAGTTCTAGCCAGACCTGCCTCACCCATTTCATGAACGCCATCGCCACCACCAAAGCTAACCACCTTATCAATATTACTAATAGGCGCATTGACTTCTTTAGCAATTGCTGGCAAGACTTTAATAAATTCAATTAAAATACCAGCTTCATTTAGTTTTTGTAAAGCAAGAGCCATTTTTTCCTTACTTTCGGCTTCTGCTTGTCCCACTTTAGCAATGCGTTCTGCTTCAGCTTGCCCTAATTTAGCTACACGTTGCGCTTCAGCTTCAGCAGCTAATTTAATTTTTTCAGCTTCTGCTTGGGCATAGGCAATTTCTTTCGCTTTTTCAGCCAAAGCATTTTGTTCTACTACATATTTATCGGCTTCTGCTTTTTTACGTAGACTTGCGTTTAATTCTTTTTCGGTTAATTCTGCTTGTTTTTCTTGAATTTCAATGTTCTTTTCTTGTTCAATCAAGCGAACCTTCATTTTTTCGCCTACTGCTACTTGTTCAGCTTGGGCAACCGCAACTTCCTGTTCTTGTTTATATTGCGCTTGCTTTAAGGCCATGTTTTTATTAGCCTCGGCAATTTCTGTTTTACGACGAATTTCTTCTTGTTGAGCTAATTGTTCATTTTCTGCTTGTTTAATTCGCGTTTCACGCAAAGCATTAGATTCTGCGATTTCAGCATTCTTCTTCACTTCAGCAATTTGCGGGCGACCTAGGGCATCTAAGTAACCATTCGGATCACTCACATCTTTAATCGTGAATGAAACAATCTCTAGCCCCATCTTTTGTAAATCTGTTGAAGCGACTGCTTGGACTTGTTCTGCAAAATCATCGCGATTTTTATAAATCGCTTCTACCGTCATCGTACCTAAAATCGCGCGAAGGTGACCTTCTAAGACTTCTTGTGCTTCATCTTCTAATTCAGAAGTTGATTTACCTAAATATTGTTCTGCTGCTGTTTTAATCGCTTCAGTACTATTACCTATCTTAACTAAAACGGTAGCACTGGCTTTAATCGGCACTCCTTGTTCAGTATACACTTCAGGCGTACCTATCTCTAATTTATGGGTTAAAAGACTTAATTTATGAGCCTTTTGCACAATCGGTATCACAAAAGTCCCACTATTTTTTAGAATTTTAATTCCTTCTTTACCTAAAAAAGATCCCGTCACAATCAATGCTTCGTCTGGTTTTCCAATACGATAACGAATCATTAAGAAAATAATCAATGCTAATACTGCAATTACTATCCAGACAACTGGATTAAATAAAATACTCCCTATCACTTTATCCACTACTCCTTCTTATTTGTTTTTATTTTCTACTACTAGCGCAATGCCGTTTGCATCAAATTCAATAATAATTACTGATGTCCCTACTGGTAAAAGATGATCATTAGCAATTTCATCTGCTTTAAATAATTTAGCTGGAAAAGTTGCTCGTGCATGACCACTGCCTGTCTCCATAACTTCGCCTACTGAATCTCCCTGAATTTTCACAGTCAATTGACCTAATAAATATTCAGATTGGGCCAAAGAATTATTTTGATTTCGATCGGTTAAACGGTTATAAAGATACATAATTGGTGCAAAAATAAGCGAAAAAAGTAAATATAAGCCAACAAAAAATAGACAAATCAGGCCTATCCATGCGATACACTGCCAAAAATCAGACAATAACCCCACTTGTTGCGCAATATATTGAAAAACTTCTTTAAACATTTTTCCCACCACCTGTAACCTTATAACAAAATCATAACACTAAACTTCTTTTGATTCAAGACGAACACAAAAAAATACATCCTTAGACCTAGGATGTAATCCATTGATATTTAAAGATTTATCAGCAAATACCTTCCTATTACAGAAGCAATAGCAAAGGATTTAAAAAACCATTAAAAAAAACAAAAAGCTACATATATGAAAGAATAGTCAATTTCTTCCTATGTGTATAGACAAAATATTTTTACGCAACAAAGGAAGATTTGTGATAAAGTAGTTATGAAAAATCTAAAAGTGAAAGGAAAGATCTCATGCATTATTTAATCGTTGGTGCAGGCTTATTTGGTGCGGTGTTTGCTGAACAAGCAGCTAAAGCCGGACATCAGGTAACGATTATCGAAAAACGAAATCATATTGCTGGTAATATCTATACACATGAAGTTGAAGGTATCCAAGTCCACCAATATGGCGCCCATATCTTTCACACCTCCAATCAAGAAGTTTGGCAATATGTAAATCAATTTGCTCAATTTAATCGATTTGTGAATAGTCCTTTTGCTCTAAGTAAAGGAAAGCTCTACTCCTTACCTTTTAACATGAGTACCTTCTATCAGCTCTGGCAAACAATCACGCCTCAACAAGCTAAAGCTAAAATTAAGGAGCAGCGACAAGTTTTAAAAGGGAAAACACCTGAAAATCTAGAAGAACAAGCAATCGATTTAGTCGGAACTGATATCTATGAGACCTTGATTAAAGAATATACAGAAAAACAATGGGGACGTACTTGTAAGGATTTACCACCTTTTATTATCAAGCGATTACCTGTACGTTTTACCTTTGATAATAACTATTTCAATGACACTTATCAAGGAATTCCGATAGGTGGTTACACACAAATGGTTGAAAAAATGCTCCAACATGATCAGATTGAAGTCCGTTTAAATACTGATTTTTTTGCCAATAAAGCAGCATATTTAACCAATTATGATAAAATTGTTTTCACCGGTATGATTGACCAGTTTTATGATTACTGTTATGGGCCATTAGCTTATCGTTCATTAAAATTTGAACACGAAATTTTATCTATAGATAATTACCAGGGAAATGCCGTGATTAATTATATCGACCATCAATATCCTTTCACCCGGATTATCGAGCATAAGCATTTTGAATTTGGCCAACAGGAAAAAACGGTTATTACTAAGGAGTACCCAGCTGATTGGCAAATCGGGGATGAGCCCTATTATCCAGTGAATGACCAGGTCAATGCTAAGTTATACCAAAAATATCAGGCCCTAGCGAAAAAAGATGCCAATATTATTTTTGGCGGTCGTTTAGGTATGTATCAATATTTTGATATGCACAAAGTAATCGAAGTAGCTTTAGCCACAGCGAAAAAAGAATTGCGAAATTAACAAAAAATCCCTTAGCCAATCTATCTAGATTAGCTAAGAGATTTTTTAATATCCATAGCGAATTTGGGATAATTCCGCTACTTCCTTTAACAGTTTAGATTCCTTTTCACTTAATACGATTTGGTTAGTCGTTAAATAATTTGAAACCTCAATGTTTAAACGACTTAAAGATAAGGGAACTGCACAAACACCTTGTTTGATTTCGTTGATAAATGATTGGACCAAATCAGCCAAACCTTTTTTATTATCGTCATCGGCTATCTTTAGTTCAGAAATAAACTGGGTTAATAGATCAACTGCCATCTTGCCTCTTTCTTGTCCGCCTACATACCATTTTAATTCTGCCATAATTACTAGCCTCTTTTCTAAAATTATGGACAAATTATAACTCCGAAACCAGCCTTTTTTATCGGTCTATGGACTGAGTTCTATTTTTTGATATATTCACATATTTTCTCAGAGATTGCAAAAACCACATTGACTTACTAAAAATTTATCGCCATAATGATGTACTATACACTTATAAAAGTAGATGACTAGGACAGTTAATCACTTATCAAATAAGTCAAAGTGCTATAAAGGTCTTAAAAATACTGGACTTTTCTATCCTTTGAAGCTTATTTGTTCGCGCCCAAGCGAGCTGTCTCATAGCCTCTGGATTGAGGAGGAACGATTGATGCCTACCGGTGTAATTATCAATGCATTATCCGTTGTATTAGGCGGCATTTTTGGTGGTTTTTTTGGTGAAAAACTATCAGATAACTTTAAAAAAGAGATTACGCTTATTTTTGGTGTTTGTTCAATGGGCATGGGAATTTCGACGATTGTCTTAATGAAAAATATGCCTGCTGTCGTTTTTGCTATTATTTTAGGAACAGCCATTGGATTATTGCTCCATGTTGGTGAGATGGTGAAAACAGGAGCTACTTATATGCAAAAGCCTATTAATCAGCTATTCGGCAAGCAAACAGAGCTAGACGCCAAGGAATTTCAAGCACAATTAGTTACGATTATTGTCTTGTTCTGCGCTTCAGGAACCGGGATTTACGGTAGCATAGATTCTGGAATGACTGGCGACCATACTATCTTAATTGCCAAATCGATTTTGGATTTCTTTACAGCTGCGATTTTCGCTTGTAATCTGGGGTATGTTGTTTCGATTATCGCCTTACCACAATTTATCATTTTCTTTTTATTATTTATTTTTGCTAAGGCCATTTTCCCACTTACCTCACCTGTAATGATTGCCGATTTCAAGGCTGTTGGGGGCTTTTTAATGCTGGCAACTGGGTTTCGGATGGTCAATATCAAGCAATTTCCAACTGCCGATATGATTCCGGCAATGGTTTTAGCAATGCCTTTTAGCTATCTATGGACGACTGTCATCCTACCAATGCTATAATCCCAAATGAAGCTATTGAAATAATTGCTATTTGGCAAGTAATCGTCAAATAAGCTAATTGAGAAAAAGTTTTCTGCTAATTTATCCTAGCTTAGAACTTATCTACTCACTGTTAACTATCCTGCTTTAAAATCTTAAATAAAAAAACAACGAATATTCAGCCCATCTAGCTATAGCCTGAGTATTCGTTGTTTTTATTCATTTTTGCTAAGAAATAATATTGCAAGGATATTTAATCAACTACGATTAGGCGATAAAAAAGCAACTTTATACAAATAATTGACTAACGCGCTGCTTTAAAGCTACAATCACCTCTTCTTCGTACCAAGGATGTTTTTTCAGCCAAATTTGATTCCGTGGAGAAGGATGAATCAATGGAAAATAGCTTGGCAAATACTGTTGATAATTAGCAACAACCTCCGTTAAGGTCGTTTTAGAATCAATCGCTAAATACCGTTGCATCGCATAGCGGCCAATCAAAATAGTTAAGGCGACATTTGATAATTCGGCAAGCAATTGAGGATGCCATTTTTCAGCAAAATCTACTCTAGGTGGCAAATCTCCTGACTTCCCACGGCCAGGAAAATAAAAATCCATGGGTAAAATTGCTACCTTAGTTGCATCATAAAAGGTTGCTTCATCTAACCCTAACCAATTGCGCAAACGTTCACCACTACGATCTGCAAATAAACGCCCACGATCTTGAGCCTTCTGACCGGGTGCTTGACCAATGATTAATAGCTTAGCTGCTGGATTAGCCTGAAACAATGGTTGAATGCCTCTTTTAGTATAGACTTGATTCGCCTCATCCTGGATAATTTCTTGTTTGATTCTTTCAATTGACATCAGCTTTCTCTTCTTCCTAATTTTTTTCTTAAAAATCTATTTTTTACTTTTTTTATTCAATAAATTATTGATAAAAAACGCTATCAAATAATTATAAACGTTATTTTGTTATATGTTCTCTTTCTCTATTGTACACTAGATTGAATAAGCATAGAATAGGTCTGTTTCAATGAAAGATACAAAACTAAAGGAGAACAAAACATGAAACAGCCCACTAATTTTCATTCAAGAAAAAGTGCTGCTGGTTTACTGTTAGCCATCGGAATTGTCTATGGCGATATCGGAACTAGCCCACTTTACGTAATGAAAGAAATTATTCGTGGTAACGGAGGGATAAATAGTATCTCTCGAGACTATCTTTTTGGGGTTATCTCACTTATTTTTTGGACCGTAACCCTATTAACTACCATTAAATACGTCTATTTAGCTTTAAAAGCTGACAACCACGGAGAAGGTGGTATTTTTTCTTTATACACCTTACTTAGAAAAACAAAAAAATGGTTGATTGTACCGGCTATGATTGGCGGAGCCGCTATTTTAGCCGACGGAATGCTTACTCCTGCTGTGACAGTAACATCAGCAATCGAAGGCTTACGAGGTTTACCTTTTTATGTACAGCATTTTGGACATAGCCAACAAAATGTAGTTTTGATTACTTTACTTATTTTGGCCATTTTATTTTTCATTCAACAATTTGGAACAGATTTAGTCGGTAAGGCATTTGGTCCGGTCATGCTCGTTTGGTTTAGCTTTTTGGGCTTAATGGGGCTAATGCATTTACAGCACGACTGGCAAATTTTACAAGCCATTCATCCAAAATATGCTTTAGCATTACTTTTTAGTCCTAGCAATCATTTAGGCATCTTTATTTTGGGTAGTATTTTCCTAGCCACAACCGGGGCAGAGGCAGTCTATTCAGATATGGGGCATGTTGGCCGTAGTAACATTCGCTTAAGCTGGCCATTTGTCTTTATCTGCCTGATGCTTAACTATATGGGGCAAGTGGCTTGGCTATTGACTTTGCCAAGCAATACGCCGCTGAATGAAAGCTTTAATCCATTTTTTGCGATGATGCCTGCTGATTTTCGTTTTGTCGGCATTATTTTAGCGACTTTAGCAGCCATTATCGCTTCGCAGGCTTTAATCACTGGTTCATTCACCTTAGTCTCTGAAGCCATCAAATTAAAGCTATTGCCTAAATTACAAATTCGCTATCCTGGTAAAAGCATTGGTCAAATGTACATTCCAACCATTAATATTTTACTATGGATTGGTTGTTCATTAATTGTCCTAGGATTTCAAACATCTAGCCACATGGAAGCAGCTTACGGTCTAGCCATTACCGTAACTATGCTAATGACGACCATTTTATTAACACAATTTTTAATCTGGCAAAAAATCCCACCCCTCTTTGCTTATGCCGTATTAGTATTTTTTGGAGGGATTGAGAGTATTTTCTTCATTGCCAGTGCGGTAAAATTTGTTCACGGTGGCTACGTTGCCGTCATTTTAGCCCTACTGATTCTAGCTATTATGTATATCTGGTATCAAAGTAATGAAATTCAAGAACGCCATATCCGAGCAGTTAGCTTGAAAAAATATCTACCGCAGCTACAAGCCTTGTCTAAAGACGAAAGTGTCCCTTATTATCAAACTAATTTGGTATTCTTAGTTCCACAATTATCTGGCGAAAAAATTGCTCAACAGTATATCTATTCGATTCTAGATAAAAAACTCAAACGTGCCAGAGTCTATTGGTTTGTCAGCGTAGTCGTAACCGATGAGCCTTATACTAAAAAATATGCGGTAGATATGTTAGGAACCGATTTTGTTGTTAAGGTCCAATTATTCTTAGGCTTTAGAGTTGCTCAAGAAGTGAATATCTACTTACGTCAAATTATTCAAGACTTGATGGCTTCCAATCGGCTACCCAAGCAGCCACAAAAATATTCGCTTACCCCTGGACGTGAAGTCGGTGATTTTCGCTTTGTTTTGATTCGTGAAGAATTATCGAATATGACCCAGTTAAAACGCTGGGAACGCCAAATTTTAAATGCGCGCTTAATGATTAAAAAAGTGACTGTCGCCCCTGAACGTTGGTTTGGTTTACAATATAGCGATGTAGTCCACGAAGTAATCCCTCTAAATGTAGGGAAACCAAAATTCAGCCAATTGCAAGAATGCGCTTTTCAGTGTAAGAAATAAATAATCATACGATAAAAGCTAGTAAGCAAATCTAGAGTTTTCCTAGACTTGCTACTAGCTTGTTTTAATGCCCTGTTTGCGCAGTTAACCCCCAAGTAACGAGTTGTGCTTGGGATGGCTGATAATCCACAATGGTCAAGCTAGCGTTAGGCAACAAGCCGTCTTTACGAAATTGAGCAATTGGTGTACCCAAAAGCCCTTGAATCAGTAAGGTTAAATGCACGCCATGACCGACAATTAAAATCTTCCCAGCAGGAAATTGCTGATAAATTTCTTGGATTAGCGCATTGCCTCGCTCATATAGATGTCCATAAGATTCCATCTGAAAGGCTTGTGTATCAAAGGTCGCCGGCGATTGATGATATTGTTTCAAAATGTCCGCATCGACCTGACTAAAAGGGATTCCCTCCCACTTACCAAAATGAAACTCTCGCAAGCGTTCATCAACTATATACTGTAACGGCTGATGATGATTCGATTGGGCTAAAGCTAATTGGAGCGTTGTTTGCGCTCTAAATTGCGGCGAACAATAAATTTTCTCAAAACGACAATCCTTTAAATACCGATTTAAACCTTCAGCCCCCTTAATTCCTGCTTGGGTTAAAGGAGAATCCACCGTTGCTCCATTGAATCGTTGCTCTAAATTAATCTGCGTTTGACCATGTCTTAAAAAATAAAATTCTGTCAATCACTTCACCCCCAATAAGTAACTAAATGTTATCCAAAAATCATTGTAACACAGACAAACATCTTGTGTTAACTTAGACACTCTTTTTGGCATATCGAAAATAATCGATATAATAAAATCATGGAAAATATTGAAATTTTTAAAGCCTTATCAAATGAATATCGATTACAAATCTTAATTTGGTTAAAAAATCCAACTGCCTATTTTGTACATGAAAGTGATGTGGATATGCTTGAAGTTGGTGTATGTGTTGGTGAAATTCAACGCTTATTAGGACTGACTCAATCAACCACCTCACATTATCTTACTATCTTACAAAAGGCCGATTTACTCATCGCTACTAGAATTGGCAAATGGACTTATTATCGCCGAAACGAAGCCACCTTGAATCGATTAAGGGATTTTATTGACAAAGAATTATAGAGCTACGCGCCTAAACAAGGCATAGTTCTTCTTTCGGATAATCATATCGATAAATCTCGAATTATCATTTTGATAAATACAATTACTCTAGAAAGAAGGATGTTTTCATGTCTGTTCACCAATTAACTGATACGATTACTTTACGCATGGTGCAGTGCTAGCTAATCGTATCGTCATGTCACCCATGCAAACCCATTCTGGTAAACGCAATGGTTTTGCTTCAGCGGACACTATTGCTTATTATAGCGCTCGCTCACACGCTGCGGGCATGCTGATTACCGAGTTTCACTATGTTAGTCCAAATGGGAGTCCTTGCTACCAACCAGGCTATCCTGAACAATTAGCGGCTTATTCCGATGAACATATTGCCAGTCTACAACAGGTTGCCCAAGCCTTAAAAAAAGATGGAAATAAAGCCATTTTGCAAATTCACCATGGGGGTAGAGCAGCAATCGGTCAAGCTGTCAGCGGGAGTCCTGCAGTAGCCCCTAGTCAGATAGACTTTGATTTTTTAAATTATCCAGTACGCGAGTTAACCAATGAGGAGATTGAAGCGATTATTACCGATTTCGGACAAGCGACTAGACGAGCAATTGAAGCCGGCTTTGACGGAGTAGAAATTCATGGTGCAAATCACTATTTACTCCAACAATTCTTTTCAAGCTATTCCAATCGACGAAACGATCAATGGGGTGGCTCCTTGGAAAAACGCATGGCCTTCCCATTAGCTGTAGTCAAAGAGGTCAAACGCATCGCAAAAGCCTTTGCTAAAAAAGAATTTATTATTGGCTATCGAATTAGTCCTGAAGAAATTCACGACGAAACGATTGGCTACACTTATCAAGAATCGATACAATTAGTCGCTAAAATCGTCGAACAAGAATTAGACTATATCCACTTGTCTTTATTTGAAGGCTACCATTCTAAACCAAAGAATAGCGATTTATCCTACGCCGAGCACTTCAAAAAGGTCTTAGATGACCAAACAAAACTCATCATTGTCTGTGGAGTAACTAGTCAAGAACAAGCACAAGATGCTGTAGCTAATTATAGTGACTTAATTGCTATCGGACGTGGGACATTAATTGAACCCCAATTTGCTAAAAAAACCATGGAAGGAAAAGGCGAAACCATCCTACACCAAATTTCACCTGAAACGCTAGCTTACGCCCAACTAACACCAGGACTTAAAGAAGCGTTCACTCGTGAAGATCACCTCGGCTTACCACCATTGCCTGGTGGAGAAAGTATCCGATCATTCCATACCGGACAATTCGACATGTTTAATTAATAAAAAAAGAATATTCAGCGCAAGAGGCGCTGAATATTCTTTTTTAAGTTTAACTTTTCATTAATGAACATTACCCATTAATTTTTGAATTGGCTTGCGACCAAAATATAATAAAATACCGGCAATCACCGCAACTGCCCCAACAATACCATAGTAAGCTGATTCAGTTTGTGGGGTATAAAAACGAGCAATTTGGGCATTGATTACTTGTGAAGAAGCATCCGCTAATAACCAAATAGCTAACGTTTGTGCTTCAAAAGCTTTTGGTGCTAATTTAGTCGTTACCGATAGACCAACTGGAGATAAGCACATTTCTCCAGCAATCATAATGAAGAAGCTGCCTACCAACCATAATGGGCTTACTTTTGTATCTACTCCATAAAGCATGCCTGGCAACATTAATAAAACGAATGAAAGACCAGCTAAAACTAAACCAATTGAGAATTTCACCACTGTTGTAGGTTGTTTTTTACCCATTTTAGACCATAACCATACGAAAAACGGTGTCATCAATACAACAAATAATGGATTTAGTGTTTGATACCAACTAGCTGGAATAGTGAAGCCAAAGATTGTTGATTGTGTTCTTTCACTAGCAAATAAAGCTAAAATAGATGATCCTTGTTCTTCTAATGACCAGAAGATAATCGCTGCAATAAACAACGGAATATACGCACGAACTTTTGTCTTTTCTTCTGGTGTTACTTCATTTGATACCAGCATGCGTGTGAAATAGATAATTGGAATGGCAATTCCGACCACACTGATGAAGTTAACGAAGAAATCAATCGTTAATTGTCCCATGGCATAAGCCACACCAAAAACAACAGCAATAGCTACAACAATCAAAGCAATTGTACGGAATACTTTTGCACGTTCACTACCAACAATCGGATTGGTAGGCTCCATCCCAATCCCTTTTAAGGTTGTCTTACCTTGGAAGTAGTAAACACATAATCCTAAGAACATGCCGACAGCAGCCACACCAAACCCTAAATGATAGCTAACTTTTTGTCCTAAAGTACCAACAATAATTGGTGCCAGTAATGCGCCGACGTTAATTCCCATGTAAAAAATTGAGAAACCAGAGTCACGACGTAAATCTTCTTTAGAATATAAATGTCCGACCATTCCAGATACATTGGCTTTTAACATCCCTGTACCAATGACAATTAAAATCATGGAAACAAATAAAGCAATGACACCTAATGGTAAAGCTAGCACAATATGACCAAACATGATGAACACACCGCCATAAAAAACGGTTTTATGTGACCCAAACAAACGGTCGGATAGCCAACCACCGACAATACTTGACATATAAACCATTGCCCCGTAAACAGACATAATTGCAACTGCGGTTGATTTAGGCAATCCTAAACCACCATTTACGACTTGATCGTACATAAAGAACAACAAGATGGCGCGCATCCCATAGTAGCTGAAACGCTCCCACATTTCTGTAAAGAACAGAGTGGCTAAGCCTCGCGGTTGTCCTAAAAAGGTTTTTTCTTCCTTCTGCATAGTAACCCACCTTTAAAAAAATATAAATATGTAATACAGCTGATACTTTTAACAGTCTATACTTCCATTAAAAATAACCATAAACCATTTTACTATGATTTATCAGTTATGTAATAAAAAAGAGAATATCTTAATTTACCCCCTCCTCTATTCTGAGATAAAAATAAAAAAATGTTGATTTTTACACAATTTTTTTATGAAATAACTACCAACTTTATCATAAAATATTCATTTTAACACTAAGATTTTTTTAATAATTATTAAAAAAATACAAATATGCAGTTATTTATTCACTCGTTTTCATAATAATCTGATAATTGTATTTATTCATATAATTTGTCTAGAGATTTGTAAAGCTAACTGTGAACATACTTTGAAAACGGTATTTACAGTCAATCAATCACTGCTATAATTAAATTAACTAGTAAATAAAGGGTGATGAGAAAATGAAAAAGTTAAAATTTTTAGGCTGGCTAAGTGTGGGACTGATTGGGATTACTTTAACATACACACCGCTTTACGCGCAAGAAGAGTCATCGACAGAAAGTAGTGCAATCAATCCATCTACTACCGAAACAACTTCAGCACAGGCCAATTTATCAGAAACAACTGCTACTGCTGATTCGACAACCAACAAAACACAAGAAACGGTAGACACAGAAAAAGAGGAAACAACTACTTCAACCGAGACCAAAACACCAGAAGTGCCCGTAGCTTCACAGCCAGTGATTAAAGAAGTGCCTACACAAGCAATGTATCGTGTTTATAATTATAACTCAGGTGAACATTTTTTTACAGCAAATAGCTATGAAGCGAGTCAATTAGCTAAATTAGGCTGGCATTATGAGGGCATTGCTTGGTATGCACCATTAGAAGGAGAACCGGTCTATCGATTATACAATCCTAACAATGGAGACCATCATTACACCTTATCCGGTGGAGAAAAAGCCTGGCTTGCCCAGCATGGTTGGCGCTATGAAGGGATTGGCTGGTATTCTGATAATCAAAAACGAATTCCATTATATCGATCCTATAATCCTAATGCCAAAAGCGGTTCTCATCATTACACCCAATCCTTAGGTGAGCATAATCATCTACTAAACCATGGTTGGCGAAATGAAAATATCGCTTGGTATGCAAGTAACGTAACGCCTAGTAGTAATCAGCATGAACAGCTAAAACAAATCTCTGTTACTACAGCCATTTTCCATCATATTCAATTAGCTGGAGATACCGTTATTCAGACAAGTCCTAATACCAGTGCACCCGCTATTGCAAATAGTGCTAGCTATCGAGGATTGGTTGCTATCACACGACAAAAAGTAAGTAACTACGATGGTCTTTGGTATGCGGTAGCTTTTCCAGATGATCAAATCGGTTGGATCCGCACCCAGTATTTAGCGGCCTATCGTGACAATGATTACTATCTTTATACAACAGGTGGTCCCTATCCTAACCTAGCTGCCTACCCTAATGTGAACGTTGAGATTAATTATACGGCTAAACGATTATATCTAAAATCAGGAAATCGCGTCATTTATACGATGCTCAGTCAGCATGCGATGCCTGGAATGTTATCTCCAACTGGACATTATAGTATTAATGCCTATCGCGCACGCCGTTTTTGGTGGATGGGTGGTGGTGCAGATTACGCTGCCGGTTGGAAAGATTATGGATTATATCTCATTCACAGCACACCTATCGCGACTCCAAATGGCGGTTACAAACATGAAATCGGCATGAAATTAGGCGTTCCAGGACCTGGAACTTCTCATGGTTGTATTCAAGTATCTGTAGAAGATGCTAAATGGTTCTACTCTCACATCCAAACAGGAACCCCTGTTTATATTCATTATTAAATTAAAGAGCAAGTAAACTCGCTATTTTCGAGTTTACTTGCTTTTAATTAGCTTTTAATTTAGTAGACGTCCTTCATCAATCGCTTTTAATTTTTGATAACGAGAATTGTTCTTGGCTAATTCTTGTGGACTACCACTCATTTCTAACTGACCATCTTCAACAAATAATACTTGATCCATCAAATCCACCCCTTGTAAATGATGGGTAATCCAAATTACTGTACGATCTGCCAATTCACTGAAAAAGGTATCAATTAAGGCTTGTTCAGTTAACGGATCTAAACCAACAGTTGGCTCATCTAATAAAACAATCGGTGTATCTTGTAATAAAATTCGGGCTAAAGCCATTCGATGACGTTCCCCACCAGAAAAACGTAACCCTGCTTCATCAACCATTGTATGTAACCCTTCAGGAAGACTGGCCACTAGTTTATCAAGACCTACACGAGCTAAAACCTGCCAAACTTCTTCTTCCGTAGCGTTGTCGTTAGCCATACGCACATTATTAAAAATTGTAGTATGGAATAAATACGGTGTTTGTTGAATGACACCAATATATTTAGTAATCTCATCGCCAAAACGATAAGTATCAATGCCACCTAAGGTCAAACTACCTTGCGTTGGTTGTAAATCGCCACGAATTAAAGTAGCTAGCGTACTTTTTCCAGAACCGCTTCTACCTAAAATAGCCACCTTTTCACCTGGTGTAATGGTTAGTGATAGTTGTTTTAAAACGAATTTACTATCTTTATGATACTGAAAGGCTAATTGATTAGCTGAAATAGTGAAATCATCAATCTCAGGAAGATTAGTCACTTGTTCAATCGGTTCACTTAATTCATTTAAGCGCGTAATTGAATCTTTGTATACATTGCTTTCTTGCGTTGCTTCAGGTAAAACGACAAAAGCATCTACCAAAGGAAATGCTGATAAGACAAAAGCCGCAATCCAGTTGGCCGCTCCACCATGATTTCCGACAAAGCGTTGGCTCGTCCAAACAATTAACCCTAAAACTAAAAAGCTATATAAAAATTGAAATAACAATTGAATTTGGCGGTTAAATTTACGCTTATGTTCTTGGACGACATAAAGTTGTTCTTCAATTTTTAAGTGTAAATCGACATATTCTTGACCACGTTGACTAAAAATCCAATCACCAACACCTAAAACATTATCCGTTAAATCAGTATATAACGCTTGCTTCAATTGTTTTTCTTTTTCTTGTCTAGCACCATTGATTACTACCGACCATAAAGGTAACACAACGACTAAGCCAAAAAACAAAATGGCCATAAACAAAGCAAATGGTAATGAAAATACACCTATCGCTACAACTACAAAAATATACAACAACCAGGCAATTGCCGTTGGAAAAATCGTTCGTAAATATAGATTTTGAATGTATTGGATATCATCGGCTAACAACCCTAAGATATCACCCATTCGATAGTTTTGTTTAAAGAACATCGCATCTTTTTCTAATGAACGATAGAGCTTTAAGCGCAGTTTAGAGGTCATTTTTAAAACCCAGTTATGACTAGTTAGACGTTCGATATAGCGAAAAACTGGTCGTGCAATCCCGAAAGCTCTAGTTAGAACAATCGGTACATAAACTAACAAAATATTCTCAGGTAGTGAGGCTGAACGACTGATTAAAAAACCTGAGTTAAACATCAAGGCACCAGCACTAAAGAAAGTACAAAAACCTAGAAAAATCGCCAACAATAATGGCCAACGATATTTTTGCAAGTAGGGTTTGACCCATTGATCCTCTTTTAGCGCTTGAAAAATAGGCAATTTAAACATTTTGTTCACCTCGCATTCTTTGCGTTAAGGCATAGAAATGACCTTTTTTAGCAGTCAATTCTTCAAAAGTGCCCATTTCAACCAATTTTCCTTGCTCCAATACCATAATAACATCCATTTGATGCATCCAATGTAATCGGTGAGTAGCAAAAAAGACCAGTCTATTTTCCATCAGCGGTAACATGCGCTCTTTTAATTCTACCTCTGTTTCAATATCTAAATGCGCGGTTGGCTCATCAAAAATCATAATTTTACGTTTTTGATCAAGAAAAGCACGAGCTAAGGCAATCCGTTGGGCTTGTCCCCCACTTAATGGTCGCGCACCTTCTCCTATTACCGTTTCTAGCCCATCAGGTAACTCTTGAACTAATTCAAGCAAACCAGCCACATCCACGGCTTGAATGATTTCAGTTTGTGTGGCCTGTGGGGTATAAAAAGCAATATTTTCCCTCAACGTTCCTCTAAACACATAAGGATTTTGCGGAATATACAATAATTGTTGTTGCCAATCACCTTGCTTAAAACTATTGGTTAATTGACCGTTCAAATAGATTTCTCCTGCTTGCGGTTGGAAAAAACCACTCAAAACATTCATTAAAGTAGATTTACCCGAACCACTCATACCAATAATCCCTACTTTTTGATAACCTTTAACGACAAAATCCATCGGTTGCAAGCCAGATTTAGTCTCATCATAGGCAAATGCTAACTGCTTAACCGTTAACGTTGCATCCTCTTGCCAATTAGCTAACTGAATTTGTTCTACAGTTGGTTCTTCAATTTCTAAAATTTCTCGAATGGCCGTCATTGCGTTTTTACCATCCAAAGTAGCGTGATAGTCACTAGCAAAATCACGAACCGGTAAGAAATATTCAGGTGCCAAAATCAAAATGGTTAAAGCCGGAAATAGTAAAATATTGCCTTCTAATAAACGTAACCCTAAAAACACTGCCACAATCGCCACTGAAAGAGTGGTAAAGAAATCTAGAGCAAAAGTTGATAAAATAGCAATTCGCAAAGTTGACATTGTTGCTTTACGAAAAGCTTCACTTGTTTGATAAATTCCTTTGGCATATTGTTTACTCATCCCAAACACTTTTAACGTATCAATCCCTCGTAAAGAATCAATAAAATGATTAGACAATATTTGGAAAGAGCGATATTGGCGATCCGCTTTTGCTTGAGCAGCATACCCTAAGACAATCATAAAAATGATTATCAACGGAAAAACTAATAATAAAATGACTCCTGAAACCCAGTCAAAATAAAAAACAACCACTAAAATTAACCAAGGAATAATCATCATATTCATCATTTTAGCCAAAATCAAATGAATATAGTTTTCTGCCTGAGCAATTCCATCTAAAGTCATGGTGGTTAAATTCCCAGTACCTTGATCTTGAGCAACTTTAGGGCCTAAGCGAAAAATTTTACTTAATAATTGATTCCGTAAATACTTCGCTTGTTTTTGGGCATAAATATCTAGCATTCTTTCTCTAAGATAGGTAATGCCATGTCGGGCCATAAAAATCACGAAAAAGCCACCCATGGCTAATAAAACTTGAGATAAACTTTCACCTTGCCATAAATGGGTAATGGTAAAAGATAATGTATAAGCCTGGCCAATGATAAAGATTGCTTGCAAAAGCGCAAGCCCTGCAAGCAATCCCATCATTTGTTTAATTTTTGGCAGGCGCATAATCGCCTTATCTATCATTCTTCATACCCCACTACATCAGCAGTTATTCGTTTTCTAAAGACATAATAAGTCCAAGCAAAGTAAGCTAAGACAAACGGTAATAAAGTAATCGCTACAATACTCATGATTTTCAAAGTATATGGCGTAGAAGAAGCATTTTTAATTAATAAATCAAATTTTGGACTGATTGAGCTAATCATCACTCGTGGGAATAAACCAGTAAATAGTAAAGCTACTAAAGCTACTAAGGTTAAACCACTAGCTAAAAAGGCGGTTAACTCACGTTTTTTCCAAACACTGATATTAGCTAAGACTGTTAGTAAGACAATGACTACAACTAAAGCTAATGTAGTGGCAAAATGTAATTTGAAAAAGTCGGTTTTAAAGTATAGTAATACTGCAAAAACAACTAAACCAGCATACAATACCCAATATAAAACTTTCGCATAGTCATTTGCACGATGACGAATTGGACCATCTGTTTTTAGTGCAATATAGTTCAATCCATGTAAGTAGCATAATAAAGTTAAAGCTACTCCACCAACTAATGAAAAGATATTAAAGTAATCAGTAAAATGAGCGGTCATATTGCCATTAGCATCTAAAGGCATGCCTTGAATCATACTGATAAAGATAATTCCAAAGAAAAATGGAACTAAAAAACTGCCAATTGCTAATGTCCAATTCCAAAAATTCTTTTTACTTGGATCAACTTTGTGACGGAATTCAAAAGAAACGCCTCGAATAATCAAACCAAATAAAACGGTGAATAAAACTAAATAATATCCACTAAATAGTGACGCATACCAAAATGGGAAAGATGCAAACATCGCACCACCAGCAGTTATTAACCATACCTCGTTACCATCCCATATCGGACCGATGGTATGAACGATTTGATCTCTTTCTTTTTCATTTTTGGCTAATGTTTGGACGGACATCCCTACACCAAAGTCAAAACCTTCTAAAAAGAAGAAACCTGAAAACAACACACCAATTAAAAAGAACCATAAAAGTTGCAAACTATTCATGTGAAGCACCTCCTTCAAAAGGATCTACCGCTACTTTAGCAGAAAGTTTGGCTTTGTTACCATCTAAATCTGGACCTTTTTTCAACTCTTTAATTACTAAAGTAATCATTACGCCAGCAAGACCAGCAAACAATAAGAAGTACACTGTATTTGAAATCAATAATGAAGTGACTGAAACGTTTGGTGACACACTATCCATGATAGTAAATACGCCATAAACGGTCCATGGATAACGACCTAATTCTGTAATTAACCAACCAGCTGTATTGGCTAAGAATGGGGCAAACGTTGTTAAAGCCATAATCCAAAGCAACCAGCGTTTTTCAAATAAGACTGGTTTTTTCTTACGAGTTAAAATCAAACCAACAATAGAAACTAACAACATCAATACGCCAAAGCCGGCCATTACCCTAAAGCTCCAGAACAAAGTATTTACTGGTGGATAGAAGTTTAATTCCTTACCAGTTTCTTTTTTGTAAGCATCTACTTGTTTTTTAAAGTCTTTTTTGAATTGTTCATTCAATTCATTCATACCTTGAATTTCTTTTTTTGGATTGTTAAAGGCTAAAATCCCTAACATATAAGGAATTTTCACGCCAAAAACTTCTTTTTTATCCAATTCATCTGCCCAACCGACAACGGTCCAAGCATTAGTTTTTTCATAAGCGCCTTCTGTTGCCGCTAATTTCATTGGCTGCGTATGGACTAAATCTTTCATTTGTAAGTCCCCGGCTAGTAATACACCTAAAGATCCAACTAAGGCCACAGATAAACCAATACGAACTGATTTATGATAGAAATCTTTCATTGCTGGTGCTAAGTTTTTCTTCTTCAATAATTGGAAAGCTGTTAAACCAGCAACAATAATCCCACCCATGGTAATCGCTGCAGCAATAACGTGAGAAAATTCATACCAAGTTTGCGGATTTTTGATTAACGCAAAGAAATCAGTCATTTCCGCACGACCATTACGTAGAGCATAACCTGTTGGATGTTGCATAAACGCATTGGCAATTAAAATCCATAAAGCTGATAATAAAGAACCTAATGTTACTAACCAAATAAAAATCACATGTACTTTAGGTTTCACACGTGTCCATGTAAACATCCAAAGCCCTAAGAAAGTAGATTCCATAAAGAAAGCTAGTAACGCTTCAACTGCTAGTGGGGCACCAAAAATATCACCGACGAAGCGGGAATAATCTGACCAGTTCATACCAAACTGGAATTCTTGAATAATACCTGTTACAACCCCAACGGCAAAACTAAGTAGGAAAATATTCCCCCAAAACTTAGCCATTTTCTTGTACATTTCATCTTTTTTGACTACATACAAAGTTTCCATGATTGAGACAACTAATGCTGTACCGATAGAAAACGGCACAAAGAAAAAGTGAAAAACTGTTGTCATCGCGAATTGGAACCGTGCTAATGTCACAATATCCATTTTTCTTCCTCCATTCTGCACTTTAAGGAAAGAGACACACTCTTTCTTCAATTAGGTTATTAAGAGATAAAAATAATAAAATCTACATAATATCCCTAGCTTAATAATATGCTTTTTTAGAATTATTGCAAAGAATTTGTTTTAAAAAAATAGAATTATTTTCATTGAAAAATCAAATAAAAAACATTTTTTTCTATGATTTCTTTATCGTTCAATAAAACATCCATTCTCAATTAATTTCCAAAAATAAAAATACATTTTTTCAATCTACACAAAATATTAAAAGAAGATTTTTACTTGCTATAAACCCTATGAAAATAGTTTTTAATTCATATCTATTTATTCACATTTAAGTTTTTTAGTTATTTTGAATAATTTATAACGCTATTTAACCTCCCTGATTTTGATATATTTATATTCTAAGGAGATTTAAAATAACAAAAATAGATTTATCAATTTCTTTTGATAAATCTATTACTTTTCTTATTCACGTTTTAATAAACCCGATGAATTCAGCTAAATGTTGCGTTGATTGAAGTTCACCAAATATTGTCGCAAATGCTCTACAAAATACTCTGCCATATCTGAAAATTTTCGATTTACTTTTTTGATGACAATCAACTGACTAAGCGGTGCATTGGCTAATGGAATCAACAAAATTCCTTGACTTTTACCATCTTCGACTAAACCTGATCCTGAGCCATAAGCATTACTTCTTTGCAGAATCGCTGTCAAAGTGGCACGATCACTGGCATGGATTACTTGGGGAACATCAGGAAAATCTAATAAATCTTCTGAAAAGTAAGTATAATAGTCACTTTCTTGTGAAAAACGAATTTGTGGATACGGGGCTAAGTCAGCTAGTTGAATTTCTGATTGTTGCGCTAAAGGATGATTTTCCCCTAAAAAGATATGCGTCCGAAACTCATGCAATACTTCATACTCTAATTCACTAGCCGCAAACATACGCTCTAAAGCAACTTTGTTAGAAGCATTCAAATATAAAATCCCCAATTCGCTGCGATACTGTTCGACATCTTTAATCACACTTAATGTCGTACTTTCAAAAATCCGAAAAGCCTCACACTCTGGGTATTTCTGAATCATTTCACTTAAAATAATCGATAAAAAATCATAATGCTGGCTAGAAATAGAAAAATGTTTCGTCTGATCGTTTTTGGTTGCATAGCGATTTTCAAGTAGTTCTACTTGGGCAAGAATTTGTTGGGCATATTGAAAAAAATCGGTACCTTCAGCCGTTAAAACCGCCCCTTGATTAGTCCGCTCAAACAATTTGACATCTAGTTCTTGCTCTAACTCTTTAATTGCATGCGACAAACTCGGCTGAGAAACATAAAGTTTTTTAGCTGCTTCACGAAAACTACCATTATTGGCAATTGCAGTAACATAACGCATTTGTTGAATATTCACCTTAACACCCCACTACATTCCATTCTTTTGAGTTACTTTACCAAAAATTAGCCCTTTTGACAATTCTTCTTTTATACAGAATAAATGAAAAAAGCAGATAATCACTGATTTTTCAGCAATTATCTGCAATCATAGCGTGATACATTTTTTCTATCTCATGGTCACAAATTCTTCAGCACCAGTTGGATGAATAGCGACTGTCCGATCAAAATCAGCTTTCGTAGCGCCCATATTGATCGCTACCGCAAAACCTTGCAACATTTCGTCCACACCTACACCAATACCGTGTAACCCAATGATTTTTTCTTCTTTGCCTAAACAAATTAACTTCATCACTGATTTTTCACGATATTCACTTAATGCGTAATGCATTGGAGTAAATGTCGAACGATAAACTTTAATTTGATCTTGACCATATTTTTCAATTGCCGCTTCTTGCGAATAGCCAATCGTAGCAATCGGTGGATGCGTAAAAATAACGGTCGGTATATTGTGGTAGTCCAAATACGCTTGGCTTTGTTGATTAAACAATCGTTCAGATAAACGACGACCGGCTGCAATTGCTACCGGTGTTAATTCCACCTTGCCAATTACATCGCCAACCGCATAAATTCCTTTCGCAGTTGTTTGTTGATATTTATCCACAGCAATGTATCCCCGTTCATCTAATTGAACATCCGTATGCTCTAACCTTAAGTTTTCCACATTTGGTAGACGTCCGCCAGCAAATAATACATATTCAGTATCCACATGCTGACCATTTTCAAAATGTACACGATAATGTTGCTCTAGCTTCTCAATGGACTTAGGCACATGATTGGCTAAAGTGGTAATGCCACGCTTTTGATAAATATTTACCAAAGCTTCGATAATTTCTTGATCGAACTGACGTAGTGGACGTTCCTTACGATAGGCCCAAGTGACTTGGCTGCCTAAACCATTCATCACCCCAGCTAACTCGGCTGCAATATAACCCGCACCTAAAACCAAAACATTTTTAGGTAATTTGGTTAAAGCAAAGAAATCATTTGAATCTTTCGCATACTCTCCTCCAGGAATAGCTAGTTTTGCTGGACGACCACCTGTAGCAATTAAAATGTTTTCCCCAAAAAATTGTTGGTTATCCACAGAAATCACATGGTTATCCACAAATTGTGCATAACCTCTAATCACATCTACTTTATTGCTATCTAAACCTCTTTGATAAGCCCCGTGTAAAAATTCAATATATTTTTCGCGGTTTTCCACAAGTTTGGCAAAATCAAAGTTTTCCACTTGTGGATAAATACCGTAGCCTTGACTCTCATTTTGGATCGCTTCTAATACATGGCTGGCTTGCCACATCACTTTTTTAGGCACACAGCCAACATTCACACAAGTACCTCCTAATGCTTTCCCTTCAATCAGCAATACTTTCGCGCCGCGCATAGCTGCCCGATTAGCTGAGGCAATGCCCCCACTACCGCCACCAATCACGATATAATCGTAATGAATTAAATCTGACATAGTTTTCTCCTCTCTAACATTTGCTTTATCCTGAGTATAGCACACGAATGATTTTTTTCAGAAATATTCAAACTCAAAAAAGAGGAAAGCTCAACACTTTCCCCTTTGTAATCATTTTATTTATCCCTTCATTTGAAGCAACATCATTAAAAAGCCAAATAAGTTATTCAAAGCATGAACAGCCATACTTTCGTTAAGTGAATGATGTTTTTGATAGGTGTAGGTTAGCACTGCACTAACGGCTAAATACACCACTAATTCCCACGAAATGGCAAATACATGTAAAAAAGCAAAGATAAAAGTTGCTAAAACAAACGCGACTTTTTGATTAAGAAAAGTATGATAAACCAATGCCCGACAAATCGTTTCTTCCACTAATGGCGCTAAACAAATGATAACTAAGCCCATCATCCATGTAGGAACAAGCGTAAATAGCCCTTCAATCGCTTGTTGATTTTCAGTCGTTTGGTTAGCCAACAATCCAAAAGCATTTAAGATTGCTGAAATACCAATATTGACTATCATTAAAGTAGCAAACATCTTGAATATATAGAACAATTTTTTTTTACGTAAATATTTTTGCCAACTAGTTATCCAACCAATTTGTCGTAAATAACGATAAAGGAAAAATACCAGTAAAAATAAACTAGCTAAACCTAAAAATAAAAAAATTTGTCGACCAAACCCCTGAAAATAAGCCGAAAAGGACATTAAAACAACCGGTAACTGTTCTAAAATAAATAAACCGACAAAGATAATTACCATTTTCAAATAAAATTTTAGATTTCTTTTTTCTGTATTCATCACCTACATCCTTTCTCAAGTTTGTTTTAGTATAAAATAAAACGATCCTATGATAGTTATTGTATCATAAGATCGTCCAAAGATTATTTGTTGTCATTCGATTTCGTTAAAACTTTAACGTACACTTAACTTTCTTTTTTCTTACGCATCATGTCACCAGGTTTGACTGGTTCTAATACTGGCATTGTTAAAATCATCATTGGATTTGGTGCACGATCAATTAATTCGCCGTCTTCATTTTTCATCCATTCAATATTTTGATGGAAATGATGGAAACCAGGTCCATAAAATTCTACTTCATCCCCGACACTAAAGTGATTACGTTGACGAATGGTAGCAATTTTCGTTTCAGGATCATAACTTAACACTTCACCAATAAATTTATACTCAGGAATTTTGCGACGTGCACCAAATAACTGATCATTTTCAGTAGGAATATGATAATAAAAGCCAGTAGATAATTCACGCTGAGCAACTTTCCACAACTCGTCAATCCATTCTTGTTTGCAGACATAATTTTCAGGATCAGCCATATAGCTGTCCACAGCAGCTCGATATACGTTACATACTGTTGATACGTAGTGAATAGATTTCATGCGCCCTTCAATTTTGAAGCTATCAACTCCATTTCGAATTAAATCAGGTAAATGCTCAATCATTGACATATCGACCGCACTCATTGAAAATTCCTCAGCTACCGCACCATTTTTAACTAGGCTTCGGCGTTCGGTACCAAAAGGCATATCATATAAATCATATTTCCAACGACAAGATTGTGAACAACCACCACGATTGGCATCGCGCATCGACATATGATTAGATAAAGTACAACGTCCCGAATAAGAAATACACATTGCACCATGAATAAAAGCTTCAATTTCGATATCTGTATTTTTTCTAATCTCAGCAACTTCTTCCATTGAAACTTCGCGAGCTAAAACCACGCGTTCCAATCCTTCTTCTTTCCAAAACTCCAACGTTTCAAAATTGGTTGCCGAAGCTTGCGTAGACAAATGAACTGGCAAGCCCGGTGCTTCAGTAATACAAATTTCAATTAATGCAGGGTCTGAAACAATTACCGCTGAAATTCCTACATCGCGTAATTGACGGAAAAATTCACCCGCCCCTGCTTGATTACCTTCGTGTGTAACCATGTTAGCTGCTACATAAACTTTGGCATTATGTGCTTTCGCAAAAGCCACGCCTTCTGCCATCTCTTCATAGGTAAAATTTCCTGCTCTAGAACGTAAGCCATAAGCATTTCCACCAATATAAACGGCATCTGCACCATAGTGAATTGCTGTTTTTAGCTTTTCTAAAGTACCAGCAGGCGCCAAAATTTCCGGACGTTTTAAAGTTTGTTTTGTTGTCATTGTTTTTCCTTTCTTTTCTACTTAATTGCATCTGGATCAATATAATAAAAACCGGTCGTTAATTCACGATTAACTGGATGATGTTTTTCAATCTGCTCACTTAACGATAGTCGTAACGCATCATCAAATTCACCTTTTTCAAGCGCTTGACGGGCTTGATCAAAACAAGCTGCAATAGCTACAAAATCATCCCCTGGACAAAAAATGCCATCTAACTTCCAGGTTGTAAACTGATAGGCCACCAAATCAGCTAATTCATTCATCAATTGAATATCTTTGTCAGCAAAAATATGGGTCCCATGACTATCTTCAAAAATTGAATAATGTGTTTCGGCTTTTTTCGGTTCAGCTAAGAATAAACCACGTTCTTTGCTTACTGATTCCTTTTGTTGCGTAAAATTATAATAATTTTTCAACAACGGGCGCAAAGATTGGTGAATGCAAGTAGCCCCATAAACTAATACTTCGGCTGGAATTGCTAATTCTTTTGACATGATTTTCATTTCTTCAAAAGGAACTTCTCGCGCTAAAACTGCACCAACCGCCCCTTTTTTCGCCCAAAAGTTCATCTGACGCGCACTAGTTACTAAAGTTTCACCATCATAAACATAAGGCAAGGCCAATTCTGGATGTTTACGCATAATATAGACAATACCAGGATCACCTAAAGAAATCACATCCACATTAATTTCTTTTAAAAAGGCTAAGTATTCAGGGACTTCTTTCATTTTCTCAGGATGCATAATCCCATTTACTGCCACCATTGCTTTTTTACCGTGTTGGTGAGCCAGTGTAACTAATTCTCTTTGTTCTTCTCTAGAAAAATGATGTGGCAAACGCAAGCCAAAGCGTTCTTCACCAAAAAACAAAACATCTACTGATGGCAATAATTTGTGTGCTTGTTCTATTGATTCAACTGTTGCAATGATAGTAATCATTTTCTTGTTGCTCCTTTAATTTTTAATCCTACTTATCACAAAGATGACTTATAATTATGTACAAACCTTCACTAACAATCATTATTTATGTTCAACTCAGCCATTCATTACATGATATAACAGGCAATAATACTGTATCATTAATCGCTATTTTTGGCAACGAAGGTTTTTAACTTAATTAAAAAACACGCATCTTTAGATTATCTTAAGATTTTACTGTTATTTTTTAAATAAAATAAACTTGAAAAAACCTTTATAAAAAGTATATAAATACAGTTATATAATTAAATAATAATGCCGATTAATATATTAAAAGTTTTGTCACCATTATTATTTTATCTTCCGATAAATATAATGTAAAATTGCTATGTAACATCCACTATAAATAAATTTAGTCACTCACTCCCCCCAGAGCTCTAAATCATCTATTTTAGTAGAGGTTACAATTGATGATTAAACGAGGTGAGGCCCTTTCTTTATTTACCAACGACTAAATAAAGAAAATTCTATTAAATTTAACAGATGTATACAATTTGAGTAGTTGAATCAGTTTTAACTGAAGGTTAGATATAAAAGGAAATTGTGAACCTAAACCAATCAACTTGCCGTACATCCATAATCATTCATTGCTTGATCAATCTACTACACTTAAATATATCCAAGGAATTATTTGTTCAAACGACAAACAAATAAAAACCTCCATACAACGACATAAAAACGACAATTATGTAGCTAGATTTTCCATACTATCAAATAGGCAATGATTGATCAAAAATCTCCATACAACGACATAAATTCAAGATCACAATTTCCCTATAAAACTATTAAAAAACGACTCTATTAAAATAGGCTAGTCCTATAACAAACGGATGATCATCATCTTTTGTTTAGGACCAGCCTTTATTTATTATTCCTTAACTTTTGGAAGCTGTCAATGCATCTAATGTGGTTTGTGCCAAAGCATCCTTTACATTTAACGTAATTTGCCCTTTAGATGCACCAATGGTTACTTTATCCCCTAGTTGTACTTGACCAGATAATAAAGCTTCACTTAACCGATCTTCAATTTGCTTTTGTAAAGCTCGACGAATAGGTCTTGCGCCATATTCTGGATCAAAACCAGCTTTGCCGATAACATCAATTGCAGCCGGTGTGATTTTTAATTCAATTCCTTGCTCTTTTAAGCGAGCAACGATTTGCTTGCTCATAATTTTAACAATTTCATGAATTTCACTTTCTACTAACGAACGGAATACAACCGTTTCGTCAATTCGGTTAAGAAATTCTGGTCGATAAGTTTTCTTCAACTCTTCTAGAATACGTTTTTCCATCGCTCGATAGTCTTTCGATCGATCAACCGCATTGAAACCAACACTTTTTTCTTCTCGTAATTGTGTAGCACCAATATTCGATGTCATAATCAAAATCGTATTTCTAAAATCAACCCGACGCCCTTTCGCATCTGTTAGGTAACCATCATCTAATACTTGTAATAAAATGTTAAAAATATCCGGATGGGCTTTTTCAACCTCATCAAGTAAGATAACCGAATATGGTTTGGTACGGACTTTTTCTGTTAATTGGCCTCCTTCTTCATAGCCAACATAACCCGGAGGTGAACCAATTAATCGAGAAGTTGAGTATTTCTCCATAAATTCTGACATATCTACTCTAATTAAGGCATCTTCACTACCAAACATTGCTTGCGCTAAAGCTTTGGCCAATTCAGTTTTACCGACACCGGTTGGGCCTAAAAACATAAATGAACCAATTGGTCGATTCGGATCTTTTAAGCCACTGCGAGCGCGGCGAATTGCACGAGCAATTGCTTCAACTGCCTTATCTTGACCAACGACACGTTGATGTAAAATCTTTTCTAAATCAAGTAGACGTTGGCTTTCTTTTTTAGCAATTTGTTGAACAGGGACGCCCGTCCACTCAGAAACGACTTCAGCAACGTCTTGTGCACCAACTACTTTACCATTTTCCTGACTAAGGGCTTCTTCTTTTTCCATTTCCTTAATCAATTTTTCACTTAATTTCTTTTCCGTTAATCGCAATTTAGCAGCTTCTTCAAAAGATTGATTATAAATGGCTTTTTCTTTTTCCGTCACAATTTGCGCCAACTCTAGTTGTAATTGACTAACTTTTGAAGGCTGAGAAGCTGTATCTAAACGAACCTTAGCCGCTGATTCATCCATCAAGTCAATGGCTTTATCTGGTAATTGACGCGAATGGATATAACGAACTGACATTTGAACTGCCGATTCAATTGCTTCATCAGAAATGGTCAACCCATGGTGTGATTCATATCTTGCACGTAAACCTTTTAAAATTTGAACAGCTTCTTCAGCAGTTGGTTCATCAACTTGTACTCGAGCTAAGCGCCGTTCAAATGCACTATCTTTTTCGATATATTTTTGATATTCATTTAAAGTCGTCGCACCAATTAATTGCAGCTCACCGCGAGCTAGTGCTGGTTTTAAGATATTAGAGGCATCTACTGAACCTTCTGCACTACCAGCACCGATTAACGTATGAATTTCATCGATAAACAAAATAATCTTGCCATCTTGATAAATTTCATCGATAATCTTCTTCATGCGTTCTTCGAATTCTCCGCGAAATTTAGTGCCCGCAACCAAAGCGCCCATATCTAGCATCATCACGCGCTTTCTTTGCATATCTTCAGGTACTTCGCCCATCACAATACGCTGTGCTAATCCTTCAACAATAGCGGTCTTACCAACACCAGGTTCCCCTACTAAAACAGGATTATTTTTCGTTCGGCGACTCAATACTTGAATTAAACGACGAACTTCCATGTTACGCCCAACCACTGGATCCAAACGTTGTTCAAAAGCTAAACGCGTTAAATCACGTGCTAAGGCATCTAGAGTTGGTGTGCCTTCCATCGACTCGACTTTTGTTTGATTTTGTGCCTTGCGACGAACATTAGGAATGCCGTTTGGTGAATGATTTTGTTCACCCAAGCCCATTTTTTTCTTTAAAAGCTGACGCATTCTAGATAAACTCAAGCCTAAATTCAGCATAATTCTTGAGGCTAAGATTTCTTCGTCACGCAATAGCCCTAACAACAAGTGCTCAGTCCCTATTTTGGGCGAACCCGAACGTCTAGCTTCATCATTAGCATAAGCGATAATTTGTTTTACCCTTGGTGAATAAGGTAGAAAATAATTCTCAGGATAACTTTTCATAATACCATAGCCAGTAAAATGCTCAATTTCTTCACGAATATCTGACTCTTGAATATTCATCTCTCGTAAAGTTTTACCCGCAATACCTTCTTCTTCAATGACTAAAGCCAACAATAAATGTTCTGAGCCAATTGTCTGATGTCTAAAAAGCTTCGCCTCTTCTTGGGCAATCATCAATACCTCTTTGGCTCTGGGCGTGAATAATTCTTCCATTTTACATCCCTCCTATATCTCGTAACTTAACCTTTGTAATAAAGCGTGCATCAAATTAGCGCGTATTTTATTTTCATTGTCTTCCTTACCTAATACTTGTTTGGTAATCAACGATAACAATAAATGACCTTCTTTTTGAGTCAATAACTCTTCTTCGTATAGTTTTTGGATAATTGATTGTGCATCTTTTTCAGATAAACTATCCGTAAACAAGGCATCCATTTGGCTTAAAAAACTTTGATGATTACTGATACGTACCTTTTCAATTCGTATATAGCCACCACCACCACGTTTACTCTCCACATTATAGCCTTTTTGAACGGTAAATCGAGTATTGATTACATAGTTAATTTGTGAAGGTACACAATCAAATAAATCTGCCATTTCGGCTCGCCGAATTTCAATCATTGCCTGTTCTTCCAAAAACTTCTTCAAATAAGCTTCAATTAAATCAGAAGTATTGTGATTGTTCATTATCTCGCACCTTCCTTGACTAATATTGACCTTAATTATACAGAAATTTTTTATAATTAGCAAAAAATGCAACCTAAAATCAATGTTCTAATTAAACAACCTACTGCCCCAAATCAATTCACCGTGCGATTAAAAATTTGCTACCCTAGATGAAGAAACTAAATGAATCTTAGCGTGCAACTACTCCATATAAAAATAAATCGATCGCTTGATCAAGCGGAATTTGTTTTTTGGAATGGCCACTAGGTGATTTAAACATCATATAAGTCGAAAGTACGGTAAATAATTGTACAACAATCACTTCCTCTTTAATTCCTTCACACAAAGGTAATTCACTACTTTTTAAAACCCGAACAAAAGGTGCCTGAAAAGAGTCTCGCCAAATAACCATTAATCGTGTCGCTGATTCACGAGGCAACGCGCGATGGATATCTTTAAACATCTGTGAAAAATCAAAAGGATATTCGGTTTGTAAAAAATCAACCATTGCAATCAGTTTTTCTTTTAATGACCAATCTTTTAAGGCTAATTCATTTAATTCCCTTGCTACTTTCTGCGAAATAGATTCCAAAACACAAATATAGATTTCTTCTTTGTTTGGAAAATGATAATACAAATTTGGTTGGGTAATGCCGACTTTTTCTGCAATCTGTCTAGTCGAAGTAGCCGCAAACCCTTGTAGCATAAATAACTGTTCAGCAGCATCAATTATGCGTTGCCGCAAATATTCTTTATTTGCCACCATTGATACTCCGTTGCCAAAAATCTATAAATATTTCTAACCAACTATACAAGTTGTCAGATTGATGTTTATTTCCTGTTTCTAGGTGTCCGATTTTGCCACTTGCTCGCTACTCTCGTTTGCTTTAACACTCCGCAGGCGTTAATTCGGATACAACGAATCCTACATATCTACGTTTCTGTTTTGTTTCAGTAGAAGCTCGTAGATTACGCACTATAACTTGCTAAATTCAGACTTGTATTATAATCTCTATCCGCTATATATCCACATTTATCACAATGGTACGTGCGGTCTGATAATTTTAAGTCTACTTTTTTATGCCCACATTTATGGCATAACTTAGAACTTGGATAGAATTTATCTGCTTCCA